>NZ_JBFOFP010000001.1:0-437770 GCF_040887305.1 Enterococcus sp. C57 | reverse complement strand
AAAGCGTTCGACTTGCATGTATTAGGCACGCCGCCAGCGTTCGTCCTGAGCCAGGATCAAACTCTCATAAAAAGTTCGTACAATCTTACGATTGTTAAGCTCAATTGTTTGCTAGCATATTGCTTGCTTGTTAAAAATGTTTGTTGTCTTGAATCAATCAAGACGCCCTACACATTTGGTTTGTCTTTGCTTTGTTCAGTTTTCAAAGGTCTACATTTTTCTTTCAACAACTCTTATATCTTAACATTTTCTTAAGGTTTTGTCAATAACTTTTTTCAAGTTTTTTTGACTGAGTTGTTTGCCGCGTTCTTAACGACTTGATTATCATATCATTTAAATTGTTATTTGTCAACAACTTTTTTCATTGATATTTCAATCTTTTCGTCACTTCTTAATCAAGCGACTTCGTTATTATAACATGGTGATTTTTCATCGTCAATATGTTTTTTCAACAAATTTTAAAGTGAAATTCATCACGCTTTATCAGAACAAATAATAATATATCAAGGACTGTCGAAAAATGCAATAGAAAAAAACATATTTTTCACTATAATTTTTAAAAGCGAATATTCCTCTCGATAATTAGTATTTTGACGTTTTTTTATAGTTTTTTCAGCGCGTTTAACACCAATTTAGATACAAAAGTTCGGTTCCGCGTATTTACGTTTTTTATAAATTCGAGCACTTCCCTATATTGTTTGTTTTTTGAATAAAAAAAACAAGTAAAGTTAACCCCCTTTACTTGTTTTCTTCTTTTACAATCGGAATAAAGATCCTAAAAATGGTACCCTGCCCAACGACACTTTCTGCATTGATTCTTCCTTTATAATTTTCAACCAATTGCTTAGCGATGGATAAGCCTAACCCATTACCACCTTTTGTTCGTGCTCTGGCTTTGTCGACACGATAAAAGCGATTGAAAATCTTATTAAGGTCTTCTTGTGGTATGCCTTCTCCAAAGTCTTGAATCGCAATTTCAAATTCGCTCAATGTAGAAGAAATCGAAATATGCACTTCTTTTCGATTGGTTGAATACTTCACTGCATTATCCAAAATAATAATGATTAGCTGTTCAAAGTGGTTACGATAAATTTGCAGAGTCACTTCTTTTGCTAAATCGTCATCTAAAGTAATGACATAATCTGGATATAGTATTTTGAAGTTATTGTAAACCTGGTAAGTGACTTCTTTCGCTAATGTCGTTTCATTCGCATAATGCATATCCACTTGTTCTGCTCTGGAAAGATCAAGCATTTCCTGAACCAAACTCTTCATTCGGCTAATTTCCTGCATGCTTGCAGCTAGTGATTCTTCTAAGATTTCAGGATCATCTTTCCCCCAACGATTCAATAAACTCAAGTGTCCCTCAATGATTGCTACTGGAGTTCTTAATTCATGAGAAACGTCTTCCACAAATTGTTCTTGCTGTTCAATATAAAGACGCATGCGATCAAGCATCTCATTGAAGATTTCAGCAAGATCAGCTAGTTCATCATTCGTATCGATTTCCGGCATATGAATATCTGATTGTGGGTCTTTACGAATCGTATCCATCGTGTCTCGTAAGACCTTTAATGGTTTTAAGAAATAAGAGGATAAGAAAAACCCGAGTATACTACTTAAAATCAAGGAAACAACTTCTAATACGATGAGTGTCAATAATAACTTGTTCCGAATATCATAAAAAGATGAAAGTTCATAAAAACTTTGAGCATAACCAATCTTTTCTCTCGTTTCTTTAGAATAGATCGGCTGGACAGAAAGAAAACCAGTTTTGCCATCTAACGTAACGATCGTTGGCACTTTTCTAGTTGTTTGGATCAATGAACGATCTTTTTCATGCGTTTTAAAAATTAATTTTTCATCTAAGTTATAGACATATAGATCCATTGAAGATTGTCCTAATTCAGAAATGAACGAATCGATTTTCATCAAATTACCTTCAATGATTGATGTGTCACTGATGCTCGTATTATTTTCTGCATTTGTTAAGTTGCGGTAAGTGTTGACTAATGTCAGCTCTTCATTTGCATTGGCTAATCGTGAAGCGACTTCTGAGATCGTTCGTTCGTCATTGTTTCGCTCTTTTGCCACGATTAGATTGATTGAAGACTTATACGTAATGACCGCAAAAATGGTAAAAACAACGAATATAAAGAAAGAACTTGCAAAGGCCCACTTGATTGTCAAGGAGGGACCTTTAAGTTCTCTTTTTTCAGAATTTTTCGGTTTTATCACGAGCGCATCACATAGCCTGTTCCACGGACAGTTTGGATATAACTTTCTTCTCCAGGAACATCAATTTTATTACGAAGATAACGAATATAGACATCCACAACATTCGTTTCGACTTCTGTTTCGTATCCCCATACTTTGTTTAGTAAAACATCACGGGCTAATACAACATTTACATTTTCCATCAAAGTAAGTAACAATTCATATTCACGTTTTGTTAACTCAATGACTTCACTGCCACGTCGTACGACACGATTTTCTTTTTCGATCGTTAGGTCACGATAGGTGATCGTTGTTTGTTTCGCTACATTCTTGTCTCCTTCAATGTCGATACGACGTAATAAGGCACGTAAACGAGCTAATAATTCTTCAATCGCAAAAGGTTTAACGATATAGTCATCTGCACCATGATCTAATCCTGAGACACGATCAATTACTGAGTCTCTAGCAGTCATCATAATGATTGGTGTATTTTTTACTTGACGGACACGACGGCATACTTCTAGTCCATTTAATTCTGGTAACATCAAGTCTAATAAAATAGCATCCCATTCATTGTTTAACGCTGCATCTAATCCTGTACGGCCATTGTAATGTACTTCTGCATTGTAGCCTTCATGCTTTAATTCTAACTCGACAAACCGAGCTAAGTTTTTCTCATCTTCAATGATTAGAATATTACTCATCAATTTTTTTCCTTTCTATTCTACGGGCTTTTCAAAACTCTATTATTATACCGATAATCTACTTAAAAATCTATAACCATTTTATCATGGATAACAATTTTTAAAAAGAGCTGAAGTCTTCTCTTTTCAGTTGACTCCAGCTCTCATGTCATCTTTTATTTTTCTTCATCTTCATGAAGCGAAAAGATTACTCTTCATGATACCATGAATAATGGAAGATTCCTTCTTTATCTACCCGTTCATAGGTGTGCGCACCAAAATAATCACGTTGCGCTTGGATAATATTTGCCGGTAAGCGTTCTGCTCTATAAGAATCGAAATAAGCAATCGCAGAAGAAAAAGTTGGTACTGGAACGCCTGCTTGGACAGCTAGTGCGACTACATCTCTTACTGCTTGTTGGTATTTATTGGTGATGTCGACAAAATAATCATCTAATAAAAGATTTTCGATATCAGAATCCTTGTCATACGCATCAGTGATTTTTTGTAAGAAACGAGCACGAATGATACACCCAGCGCGCCAGATCTTAGCAATTTCACCAAATGGCAGATCCCAACCATATTCTTTAGAAGCAACACGTAATTGAGCAAAACCTTGTGCATAACTCATAATTTTGCTGAAGTACAATGCTTCACGGATTTTTTCGATTAACTCTTTTTTATCTCCAGTAAATGAAAACTCATTCGTGCGGGTTAGCACTTTGCTTGCTTGGACACGTTCGTCTTTGTACGCTGAAATGTAACGAGCAAAAACAGATTCTGTGATCAATGGTAAAGGAACACCTAGGTCTAACGCACTTTGGCTCGTCCATTTTCCTGTTCCTTTGTTACCAGCAGCGTCCATGATGACATCAACGATTGGTTTCCCAGTTCCTTCATCATCTTTTCTTGTTAGGATATCTGCAGTGATCTCAATCAAGTAACTGTCTAACTCACCTTGATTCCATTCTTTAAAGATGTCAGCCATTTCTTCAACTGATAAGCCTAAGATGTTTTTCATCAAGTCATAAGACTCTGCAATCAATTGCATATCGCCATATTCGATGCCGTTATGAACCATTTTGACATAATGACCAGCACCATTAGGACCGATGTAAGTCACACAAGGGGCCCCGTCTTCTGCTTTAGCAGAGATTTGCTCTAAGATTGGCGCAACCAATTCATAGGCTTCTTTTTGCCCACCAGGCATGATTGAAGGTCCTTTTAAGGCTCCTTCTTCCCCACCTGATACACCTGTGCCGATAAAGTTGATACCAGAGTTAGCTAGTTCTTCATTCCGACGAATCGTGTCTTTGAAGAAAGTATTTCCTCCATCGATTAAAATATCTCCTTTATCTAAATGCGGAAGTAATTCTTGGATGGTTGCATCCGTTGCCGGACCAGCCTTTACCATTAGAAGGATTCGACGTGGTTTTTCGATCGAATCGACAAATTCTTCGATTGAATAAGTTGCTTTAAATTTTTTGTCTGGGTGTTCTTCCACCACAGCAGTTGTCTTTGATCCAGTACGGTTAAAGAGGGCAACTGAATACCCACGACTTTCAATATTAAGGGCTAAGTTTTTACCCATTACGGCCATACCGACAACGCCGATTTGTTGTTTTGACATATGAACTCCTCCTACATATGGGATGTTCTCCCTAATCTCTATCATTATAGCTTAACATGGCGCTATTGCAAACCAAAGAAGCATATATTTTTATGACGTTGTTTCAATATTAATGGACGAGCTAGGAAAGTTTTAAAGTATCACAAAAAAATAAACCTCAAGGCTCCATGGTTAGCCTTGAGGTTTTTACATTTTCTAATTAAAATGTATTAAGCTTCTTTAGACATTACGTCCTTACCATCGTAGTAACCACAATTTGCACATACGTGATGGCTTTTTTTCATTTCACCACAGTTTGCACATTCGTTTAAACCTTTGATTGTCAATTTGTAGTGTGTACGACGTTTTGCTTTTTTAGCTTTTGATGTTCTTCTAGCTGGTACTGCCATTTTGCTACACCTCCTTGTAAAGTCTTGCACCTTAATTGATGCAATATATTCCAATCTTACGCTTTATCATCTTCATTTGATGGTTCATCAAAAAGTTCCGATAATTTTGCAAGACGAGGATCTACTTTTGTCTTGGCATCTTCTGATTTTCTACGCTCATATTCTTCTTCGGAAACGACTTCCCAATCTGTTCCTTTCGGTAGGTCAGTTGCGAGTTCTTCTTCCTCTGTTAATACGCGCATCGGAATTGCCAATAAAATGTTGTCTTCAATTGATTCTGTCAGGTCAAGTTTTGCATCTTCGATTAACAAAATCTCTTCTGCAGACAATTGGTCATCTCTGAGTTGATATTGTTCTTTTGTCATAAACAATTCGTCAACAGCAAAGTCCATCGGTAATTCAACCGGTTCTAAAGAACGCGTAGATGGAACAGTCAGAGTCGTCTGCACAGTGTAATGAACCAGATAGCCTTTTTTATCAACTGAGACTAACCCTTGGACTGCAACAGGCGCAACATCTAGTATTAAATTGTCTCGCTCCATGAGTTCCGCTTTAAGATCAAGGGTCTCATGAAATGTTAACGGTGTCTCTTGGTATTTTCTCAATTCGAGTAAGGACCATTTCATTTTTCATCACTCCTAAGCAACAAAAGCAATTATACAGGGCAAAAAGGTCCTTGTCAATGAAATTTTCTTGACACCTTACACTTCATTAAAAAACATTTTTTTATTTATTCGTTATGTTGTCTTATTTTTATTTACGAACAAATTTCCATGGCAACTCGCAACAAATAGAGAATCCATTTTTTTAACTAAACTTTTTCTCTATTACGTGAAAGACTCTCTGTAAATTTTGACTTTTTCTCCTTATTGTTTCGTAAACTATATGTTTACCCCAAAATTAACTGATGATTTTTAGAATAACATTCGATCATTCTTACAGAAGAACGATTTTTACTAACCAAGAATGATAACTAACGGTATAAAAACAGCAGTTTTGATCGTTTATCCGGCTAAATTCTTCTACAAGTTGTTCTGTGGCGTACATACTTGATGGTTTTTATTTGCTCAAGTATTCAAGATGAACTAGAATAAACAATATTTATAAGAAAAAGGAGCAGACGCTTGTTATGAACACACGAGATATCGAATATTATGTTCAAATCGTCAAGCAAAAGAATTTTACCAAGGTAGCCAAGTACTTTCAAGTTAGTCAACCGACGATCACTTACGCACTTAAGCGCCTGGAAAAAGAACTTGACGCAGTTCTTATCACGAGAGATCGTTCACACCACGAATTAGTGATTACCCCTGCTGGCAAACAGTTATTTATCCATGCACAATCTATCTTGCAAGAGATCAAGATGGCAAAAGCAGAGATTACGCAATTACAGAAAAAGAAATTACGATTTGGAATGCCACCAATCATTGGCAATGAATATTTCCCGAAATTATCCAGTTATTTTATCAAATCTCAGCTAATGGACCAAATTGAGATTACAGATGGTGGCTCGAGAGATTTGTATGGCATGATCCACCAAGGAAGAATCGATTTAGCGATCCTAGGCTCCACCCAACCAATTATCGATCAAAAATTAGAGATCGAATTACTTTTAGACAAGCGATTCATGATTGTTGTTGCTCCTACTCATCCTTTCGCTGACCGACAAACGATTTCTTTTAGCGACCTAACAGCTGAACAATTCGTTTTATTGAACGAGCATTACGTTCATCCTGCAGCTTTTAAAAAGTTAGCTAAACAGGCACATATTGAACCTAAAGTTGTTTACCAAAGCAATGACTTAGCCATATTGAAAAGCATGATTCGAGAAAATATCGGGATTGGTTTTTTAACTGAAATTGCTATTCACCCTGAAGATCATCTCGTATCGATCCCACTTTCCGATCAGCTTCAGCCGCACTTTCTGATTTCACTCGCTAAGCGTACTCAGCAAATCCCGACTCCTTTACAAGAAAATGTGGTTGAGGTCATCCAACAATTTATGAAAACTCAAAAGAAGAACAAATCTTAATTGAATGGCTATTAATAGAAATGAATAATAATTAACACTTTTGAATAAACAATAAATAATGATTGTACGGTAGTCTGCTTGTTCCTCTCTAATTGACACTTTAAGTAACATTAGAAAAAGGTCGTTTTAAAAACGTAGCTTAAACACCACAACGATCATTCTGTTAAAATGAAGGCTGACGCATGATTCATCTAAAAAACAACGAAAAAAAAGGATAAGACTAGGTCTTATCCTTTTTTGATGATCAGCGAAGTCAATTAGATTGCTGTTGTTTCGCCACGGTATACAATACCACGACGTGAGTCTACAGTTACTAACTCGCCATCAGTGATTGTTGAAGTTGCATCTTGTGCACCAACGATTACAGGAATGTCTTGTGCAATTCCTACAACTGCTGCGTGTGAAGTCAATCCGCCTTCTTCAACGATAACTGCTGCTGCTTTTTCAATTGCAGGCATATATTCTTTATCAGTTGTTGGAACAACTAAAACCATGCCGTCTTTTGCTTTTTTGATTGCTTCTTCAGCTGATGAAGCAACAACTGCATTTGCAACGACTGATTTTTGACCAACGCCTTGAGCTTCTAATAATTTTGAACCAATCATTTGAATTTTCATTACGTTAGTTGTTCCACGTTCACCAACTGGTACACCAGCAGTGATCAAGATCAAATCGCCTTCTGAAGCAAAGCCTAAGTCAACTGCTTTTTGAGCAGCTAATTCAAACATTTCGTCAGTTGTTGTTGGTTTTTCAGCAACTGTTGGGTAAACACCCCAGTTAAGCATCAAACCACGTTTTGTACGTTCGTCAAAAGTAACAGCCAAGATGTCAGCATCTGGACGGTATTTTGAGATCATTTTAGCTGTATAACCAGATTCAGTTGCAGCTACGATTGTTTTAACGCCTAAGTTTTTAGCAGCGCGTGCTACAGATAGACCGATTGTTTCAGTCACATCAGTTTTATCAAATTCGTTTAATTGGAAAGTACCTAATTCTGATAATGCATTTTCAGCTTGTTGGTCAATACGAGCCATTGTTGCAACAGCTTCTACAGGGTAGTCACCGTTTGCTGATTCTCCTGATAACATTGTTGCATCAGTTCCGTCAAATACGGCATTGGCAACGTCAGAAGCTTCTGCACGTGTTGGACGTGGGTTTTCTTGCATTGATTCCAACATTTGTGTTGCTGTGATTACTGGGATACCAGCTGCATTACATTTTTTGATGATACGTTTTTGAACCATTGGAACTAATTCGGCAGGAATTTCAACACCCATGTCACCACGAGCGATCATTACACCATCAGAAACTTTGATGATTTCGTCGATGTTGTCGATTCCTTCTTGTGATTCGATTTTAGGGAAGATTTGAACGTGTGTCATATCTTTTTCTTCTAAAATTTCACGAATATCTAAAACGTCTTGCGCTTTACGTACAAAACTTGCAGCGATAAAGTCGATATCGTTATCTAGACCAAAACGAATATCATCTGCATCTTTAGGAGTAATCCCTGGTAAGCTGATTGAAACGCCTGGTGCATTAACCCCTTTACGAGATCCTAGCATTCCAGCATTTTTCACTTCTACAACTAATTCACGAGTTGCTTCGTCTTTTTCAATGATTTCCATATCGATCAAGCCATCATCGAATAAAATGTGTCCACCTACATGAACGTCTTCAAATAGTCCAGGGTAAGTAACAGCGATTTTTTCTTTTGAACCTACATGTTCAGGATCCATTGAGATACGAGTTTTATCTCCTACTTCAAATTTGATGTATCCTGCACGACCAAAATCAGCTTCAGTTGTGCCTTGAACAGTTGTACGAATTTCAGCACCTTTTGTATCTAAAAGGATACCTACATCTTTACCTGTTTTTTTAACTGCTTCACGGACCATTGTCATACGTGATAATTGTTCTTCATGATCACCATGTGAAAAGTTAAAGCGGAAGACATTTGCCCCAGATTCAATCAATTTAGAAATAGTTTCTACTGAATTACTTGCTGGTCCTAATGTACTAACGATTTTGGTTTTTTTCATTTTACAAAACTCTCCCATTCAATTTTGTTTATTTAAAGCTGGTTAAAGCCTAAATACAAAGATAACAAGCTATACCTATTTTTAACTATAGCTTAAATTTCAAATAACAGGCTTTCAATCTTAGAATGAAAGTGAGTTATTTAAGTCATAAAGTGATAAGTCTGGTTTGTGTTTGTTGCTTTCTAGTGTTTCGATGATATCTGCAGCGACCATTTCATTGTCGCGGATACCCACACATAGACCACCTTTACCTGCACGAAGCAAGTCAACAGCATAAGCACCAAATTTGCTTGCTAACACACGGTCACGTGCGCTAGGTGAGCCGCCACGTACTACGTGTCCTAAAATGGATACACGTGTATGGTAATCACCATATTCAGAAAGTTTTTCGGCAAATTCATTTCCGCCCATTACGCCTTCTGCTAAGATGATCAAGCAATGTTTTTTACCACGATCGCGACCTTCTTGGATTTTTTTAGCCACAGATGCCATATCAAAATCATGTTCAGGAATGATAATTTCATCTGCGCCACCGGCAACACCTGACCATAATGCGATATCGCCAGCGTTACGTCCCATTACTTCAATAACAAACGTACGAACGTGTGAAGTTGCTGTATCACGAATACGGTCGATTGATTCTAAAACTGTGTTGATTGCTGTATCAAAACCGATTGTGAAATCAGTTCCTGGAATATCGTTGTCAATCGTTCCTGGAACACCAACAGCTGGAAATCCACGTCTTGTCAATGCCATTGCTCCATGGTAAGAGCCATCTCCACCGATAACAACTAAACCTTCGATACCGAATTTTTTCAATTGTTCGATCCCTTTTAATTGACCTTCTTCAGTCGCAAATTCAGGGTAACGTGCAGAGTACAAGAATGTCCCACCACGTTGGATTTTATCACCCACATCTGCAACATCTAGACGACGAATATCTCCTGCAACTAATCCAGCAAATCCATAGTTGATTCCATATACTTCGAGCCCTTCATAAATCCCTTTACGAACAACGGCACGAATAGCAGCATTCATTCCAGGTGCGTCTCCGCCACTGGTCAAAATTCCAATGCGTTTCATAATAATCATTCACCTCATTAAAATACTTTATCCTAAGCAATGCTTAGGTTAATAACCTTCTTTGCGTTAACCACGACTAACATTCTAACATTATTTTTAGCAATTGTCTTGATTTACTGATAAAAAAATGAAAAAAAATGAAAGCAAATAGTATATTTTACCGTAAGTTATTTGAAAACAACATTTTCTGGTTGGAGCAAGTAAGCTAATTGACTCTTCAAGCTCTTACTTCCATCGACCCAATAAGCTTCTGCCAGCACTACTTTCCGCTGATTCTTTTCATGGTACATCACGACTGGAATGTACCCAGAATGTTTCTGAAAAATAGTTTGCAATTGTTTCATCGTTTGCGGATCATCAAATTCTTCTTTGATTCGTAAGTAGCAAGTCTGATCTTGATATTGTTCTTCTAATTCTACAGGATCAGCAAAATTTTCGCCAATCAATTGCAACTCTTGGTTGTATTTACTCGTTTCTGTTCGTCCTTGAACAAAGATCACTTTATTCAACTCAAACAATGAACGAAATTGTCGATAGGATTTGGGGAATACAGTGATCGTGATTTCTCCACTGATATCTGTTCCTTCAACAAAAGCCATCAACTCCCCTTTTTTAGTTCTGATTTCACGGATATTTTTAATCATCACTAATACACTGACTGTTTGTTTCGGAATAACTTCAGTAATTAACCGGATTTTTTTAGCTAATTTCAAGCGTTCATAGCCTTCTGTTGGGTGCCCTGAAAGATAAATGCCTAAATATTCCTCTTCTAATTGCAGCTTTTCTTCTAAAGAATAGTCAGCCACTTCTTCTTCTTTTAAAGCCATGATCCCTAGGAGATCTAAGCTTCCACCACTATAAATAATGTTTTGTATTTTTCCTTCTAAATCGAGCATCAATTGTTTTCGATTCGGTGCCAATTCATCAAATACGCCCACTGCTACTAATGACTGGATCAACTCTAATTTTAGCCAGCGTTTATCTAAGCGAATCAAGAATTGATCTACTGATTGATAAGCGCCATTTTCTTTTCGATCTTTTAAGATATCCTCAATGAAGTCTTTTCGGACACCTTTGATCGCAGTTAGACCAAAACGAATCTCTTCTGGATTAATCAGCTCAAAGCCATAATAGCTCTGATTAATGGAAGGTGCTGCTAGTTTTAATTTTTTCTTTCTTGCCTCAGCGATGTATTCTTTTAATTTGGTCGTATTGTGTCGAACCGAATTTAGTAAACTAACAAAAAATGCGCCTGGATGGTGGGCTTTGAGGTACGCCATTTGAAACCCAACAAATGAATAAGCAAACGCATGCGAGCGATTGAAACCATAATTGGCAAAACGTTCGATATAGTCATAGACTTCGACCGCTTTTTCTTTCGAATAGCCCTGACTTACTGCCCCACTGACAAAGTGTTCCCGCTCTTTGTCAATGACTTCTTTTTTCTTTTTACTGATTGCTCGACGCAAAATATCCGATTGGCCCAAAGAAAAACCAGCCATCTTTGCAGCGATTTGCATAATCTGTTCCTGATACACGATGACACCATATGTGTTTTTTAAAATAGGCATTAAGGAATCATCAGGATAATGGATCGTTTCTTTTCCTTTTTTGCGGGAAATAAACGTATCGATATTTTGCATTGGTCCTGGACGATATAACGCATTGACCGCCGCAATATCTTCAATTGTTTCTGGTCCTAATCGGCGTAAAACATTGCGAATACCTGCCGATTCAAATTGGAAAACCCCTGTAGTGTCTCCTTGTTGAAAGAGAAAAAGTGTCTTAGGATCATTTAAAGGAATTTGTTTCAATTGAATTTCTTTCTTTTCTACTTTTTTAATAGCTTTCAATGCGTAATCAATGATCGAAAGATTTCGCAATCCTAAAAAATCCATTTTGAGTAGTCCGATTGCTTCCACGTCATTCATCGTATATTGAGTTAAAAATGCTTCATCTGATCCTTTTTGTAATGGAACCAGATCTAATAGATTCTTATCACTGATCACAACACCCGCTGCGTGAGTCGAGACATGTCGAGGCAATCCTTCTAAAATCGAAGCTGTTTTAAATAGTAATTGATTTTTTTCACTTAACTGAACTAACTCCACTAAGGGTTTCGATGTCCGATATGCTTCGGGTAAGGTAATTTTCAACTGATTAGGGATCGCCTTGGACCATCGATTGGCTTCGCTTTGTGATAAACCAAAGACACGAGCCACGTCCCTTAACACCATCTTAGCCGCCATCGTCCCAAACGTTGCAATTTGCGCCATATGGTATTGTCCATATTTTTCTCTGACATAATTCAAGACTTCTTCTCTACGATTATCAGGGATATCCAAATCGATATCTGGCATCGTATAACGTTCTGGGTTTAAGAAACGCTCAAAAAGCAAATCATATTGCAACGGATCGACATCGGTGATCTCCAAGATATATGCAACTAATGAACCAGCCGCTGATCCTCGTCCAGCGCCAGTCACGATTTTTTCTCGATGAGCAAACGCCATGACGTCCCACACGATCAAGAAATAATCATCAAAGCCCATTTGATGGATAATCGACAACTCATATGCTAGACGCTCTTGATATTCAGGAGTGATTTCTTCGACTCGCTCTGCTAATTTTGCGTGGCACAATTCATCAAGGTACTGACCAGCATTTTTCGGTTCTGGTACTGGGTAATGAGGCAGCAGCTTTTGATGAAATTGAAATTCAAAGGAAACCGATTGAACTAAACGTTGCGCACCCTCTAGCGCATCAACCAACTGTGCTTCATTAAACCGTTGGATCATTTCATTTTCAGCAAGTAAAAAACCTGTTTTCGTTTCTATTTTTTGTTGGTTGATTGCTTCCACAGAAAGTTGGCTCCCAGCTCGAAGATGTTTCATCGTCTCAAGCGCAAACAGTTCTTCTTGTCTTAAGCTGGCAATAGGTTGTAATGCACATAAGGAATAATTGTTTTCTGCTAGGAACGTTACCCAACCACTTGGTAGTTCTGAGAAACTTTCAGTGATTCCAACATAAAAATCTTGTCGACCTACTTTTTCTTTGAGTGCTTGCCAATGGGCAGTAAAGGTCTCCGTTTGATTAAATTCAGCTACCACAGAATGTTGGGGAGGAACGACGAAAATCAAATGATCTGATTCCGTAAATTCTGATAATGCGAGACTTTCTTGAATCATTTTTTTACTCGACAGCTTCATCAATTGCTGGTAGCCAACGCCATCTTTCGCATATACCAATAAATCAAAAGCTTGGGACTCATAAGTATAAGTAAGGAGCATGCCGACAATTGGCTTTATTCCTTCTTTGATACATGTTTGATAAAACTCAGGTATCCCATACAGTACATCTTGATCAGTTATTCCTAGGACTGTATAACCTAGTGCTTTTGCCTTTTGGACATAATCTTGGATCCTGATCGTGCTTTGCAACAGCGAATAGGAGGTTTTTGTATATAATTGTGGGAAAAACATGGTCATTCCACCTTTTGTATAGTTAGACAATTAATCAATGCGTTCATTTATCTACTATGAATATAGGATAAACGACAACGCATTTGTAATCATTCTCTTTGATTTGCATTTTTATTATTTTATCACATGGACTGGTTAAATCATAAAACTTGTTTTTTTACAACTAGCTTTCTTTACATTCAGCAAAATTCTGGTAAACTAAGCTTAGAAAAGAGGTGTTCTTTATGCGATATATCGTCACATTATTTTGGTCATTTGTCTTAGGTCAAGTCGTAGGTTACATTGGTGGGGCTCTTACAAGCGGTGGCTATGATTTTACTTTAACAACGATTATTTCATTGGTTGCAGGCGTTGTTGTCATTTTACTTGGTGCATTGGCAACTCCTAGAAAAGAAGCCTCATCACATTCATAAAAGCCAAATGAGGGTGGGACGCAGTCTCATCCTTTTTATGTATTTTGATAAAATCATTTCGCTTTCCATTAACTTTTTGGAGTGGAAAAGTTAAGCCTGGGACAAAAGGTCGTCCCGGGCTCTTTATCATGCGCAAAAATGAATAATTGTTGTTCCTTGAAATAAGCCTGAATTTCTCAAAACATGAGCGGTTATTTCAACAAATTCTTCCCTAGTGTCATCGGAGTTGCGAGGTTTTAACGAAAGCGACACACGATCTTTTCATCATCTGATCAGAAGCGTTGTCGAAGAACTTTTCTGAAGTTAAATAAAGATAATAAGATATTAGATAAAACAAAGAGGCTTGTAGCAATGAACACTGCGCGATAGTTAAAGGCATGCGCAACCGTCGAGCCCACCATCGGTCCAAAGACTTGTCCAAAATTACTACACATTTGATTGTAACTATAGATTCGACTCACTCCTTCTGGCGGCGTGATCTTACTGATGAGTGTATTGATGGATGGCATTAACGCTCCCGTTGAAAAACCAAGAATAAACCGTAAGATCCCCAACTGTAAAGGGGTCGCTACAATAGCCATGGGAAAGTAGCAACAAAAAGATAAGGTTAGCCCTGCAAGCAGTACTTTTTGGTTCCCTATTTTATCCCCTAATTTCCCTAGTTTAGGAGATGAAAAAACTGCAGACACACCTGAAACCGAAACGATTAACCCACTAACAAATAAAATATTTCCTGAATTCCCGCTTAGCTCACGAATATATAAGGTCAAAATAGGACTGATAGTTGTGATACCAATTTGAAGAATCAAAGTGGTCACAAATAATCCGATCAGAATGGATAAATGATCCATTTTGGCAAAGATTTCTTTTGTACTGATCATATCATTTTTTTCTACTGGTTGAAAATCTTCTTTTACCAAGAAAATGGTTAAAAGTGTTGTTACAAGTAATAATACCCCAGTAATCAAGAAAACATTCTCCATACCAAACCACTGTGCCAGCGCACCTCCCATAGATGGCCCGATCAAACTGCCGGCAATCGCTCCAGTCGATAAAGTTCCTAATGCCCAACCACTTTTTTCTTTTGGCGCTTGTGAAGCAATCATCGCAGTCGCGTTAGGAATATAACCTGATAAAATGCCATTTAAAAAACGCATGACCAGTAACCAATACGCATTGGGAACAAAGGCCAACGATCCCATCGTTACCGTCATCCCTGCGGCAGCTCGGATCATCATGAGCTTTCGTCCTTTACGATCTGCCAAATTCCCCCATATTGGCGCTACGATAGCTGAAGCAAAGGCAGTAACAGATATCGCTAGACCGGAAAACAACTCAACTTGATCACTTGGTGTACCCAATTGTTCTACATATACAGGAATAAATGGCATAACTAAACTAAAACTAGCCCCTGTAAAAAAGCAGCCGATCCAAGCCACGAATAAATTTTTCTTCCATTGTATCTTCATTGATCATCCTCATTTCTTTATGTTTCTTTGCAAAAAATTTCTTTTTGAAACAGCATAAATTATGTATTGTTACTATATAGAGGAAAGGTTTTGTTCCGAGCAGTACTATCTTCTACTTATTTACTATCTTAACAGTGAAAATCTTATGTTACAAAAAAACACTCTTAACAACTATATAAAATCGTTAAGAGTGCAAATACTACTTTTTTCGAATCATTCAAATGGTGATGGCAAAAAGCGTTTTTTCTTATTAAATTTGTGCTACTTTTTATTGTAAACTTACTCATGTTGCTGTTTCCTGACTTTTTAGCTGGTTCTTTAAGAAAATAGTTCAGCTACCAGTTGGGCTGGTTTACATCGTTGCTAAAATAATAAAGTTAAGGATAAACAAGACCACAACGATCCATAATGGGATTGAAATTTCTTTGAATTTCCCTTTGATTACTTTGACGATCGTGTAAAAAATGAAGCCGACAGCAATCCCATAAGAGATGCTATAACATAATCCCATAAAGATTGAAGCAAAGAATGCTGGTAGTGCTTCTTCCAGGTCAAGCCAATTGATATCTGTGAATGAAGCCATCATCATCACACCAACTAAAATCAATGCAGGTGCAGTTGCTTGAGTTGGAACGATAGAAATCAATGGTGAAAAGAAACTACTTAATGCAAATAAGACTGCAACCACTACTGAGGTCAAACCTGTTCGTCCACCAGCACCGATACCTGCAGCAGATTCTACATAAGTCGTCGTATTTGATGTCCCAAAGATTGCTCCTACAGATGTCGCAATGGCATCGGCAAAGAGCGCTTTATCCATTTTTGTCTTGAAACCTTTGCCATCTTCTAATGCTTCTTCATCTTCTTTTGAGAAGATCCCCGTACGGCGACCTGTTCCGATGAACGTCCCAATCGTATCAAATGTATCCGATAAACTAAACGCAATGATCGTCATGATTACTTGTGGAATCTTTGAAGAATCACTAAATAATGATTGCATCCCCTCTGGTCCAAAAGCAGCACCAAAAGTCGTGCCTAATTCTTTGAATGAACTTCCTAATGAATTGGCTTGCCAATCAATCGTACTTAAATCAACAACCCCCATCATAATCCCTAAGACAGTGGTTGCCACGATCCCGATCAACATCGCACCACGAACATTTTTTACCACCAGGATCGCTGTTAAAATCAAACCGATTACAGCTAATAAAATCGGTGCATTATTGAAGTTGGCTAAAGCTGGAACGATCCCACCATTGATTGTGACATTCGTTGCCTTGCCTCCGTCAACCACCGAACTAGTGATTGCTGCCTGATCAGCTGAAAAAGAGAGAAATCCTGCATTTTTGATCCCAACATAAGCGACAAAGATCCCGATCCCGCCTCCAATCGCATGTTGTAGACTTTCAGGAATGGAATGAATGATCAATTTTCGTATTTTGGTCACAGTAATAAAAATGTTGACCATCCCACAAATAAAGACCATCGCTAAAGCTTGTTGCCAAGAATAACCTAATCCAAAAACTACTGTAAAAGTAAAAAAGGCATTTAATCCCATTCCAGGTGCTTGCGCATACGGTACATTTGCAAACAACCCCATTACCAAAGTACCAATGATCGAAGCGATGATTGTTGCTAAGAACACTGCCTGAAAAGGCATCCCTGATGCTGACAAAATGGTTGGATTTACAAATAAGATATAACTCATTGCAAAGAATGTCGTAACCCCAGCCATGATTTCTGTTGGTACATTTGTCTTATTTTTCTTTAATTGGAAAAACTTTTCCATAAAAAATTTCCACTCCCTGAATTTTTTTGACGTAAAATCAAATAATAAAATAAAATAAGTCAATTATTCCGTTTACGTCGAACAATTATTGATTATAATTATAGTTCGTTCGCTTTTCAATAAAATCATTAAAAAAAGCAATAAAAAAATGCTTAATGTTCGTGTTTTACCTTATAAATGGTTATTGAACAAAATGTATCCGTTCTCTTTAATTTAAAAAAGACTTCTTTTTCCCTTACATTTGCACCTTGTTAAAAAAAATATATGTGCTAGACTGAAACACATACTAGCATTGAAAGGAATGACATTTTTGAATAGAAAGCTCATTGCCATTGATTTAGACGGAACAACTTTAAATCCGGATTCAATCATTACTTCAAAAACTGAAGAAACATTAAAAAAAGCGATTAACGCTGGTCACCATGTCAGTATTGCTACTGGGCGCCCCTTCCGAATGAGTTATCATTATTATCAGCAATTAGGATTGTCTACACCGATGGTCAACTTTAACGGTGCTTTAGTACATATCCCTAATCAATATTGGGCTCATGAAAAAGAAACCTCGATCGATAAACGCATCGTATTCGAGATTTTAGCTCAAAAACGCCAATTGAATTTAGATTTCATTGCTGCAGAAAATCGTGAAACTTATTTTATTGACAGCTTTGATTTTTTTGATGAAAAAATTTTTGCTGCATCAAATCCTAGCCCTCAAAATTTATTATCGCCTAAAAATCTGACAACTGATCCAACCTCTTTACTGGTTCGAACAGAAAAATGCTATGCTGAACAAGTTTCAGCTGAATTAACCCGTCAATTCGGTAATTTTGTTGATGTTCGTACTTGGGGAGGACCAATGGCCATTTTAGAAATCGTTTCTAAAGGAATTGAAAAAGCCAAAGGCGTTCATCGCATTGCCAATTACCTTGATATCGATCAAAAAGATGTCATTGCTTTTGGTGACGAACATAACGATTTGGAACTATTAGAATATGCTGGCTGGGGAGTTGCAATGAAAAATGGTACCGATCAATTAAAAGGCGTTGCTAACGATGTCACTGAACACACCAACCAAGAAGATGGCTTAGCTACGTATTTAGAAGACTTATTAGCCCTTTAAAATCAAAAAAGACCGTTCCAGAGAAAACAAATTGTATTTCTCTGGAACGGTCTTTTTAGTTGTTGGTCTTTTTATTTTGCCATGAACATATCGTAGTAAGTGTCCATGATTTCTTTTGCAATGACTAGATTCATATGATCTTTTTCATCTAATAAGTTCGGTAGAACGACACTAATTGCAATTTGTGGGTTATCACTCGGACCATAGGCCACGATATTACTATTTACTGTGGTAATATCTGGATGACCTTCAGCTACAGTTTCGGCTGTACCAGTCTTAGCAGACAAATCCATTTTTGCACTAGCTAAAGGTTTAGCTGTCGTATACGCATCTGTTCCATGAACAACTTGATGGAATCCTTCACGAAGGATCGACATATCAGCTGGAGAAATATCAACGGTATCTTCGACTTTTGTTTCCAGCTCTTTTTTCACCGGACCAAGGTTCCCATTTTCATCATTTCCATAGATTCCCTTGACTAAACGAGGTTGGATTCTCTTACCACCATTGGCTACAGTTGAAGCGTATTGCGCTAATTGGATCGGTGTATAGGTATCAAACTGACCAAAAGCTAAGTCAGTAAAGTTACCTGGTGTGTACCATTGAGCACCATTATCTGCATTAAATTTCTTCATAAAATCAACAGAACGAGAAATCCCTGGTGATTCATTTGGTAGATCAATCCCAGTTTTTGTTCCTAAACCAAACTGTTTGAACGCTTTACGTAATTCTTCATAGGCTTTTGACTCTTCATTTAGTGAAGGAAGTCCCATATTTGGTGTATATTCCAATCCCAGCATTTTCAACGCAACTTTGATCATATACGTATTCGATGATAGTTCAAGTGCTTTGACTGCATTGATTGCAATACGCCCGCTTCGATTAAAGACCGAACTCTTTTCAGAAGAGCCTTGTAATTTGATTGGCTCATCGACTAACACTTGGTTACCTGAGATCACATTCGTTTGCCAACCAGCAGTTAACGTACCTGCTTTGACTACTGACCCTGGAGTAAAGGCGCTAGTAATATTCCCCAAAGCATTTTCTGTCAACTCTTTGGACCCTTCTTGGTGGCTAAATCCTGTCATAGCCAATATCTCACCGGTTTGTGGATTCATCGCTACTGCATACGCCCCTGGCGAATAAGTTGCTTTTCCACTATCCACTAATTTTTGGTAGTTTGTCTTTAAGATATTTTCGACTTTGGCTTGGAAATCAGCGTTAAGAGACAACATGAGGTTGGACCCTTTTTCACCAGCAAAGATTTCTTTTTGATTCGTTACATTCCCATTACTATCGAGGGTTACTTCATATTGGGTTTTTGTTCCTTGTAAAACATCTTCATATTGCTTTTCAAGGTAACTTTGTCCCACACGATCATTACGAGAATAGCCTTTAGCTAAGTATTCATCTACTTCATCAGCTGGTAAACCTTGTTTTTCTGTTGTCACACTACCTAAAATACTTTTGATTGAGTCAGCAGCCGTGTATTGACGTGTCCAGTCGGTTCCTGTGGATACTCCAGGTAGTTCTGAAGCATGTTCGGAAACAACCGCTAATTCTTGATCAGTCACACCTGAATTTTTGATAAATACCGTGTTCAACTCATACGCACTATTCATGCGTTTAAAAATCGTCGCGATTTTTAATTGTTCTTCATTGAAGTTGATTTCACTATCGGTTACTTTATCAACTAACGCTTTGTATTGATCGCTGGAATCAAGTTGTTTTTCCTTTGCTGTTAAGCGTTCCGTTGCTTCTTTCAAATGCTTAGGATCAGCTAACCAAAAGTCTTTTTTATCTCGTTCAGTTAAATTTTCATCAACTGGCACATTGATTAATTGATTTAGTCTTGTCGCTACTTTAAGCAGATCCTCTGCCGTCATTTTTGTTCCTCTGGTGAAAGTAATTGCTTGATTCGCTTGGTTCGTCACCAATGGTTTACCTGTCGAATCGTAAATCATCCCCCTCGGAGAACTGGTTTGGATCGTTAGTGTCGATGATGATTTCACTTTGGCTTCCATTGCTTCGCCATTAACGATTTGTAGATAACCTAATCGTGCAATCAATGCGACGAATAATGTAAATATGATGAAAAAAAGAAAATTCAACCGAAAAGGGACATGTGAACGTCGAAATGTTTTGTTTTTCGGCTCTTGTGCACCTTTTTTCAATTTATCCATCCATGAATTGTTTAATAGTTTTTTCATAAACTCTCTCATCATTCCTATCTTTTTCCTACTTACTGTTATGTTTCATTGTACCTAAATTTCTTGAAATAAAAAAGAAGAAACGAAAATCACTAATAAATTCTTTAACTTATTTCAAGTTGATATTCTTTTTTTGTTTCACAGGATAAAATCGTGTCAAGTTTCCAAACAATTCAAACCTTTAAAAAATAAAGTTTTTTATTTAATTTATCATTTTCTTATCGTGAAACACAACAAATGATATTTTTACTGTGGAAAACTTTTTATAATGCTCTTACCGTTTTGAACCAAAGTATCCTTTAATTACTTGTCTGGTTTCACGAACTTTTTCCTTCAACTGTTCATTCTTTGTCATATATAAATAAAAAATAATATCGATAGTAACAAACTGAGCCAGCAAAGAATTTGTAGCAGCGCTTCGATTGGTTATTTCCTTTGGACGTGAGGTTTGTACAACAACATCCGCCAACTTACTTAAAGGATTATTTCCAAATTGCGTTAAAGCAATTACCTCAATGCCTAAATCTTTTGCGATTTCTCCAACTGCTACGACATCCGCGCTACTACCAGAATTGGAGACTAACCATAATACTTTTTTGGTTTCATTGCTTACTAATTGAGGAAGTAAAACATGGATATCTTTTTCAAAAATAATGGGTTTGCCTACTCTAGACCATTTTTGCAAAATGTCTTCCACCACTAAAGATGAAGCGCCCACGCCATATAAAAAGACTGTTTCAGCACTTTCCAGGGTCTCAACCACTTCTTGAATTTTTTCTTCATTTAAAATGTCCACCGTTTCTTTGATTGCCACTTGCGCATTATTTCCCAAAATGTGTTTGATCGAATAAAATGATTCGTTTGGATGAATATCACTGAAGCCTTCAACGATACCGGTTTGTAACTCGGTCGAAATATTTATTTTGAAGTCAGTCAAACTTTGAAACCCAATTTTTTTGGAAAATCGGACAACTGTGGGCGCACTTAACCCAGCAGCTTCTGCTAACTCGTTCGCAGTCATCGTGGGAATTTTTTCTACATTTTTGATGATATAATCAGCGAGCTTTTTTTCAGTTGAAGAATACTCCTCCATCATGCTCTCAATACGGCTAATAACGCTCATTTGTCTCACTTCCTTTTTCTCTTCCAGTCTAGCTAAGTATACCATATCCCACTAATAAGATCGTGACGTCTGACAAGAAAATTTTGTCATCATCTGTAAATAAATGTTGGAGAAAAAGTATGAGGCTAAAAAATAATTGATGAGGTTCGGCTACAGCAATAGAGCCCAAGGCAAGCCTTGGACTCTTAGATAAAAGATTAATTTTTCAAGAAGAATGGACGATTGCAGCTCCTGGTTATCCTATCATTCATATGATAGTTGCACCCTTTATCATGAAAATTTTGTTGTCTCACGTTGAATACTCTTGATAGAAGTCACGAGTATTTAACTCTAATTTATAAATGATGTCATGACAGAACTTTTAGAGTTGGTGTTCCGCATGTGCTGTTCCTAATTGATTCCTAGAAGTTGAGAAGTTCATAGCATTTTGGATTTTCTCACTTATGTGTGCTAGTCTTTCTTCTTTAGTATTCTCGAATGGTTGTATTGATCGACTGAAAAGTTGTTCTGGCATATCATTTCTATTTGTCGATCTTGCTAATATTTGTTTCATTGTTAACAACACTTGTTTTTGTTCATATTTTTCTTGCTGTATTTTTTCTACTACTATTTTGTTTAGGTCTTGATTCCGCATTTTTTGGCTATTGGAATATAACAGTCGGTTGAAAAACTGCTTAAACAAATTTTTTCTGAGACCAAGTTTAGTCTGCTCTTCATTCCTTTGTTTCATTTTGATTTTCGTTATAGGTAAAATATTCTCCATTTCAGTCTTAGCACGAGGAGCTATTTCGATTTGATTCGTAAAATTACTTTTATGAGGAATCAAAGTTGTTTTGAACGCACGAATTTTTGTTGCCATTCTTTTCCGATCGTTTCTTATGTAACTGATCATTTTTGTTCTGAAAGAGCGGTCAAGCTTATGGATTTCTTGGTAAGTATTATTTAGTACTTTCTCAAGCATAGAAAAATCTCGCCTAATCAATTCCAACATTCGTTTAGCGGGACCAACGGACTTCGAATTTTTTTGATTCGTGGATTTATGTTGACTCCTTTGTTTAATCGCATGTTCAATTTTTACGATTAAATTTACTGCTAAGTTCTTTTTTTTACGATTGGCTTGTTTTGACTGCATTTCGTTTGTTTGCTCGCTTAACTCATTTTGAGCTACGTTATTTCCTTTTTTATTTAGCCTTTTATTTGTAAAAAAAGTTTTCATTTTCAGCCCTCCTTTTTTCCTTTTCAACCTAATAATAGCATAAGATGAAAGGCTTGCTTATTCATCTTTTCGTAATTTCAGAAAAAAAGATTCTCATTATCGCTTTGTTGTTTCAAATTGCACGCTTTAGCTTTAACTCTTAAAAAGATATGGGAGAAGCGTAACAATTCGCTTAGTAAAAAACCGATGGTATCAAAAATCGTTTTCGATTTTCGACACCATCGGTTTGATCTTACATTCTAGGGTAGTCAGGTCACTTTTCCAACTATTGAAATTAACCTTGTCTACTATAATTTTGGACTTCAGCAACCATCGCATCAACGAACATGTTGAGATCTTCTACCGAAGTTTCTTTGCTACCATATCGGCGAATATTGACCGTTGCATCAGCCACTTCTTTATCACCAACGACTAGTTGATATGGTATTTTTTGTGTTTGTGATGCACGAATCTTATAACCCATTTTTTCATTGCGGTCATCTACTTCGACACGTAGACCTTTCATTTGTAGACGTTCCTTGATTTCATAAGCATAGTCACTATGCGCTTCAACTGAAACAGGAATGATCGTTGCTTGGATCGGTGCTAACCAAGTTGGGAAAGCTCCTTTGTAAACTTCAGTTAAATAAGCAACAAAACGTTCCATCGTTGAAACGATCCCACGGTGGATAACTACTGGACGATGTGTATTTTCGCCATCTTCACCAACATAAGTTAAATCAAAGCGTTCTGGAAGCAAGAAGTCTAATTGGATCGTTGATAATGTTTCTTCTGTTCCTAAAGCTGTTTTGACCTGAACATCCAATTTTGGACCATAGAAAGCAGCTTCTCCTTCTGCTTCGAAGTAATCCAATTCCAATTCATCCATTGCGGCTTTTAACATCACTTGCGCTTTTTCCCACATAGCATCATCATCAAAATATTTATCCGTGTTATTCGGATCGCGATAGCTCAAACGGAAACGATAGTCTGTAATATTGAAGTCAGCGTAAACTGCGACCATCAATTCCAACGTACGTTTGAACTCATCTTTGATTTGATCAGGACGTACAAAGGTATGCCCATCGTTCAATGTCATTTCACGAACACGCTGTAAACCTGATAGCGCACCTGATTTTTCGTAACGGTGCATCATGCCTAGTTCAGCGATACGGATTGGTAATTCACGGTAGGAATGGATCGCATTTTTATAGACCATCATATGATGCGGACAGTTCATCGGACGAAGAACTAACATTTCACCATCACCCATATCCATTGGTGGGAACATGTCTTCTTGGTAATGATCCCAGTGACCTGATGTTTTATACAATTCTACATCTCCCATGATTGGTGTGTAGACATGTTGGTAACCTAAGCTGATTTCTTTATCAACGATATAACGTTCAATTGTTCGACGAATCGTTGCACCTTTAGGTAACCAGAATGGTAAGCCTGAGCCAACTTGTGGTGATACCATAAATAGATCTAGTTCTTTTCCTAATTTACGGTGGTCTCTTTCTTTTGCTTCTTCACGTAGACGAATAAATTCTTTTAAGTCTTTTTTATCAAAGAATGCTGTCCCATAGACACGTTGCATCATTTGATTGTTTGAATTTCCACGCCAGTAAGCTCCAGCTACAGATAATAGTTTGAAGACTTGGATACGACCGGTTGATGGGACATGTGGTCCACGGCATAAATCAATAAATTCTCCTTGTTGATAAGCAGTGATTACTTCCTCATCTGGTAATTCACTGATCAATTCTACTTTATAAGGATCACTTGCAAAGATTTCCAGAGCTTCTTCTTTAGAAAGAACTTTACGTTCGATCGGTAAGTTTTCTTTCACGATTTTCATCATTTCTGCTTCGATTGCTGGAAGATCTTCGGCACTGATTTGGTTTTCACCGTTGTCTGTGTCATAGTAAAATCCTGAATCGATTGCTGGTCCGACACCGAAATGGATATTTGGGTACAAGCGTCTCATAGCTTGTGCCATCAAGTGTGCGGTTGAGTGACGTACCAATGCTAATGCATCTTCGTGGTCAGGTGTAACGATCTCGATTGATGCATCTTCTTCGATGCCACGATTCAAGTCAATCAATTGACCGTTCACTTTACCGGCTAATGCTTTTTTAGCTAAACTTTTAGAAATACCTGCAGCAATCTCAGCAGTCGTGATTCCCGCATCAAACTCTTTCACTGCGCCATCTGGAAAAGTAATTTTTATCATTAAAATAGCCTCCTTTGATTTTTTGATTGAATGAGTTGACACCAATAAAAAAGTCCCAGCACCTCATAAAAGAGATACTAGGACGAAAGATTCGTGGTTCCACCTAATTTCGAACGTTTACACGTTCCTTGAGCGTTATAACGGTACGACCGCCTTTGTTTCAACAAAGGTTTCGAAAGTGGTCATCCTTTGGTTTTCTTCTGGAAAAGTTTCAGCCTGGCTTTTCCTCTCTTATCGAAGACTCTCAAATTCAGTTGTCTTTCTCATCAATCAACTATGTGTTTATTTAACCACTAATAAAAAGAAAAATCAAGTGTGGGTGTGACTTATTTTTTCCATTCACCATTTACACCATAAGTGCCTTTTTTCATTTCATTGATAATCACATGGATATGTTCTTTTGGTGCTTGGGTATTTTTATGAACAGCTTCTGTAATATCTTTCATCATATTTTCTAATTGTTCTGGACTACGTCCTTCAACTAGTTCTACGTGTACAAATGGCATTGTCTCGTCTCCTTTTAATAATTGCTATCTTAAATGTAAGTGGTCTTTTCAACCCTTCTTCTATGCTATGATCATACCGCAAAAAAAGCAAAGAGAAAAGGTCTTTTCTGATGTTACGTGTGGGATCGCTCATTTTTAGCCCGCAACGCACTTAAAATCGAAACAGTGTCTACCACTTCTTGGAGAACCGCTCCAAACAAAGCGGGGATTACACCCGTACTAGCAACCAGCATTAAAAAAACACAAATAAAAATACCGATTAAAACAGATTGTTTCGCTACTTTCATCGTATCTCTGGAAATCGTTATAGCAGTAGCAACTTTTGTCAAATCATCTTTTAGTATCACCGCATCAGCACTTTCGCTAGCTGCCGTTGATCCGTGTGCGCCCATGGCTATTCCAACATCTGCGATCGTCAAAGCTGGAGCATCGTTGACCCCATCGCCCACCATCGTTACGGGACGTTCACTTTCGGGAATACTCTCAAGGATATTCAATTTGTCCTGCGGCAAACAACGAGCATGAACAGCCGTGAGCCCAACCTCCTTTGCAATTGATTCAGCGATAGCCGGTCCATCCCCTGTGATCATCATCAAATCCGCTACACCCATTGTTTTCAATTGTTCAATCGTTGCTTGTGCTTCTGGACGCAGCACGTCTGAAAATAAGATCGTACCCGAAAAATGGTCATCAATTGCAACATAGATAGCTGTTTTAGTAGATTGGCTTTCTTTGGCACCGACAAATGAAGCTCTGCCAACTTTAACGAAATGTCCATCTACTCTAGCTTGTATTCCTTGCCCCGTGATCTCTTTTAATTCATTCACTGGCAATAACTTTTCGTTATCGACTTCATGGACTAGTGATCGGGCTAAGATATGACTTGATTCTTGTTCGGCACTTGCCGCATAGACCAAGAGCGTTTCTGATGTTACACCAGCTTCTGGATGAATACTTGCTACTTCGAGGACCCCTTTAGTGATGGTACCCGTTTTATCAAATGCAACTGTCTTGGTTCGTGCTAATTTTTCCACAGCAGTTCCTGTTTTGATGACGATTCCGTTTTTACTTGAACGACTCATTCCTGCCACTAAGGCAATCGGTGCAGCTAAAATCAAAGGACAAGGTGAAGCAACAACGAGAACTTCTGCGAAACGAACAGGATTCTTCGTGACCCACCAGGAAATACCTCCGATCAAATAAGCGATCAATGTAAAAGGCACCGCATAGCGATCCGCTAAGCGAACAAAATGAGCTGGTTTTTCTTTTGATTCTTCGACCAATTTAATAATTTGTTGGTATTGACTATCAGCTGCTCTTCTTTCAACGATCATTTGAACGGAACCGTCCCCATTGACTGAGCCAGACATCAGTTCATCGCCTGCTTTTTTTAATACAAGTTTGGCTTCACCCGTTAATGAAGACTCATCAAATTGCGACTCACCTTTCACTACTTTTCCGTCAACGGGCACTAATTCTCCTGGTTTCACCACTAACAAATCATTGATCTCAACAGCTTCTACTGGAATATCTTTCAATTGGTCATTCATCAATTGATGCGCTGTGCGTGGTGTATTGTCCAATAACGTTTGCAATTCTCGACTAGCTTTTTTATTGGCATAGTCTTCCAAACTGTCTCCGCCAGTCAACATGATCAGGATCATCAAACTGGCCCAGTACTCTCCTACCACTAATGTCGCAACAATCGCTGTGATAGCAAGAATGTCCACACCATATTTACCTGAACGTAATGTTTTAATCATCTCAATAAACATAAAGAAAGCCAAAATACCACCCGTGATCGCGATAATCAGAAATGCAAGTGTGGGTCGTTTAAAAATAAATTCGCAAATAAGTGCCGTCATTCCAATCAAAACGGTGATTGAAAATTTTTTAAAATGTGTCATATTGTTCACTCCCTACAATTTTAGGATACTGACTTAGAACTAGAATGAAAACTATTTACACTTAACTGAAAACAACTCTCACTCTCATTGATTTTCTTCTTTCACTTTCCTTCAAACGAATAGTCAAAGATACCTTTTTCTCACTTTTTGTGCTATACTTTTAATTCGTTATTTACGGCGGAAGGAGTAATATACGCAATGAATGAAAGACAACTAGAACAACAACACGTGGATGAAACCATTCAGTTGATCCAGCTTGAACAAAAGCTATTAAACACTAAACAACAATCTCTTACCCAAGAGATGCAAGATTCTACGAAAGACACCGCCAGCCATAAAATCAGAGGTGGGTCTAATGAATCCTTTTATGAATCAGCTGTCGAATACCGCCAACATGAGCAAGAATTGCTTTTAAAATACCATACGCTTGAATCGCAGCAAAAAAGGCTCCAAACGTTAACAGTTATGGAAGACAACCCTTACTTTGCCCGAATCGATTTTAAAGAAGAAACAGATGCAGAGACACTTTATCTAGGAATCGCTTCTTTAAGAGATCTCTCTGAAGAAACAATCGTAATCGACTGGCGTGCCCCAATTGCTAACCTTTATTACGAAGGGGAAATTGGACCAGCCTTCTATGAAACAGATACTGAAAAAATCAATGTTGAATTACTGCTGAAACGTCAGTTTAAAATCTTAGATGGAAAAATTATTTCGATGGTGGATACTTCTGAAGTGATCAACGATGATTTCTTACTAGAGATCCTAGACGATGCCTCAAGTGCGCATATGAAAAATATCGTCTCTACGATCCAAAAAGCCCAAAATGCCATTATTCGTGATACAACAAGTCAAGTGATGTTGATCGAAGGAATCGCTGGTAGTGGAAAAACATCCGCTTTATTACAACGGATCGCCTTTTTACTTTATCACAATCGAAAATGGTTAGATGCCGAGAACGTTTTACTTTTTTCTCCTAATCATCTTTTCTCTGACTATATTTCGACTGTTTTGCCTTCTTTAGGTGAAAGTGGTGTACCTACGCAAACCTTCAAGTCTTATTTGGAACAGTTATTACCTGAATTTTCATTGTTAGAAGAAGAGCAACAAGAAGTTGGTTTTTTATCTGGAGACAAGGACCCGATCCAAACCTTCAAAAGCGGTCTTCAACTAATCCATCAGATTGATCGTTATATCGATCATATTACTGGTTTTGGTCCCTTGTTTAGAGATATGAAAATTAACGGTCGGACGATTTTAGCAAAAGAATCGATCCGCAAATGGTATCAAGAAACCAATGAACTCTTACCGTTACATCAACGTCTCTCCTTGTTGCAAACAAAATTATTAAAAAAATTGGGTGGACTCCAAAAAGATGAAATGCGTCAAAAATGGGTCAAAGAATTAGCAGAAGAACAATTGCAAGACTTATATGCGAATGATCCGAACCTTGAGTATACGGAGCAAAAAGAACAGTCTTTACGGAAAAAACTAGCGAATCAAATCGTGAAGAAAAGATTCCGTCGAATCTACCGCGGAATCAATCAGTTTCAATTTGTCAATTTGACCAAACAATACCTTCACTTTTTACAAACCGTACCTCAGGCGCTGTTGGCTAAAAATGACATTAGCGCAACGATGTGGAACGATCATTCAGCCTTATTAAAAGAGAAGCTTCGTCAACGAGAACTACGACAAGAAGATGCAGTATTATTCTTCTTGCTGATGCGTCGCATCCATCCAGTGTCTGTGATGCAAAAAGCTCGCTATATCTTTATCGATGAAATGCAAGATTTCGCTCCCGCTCAGGTAGCTCTTTTACAAGCGATCTATCCAAAAGCTAATCTCACTTTTTGTGGCGATCTAAATCAAAATGTTTTCGGCAATGAAACGATTACTGGCTCTTTGGATCAACTATTTAAAGACCAAGAAATCACACACTTCCAGTTAACGACCAGCTATCGTTCAACAAAAGAGATCACGGATTTTGCGAATCATTTTCTTACTGAGGAAAATCAAGTAGAAACGACGGCTCGCAAAGGTACGCTTCCTTCTATCGTGAAAGGTTCCTCCTTAGAAGAACGATTAAATTGGTTAAAAACTACGCTTGAAACGACTCAAGAAAATACCCGTTACTGGCGTACCGCAATCATTGGTAAAACACAGACTGAGTGTGAACAACTCTATGAACAGTTGCCCGAATACTTAAAAGATCGTGTCCAATTGATTTCTGATGAAACAGATTTTATGAAACGACAAATCGTCCTACTACCAGCATTCTTGGCAAAAGGGCTCGAGTTTGATCGCGTTTTCTTATGGGGAATCGATGATACAAACTTTGCCACTAACCAAGATCAATTAGTTCTTTACACCATGTGTACAAGAGCCATGCACGAACTCGTTTTAGTTACTTCTGAATCTGAAAGTCCTTTGATTGAATCCATGGACCCAGCATTATATACCACTATCAATATATAAAAATAAAGGGTTGTGACAAAATTTTTGTCACAGCCCTTTATTCTTAATAAACGGTGTTAAAGAAGTAGCTTCAAGAATAAGAAGCTAACCACTTAGTCACAACCTCGCCTTTTAAACAAATGATTCAGTATCTGGATACTTTAATTTAACTAATGAAATAATCATTCGCAATTCTTCTATATTTTCAGGATACTCAGGATCAAAGACTTTACTATGACGCCCAATCCCCCCGTTATCTATCAGCCGATAAATTCGATTCCAATCAATAAACTGTTCGATTGATCGGAAGTTACTGATCGGATAGCCTCCACTATCAAGGATCTCTGATAAACGAAAAGCTAGATAAGCACTGTCGATCACTTTTACTTTTTTAGAATCATATTTTTCATTTTTTTCAATTAAGATTTTTGTTGGTTGATGTTTTAAGCTCCATTCTAACAAACGAAAGAAAGCTTCCATACGATAATTTTCTTCAAATAATCGAAAGGTTGAATCTGAACGTCTAAAAAGTAAAGGGATTAAATAATTTCTTTTGTAAATCAACATGGGGACGCGATCAACCATACATTCCAAATAGCGATTAAGGTAACCAGTACCTACGTAATTTCCTAAACGATAACCTTCTACACCATAATGGGCATATTTTTTTGCTAATTTTGAACAGTCCGTGATATTCACAGCTAACTCTTCGATCTTTTGGTAACCGCTTAAAATACGTTCAAAAGGCTCTAAACTAATTTTTGCTTCCATAAAATTTCCCCGCCTACATCCACATTCCTATGTATCATTTTTCCAATAATACGTCTATATCAATAATAACACAGGACGAAACAGAATAAAAAATAAAACATACGAAAAAAAGATAAAATCATTGATTCGTCATAAACTACTGTTTTTTCAGAACGAATGATCTTCTTTTAAGCGTAAAAAAATAGTCTGAGAGACGAATTGTCCCAGACTATTTAGCAGGTGTAAAAACGAAAAACGGATAAATCGCAAGTCGAAAGCTATCCAATGCTTTCACAACCTTCATTCGTTTTTATCGTTTAGTCTTCCAATGCTACATTATGGAAAACATGTTGAACATCTTCCAACTCTTCCAACGCATCAATCATTTTTTCAAATGTTTCTTGGTCTTCTGGTGAAAGTGTCACTTCATTTTGAGGAATCATTTGGATCTCAGCAATTGAAAAATCAGTGATTCCTTTTTCTTTCAATGCTTCTTGGATACTATGGAAATCAGCAACTTCACCATAAACGATGATTTGTCCATCTTCTTCCATGACATCACGTACATCAATCTCTTTATCCATCAAATATTCAAGGATCTCATCTGCATCTTCGCCGGCAAAACCAAAAATCGCTGTATTGTCGAACATGTAAGAAACAGCTCCAGAAACACCCATATTTCCGCCGTTTTTACCAAAAGCAGCACGTACATCAGCAGCTGTACGGTTCACGTTGTTTGTTAAGGTATCAACGATGACCATTGAGCCATTTGGTCCGAATCCCTCATAACGTAATTCAGAATAAGTTTCATCTCCCGCACCTTTTGCTTTTTCAATTGCACGGTCAATAATATGTTTAGGTACATTATAAGTTTTCGCGCGTTCAATGACGAAACGTAGTTTTTGGTTAGCGTGTGGGTCTGGATCACCTGATTTTGCTGCTGCATAGATTTCAATCCCGAATTTTGCATAAACTCGGCTATTATTTGCATCTTTTGCGGTTTTTTTCGCTACGATGTTTGCCCATTTACGTCCCATATTCTCACTTCGCTTTCTAATTTTGATCGTTCATTTCTGATAGTGGTTAAGCACAAAAACGTCCTGTTCCATTATACTTGTGAATCTGGATTCTGTGAAGTATTTTTTCTAAATCTAGTCATTTTTTAGGGAGGTGTTTCCTTGTATGATCGATTATAGTCGTCTCTTGGAATAGCTACTCAACAAGCTAGACAAAGAATTTTTTACAAAGCGACATATTCAAAATATTGAACTAAACTTTCATTCAGATTAGTCATTTCAATTTGTTCCCACCAACCAGGTTTATTTCGAAACATAAGGTCTTCTTCCAAAATTTTGTTCAGGTATCGCCCCACCGAGTTGATAGATTTGATCACTCCGAACCAAAAGGTGTGCCAATTCTGCTTCTTTTTTGCCAATTTTTGAGATCAAGGGTATCTCTTTCTTTTCTTTTAAAAACTGTTGTCCTGCCTTGGTGAATCCTAAAATATTCAAGTAACATTTGGCTTGTTGGTCATGGATTTCCTCATGATGGATGTTCAATAATACGTAACAAGCTAAACGTTGGATTCTCGTCCAAGTATATCTTTTCGTCTTGACTAAAGTGACAAATTCCTCGAAAGATCTGGCTTTCTTCGCAGCCGATTGCATTCTCACCTCAAGTCCTTCCGTCATCTGATAGATAGTTTTCAAATTGGCTAGCTCCGTAGAAAGCAAACGATAACGTAACAAGGGCCAGTAATTCGCCCATGTTTGTTGCGAACCTGCTTCGATCATCGCTGCGGTGGCAGCAGGTATAAAATCCGTTACGGAGCGTTGTTCACTGAGCGCTTTGCGAATAGCGGTCGCACTTGCGATGGAGGAACTGCTCCATTCTTCATCGTGATAACCAGCACTTTTTCTGGTAATCGGTACTAATTTCATTGGTTGGGCATACTGGGCATTTTCTTTCGCATAGCTTAACCCTAAAATGTGATTAGGAGAAGAAAAATCGAGAGCGATTTCTGGATAAAGTGTGTTGAACACTGCTGTCATCTTCTGCGGATAGCTCATTCCTTGGTCAGATAAACATTGAAATTCACGGTCAATCCTTAATTGGTTTTGCTGTACAAATTTCCCAAAAGCTTCGTAATTAAATGTCGACTCTTCTTCTGTACCAAAACAAAGATGTGTACAGCCGAGCATCTGTAATAATCGCACAGCTCCTTTGGCAAAGTAATCTGCTGATTGCACAGACCATTCTATCGGTAGTTCAATGACCAAATCCACTCCGTTTTGGAGGGCAGCAGTTGCTCTGGACCATTTGTCGATAATTGCAGGCTCACCACGCTGTAAAAAATTTCCACTCATCACTGCTATCACGATATCTGCGCCCGTTTGTTCACGAGCCATTTCCGCATGGTAGCGATGCCCATTATGGAAAGGATTATATTCAACAATAATGCCACAAATTTTCATCGCATTTCCTCCGTTTCTTAATAGGAATAAAACAAACAGTTCATTCTTTCGGTCAATCCTAAAATGATCAATTTGGTTTTTAACTGTAAAAAAATAAGCAGGAGAAATCGAAAAATCGTTTCTCCTGCTTTTCAAATGACGCTTCAGCTTATTTTTCATCAAGATATTTCTAAAGTATTTTTTTCATTTTTTAGCAGAAAAACGTCACTATTTGGCGCAGACTTTGTTGATGATTTACTCGTCTTGGCCATTATTCGTTACTTTTATACTATTATAATACTATCTGAAACAACGCGATTCACGACAGTTTTTTTTTGCGATTACACCTCGCGATAAGGTAATGTTTCGTATTTAACAAAAGACTTTTTTCGTGTCCTATTCCTTATATGCCACAAAAAAGAGACGTTTTGTATCTTCCTTTGGTTGTTCGTCGGTGAAATCACCAAATGCTTCTACCTTAGAAAAACCACTATTTTCTAACATTCTTAAATAATTATCCAAAGAATAAGTTTGTTCTTGATGCAGTTCGTCTTCTCGAATAAACTTACCTGCTTCTTCGGGATCTTCCACAAAGAAAGTCAAGAAATGTTCAATACTGTGCTTTTCCTTGCCTGGGTAGCTATCCCATAAAAAGGCAAACTGATCATTTTGATAATGGTAACTATATTCAGGAAAAACCGTGTCGATTTGATAGATAGAATGAACATCGAATATAAATCGTCCATTTTCTTCCAGCGCTTGATACACTTCATCAAATACTTGCTGCACTTCTTGTTCATTCTTCATATAGCACAAAGAATCTGAGAAACATGTGATTGCTTGGTATTGACCAATTTCTGACAGATCAAGCATGTTTCCTTCAACAAATTGGATTGGTGTTTCCTCTTCAAAGGCACGTTGGCTAGCAATCATCAACATCTCTTCTGAAAGATCTAACCCTGTGACATGGTATCCAGCTTTAGCAAAGGCAACAGCTAGAGCACCTGTTCCGCAAGCTAATTCTAAAATATTACATGTTTCACTTGGTAAGTGTCGTTTTGAGAAATCTAACCATTGTTGATATAAGGTTTCATCCATTACCTCATCATAAACGAAAGCAAATGTTTCGTAAGCCATATTAATCGATCCATTCATTTAGGTCAACAAGTGGTGCATCTGACCATAATTTTTCTAAATTATAGAAACTTCTTTCTGGTGCATGGAAAACATGGATGATCAGATCTCCTAAGTCGATCAGGATCCATTTTCCGCCTTCTTTTCCTTCGATACGTTTTACTTCGTAATTGTTTTCTTCTTCTTTTTCAATGATTTCTTCTGTAATTGCATTTAGTTGTCGTTCACTGTTTGCCGAACAAATCATGAAGTAATCTGCTAGTAAAGATACTTCTCTCACATCTAAAGCAACGATATCTTCTGCACGTTTTGAATCGGCAGCTTGCACTGCAATTTGTAGTTGTTCTTTGCTATTTATAGTAATTTCCTCCTAATGGGTAGAGATTATTTTTTAGCTACCCAATGATTATATGTTTCAATTGTTTTTGGATAAATCTGTTGTTCTTGTTCAATCAAGTGAGCTAATGTGTGCTTTGTCTCAAAAGCTACCGCTTCGTCTAAATCGATTAACGCTATTTCACGGGCATCTTGGACTCCAGGAAACGAGCGACCAGGTTCAATATAATCTGCTACATAGATGATTTTATCTAATAAAGACATTTCAGCCGCACCAGTGGTATGAACCCGAATGGCATGAAGGATCTCTTCATCTGTGATACCAAGCTCTCTTTCAACAAAAGAGGCGCCAACTAAACCATGCCAAATCGCATTTCCATAATGAAGAAGCGCTGGGTCATAGCCATCTCGCTTGATAACTAAAATAAATTCATCATCAGGCCGTTCTTTCGCATAATCATGTGTCAAAGCAGCAATACTAGCTTTTTCTAATGAACAGCCGTATTTGCCGGCAAGGGCAATCGCCGTCTCTTCCACACCAAGAACATGCTTGAAACGTCGTTCACTCATTCGCATTTGGACTTTTTGCATCAACTCTTCTCTTGAGTAAGTTGTGTATTTATTACTATAGTCCATCTTGATATAGCCCTTCTTTCTCGATATACTCAATGACCTTATCAGGTACTAGATAACGAACGGAACAACCTTGCTGGATCTTCTGCCGTATTTTAGTTGAGCTGATATCAATAGTGGGCACATCGACCCAAATCACTGGGTAAGGCGTTTCGGTTGAGTAACCTGCTCGACGAATACCAACAAAATTGACCATTGTCACTAGTTCATCGATTTTATACCATTTTGGTAGATATTCTACCATGTCGCCACCGATAATAAAATAGTAATCGGTATTAGGGTTGTTTTGTGTCAGAGCTTTCATCGTATCATAAGTATAGCTTTTGCCTTTTCGAGATAACTCGATCGGTTCAATAGCTAAAAAAGGATTATCTGCTATCGCAAGTTCAAGCATGTTTAAGCGATGATTGGCAGCGATTGTCGTTTTTTCATCCACATGTGGTGGTTGATAAGAAGGCATTAAATAGACCTCATCCAACCCTAAATTTTTCCCTGCCTGTTCTGCCATAACTAAGTGTGCCAGGTGAACTGGATTAAAAGTACCACCTAAAATCCCCACCTGTTTGCGTTTTTCAAAAATTTGAGGCATCTCTTGAGGAAATACTTGAGATTCGACAAAAGCTTCCGCTTGCGATTTCATATTAACCACTCCTTAAATTGCGTTTACTTCTTTAGAGATACGTTGATATTTTTCCTTTGAAGAGGGTTTGTATAATACAAGAACTCGTCCAATGATTTGAACAACTTGACATCTGACTGTTTCTTCTAAAATACCAGCTACCTCTTCAGGAATCTCATCGGTATTTTGTAATAACGTTACTTTGATTAATTCACGTTTTTCCAGCGCTTCTTCAATCTGAACCATCATGGCAGAATTGATTCCACCTTTACCAATTTGAAAAATCGGTTGTAGGTGGTGTGCCTGGCTTCGTAAAAATCTTTTTTGTTTTCCTCTTAAAGTCATATTCTTCCTTCTTCCTTAAATCAAGGCCTTTCGTTTCATCACATTCACACCTTTTGGCGCCCAACCTGCTACGACTGCCGGTTGTGTCACTGTGATCCATCCTAAGCCAGCAAATACGATATCTGTTTTTTCTTTTACCGAAAATTCAAAACGAACCAATTCGGGAAATTCATTTACTTCATCGGGACGAGGTGGTTGTAATAATCCACCGACGTGTTTCACATAAAATTCATCAGCTTTTGCTAATTTCGTTCGATGAATAGTGACATCATTTGAAACATAAGCAATAAATGAACCTCGTTGCCCACTGATAAAATCAAACCTTGCTAAACCGCCGAGAAAGAGTGTCTGTCCTTCATTCAATTGGTATCCTTTAGGCTTGATTTCTTTCGTTGGTGCAATGATCCTTAAATCTTTTTTCCCAAGATAATGCGCCATTTGATGTCGATGGATAATCCCAGGAGTATCAATCAAGAAGTGCCCATCATCTAAAGGAATCTCGATCTTATCTAAAGTTGTCCCTGGAAATTGTGAAGTCGTAATCACATCTTTGACACCTGCTGTGTTCTTGATGATTTGATTGATCAATGTCGATTTACCGACATTTGTCACACCAACGATATAGACGTCACGACCTTCACGATACTCTTCGATTTTTTTGAGTAGATTTTCCATTTCATTCGCTTTTTTTGCGCTTGTCAATAATACTTCAACCGGACGCAATCCAGCTTCATGTGCACGCTCTTTCATCCATTGGATCATTTTTGGTTTCTTCAGCGACTTAGGTAAAATATCCACTTTGTTTCCGACCAAGAGCACCGGGTTATTACCTACAAAGCGATGTAGTCCAGGGATCAAAGAACCATTAAAATCAAAGATATCGACAACATTGACGATCAAGGCATCTTCTTGTCCTAGTTCATTCAGCAGGCGCAAAAAATCATCATCTGTCAGTGAAACATCTTGGATCTCATTATAATGTCTTAACCGGAAACAACGTTGGCAATAGACCTCACCTGATTCTAGTCCTTTTTCTAATGCTGCTTTTGGTGTATACCCTAATTCATTAGGATGGTCGGTTTGGATCGTTGCTCCACACCCAATACACTGTAGTTCTTCGTTCATTCAATTCCACCTCGCCAGCCCATATCAGGATTGTGTGCTAATAAATAGGCCATGATTTTGCGTTCCCAAAAACGATTGAATCGTGTTTTCCAACTATCCGTTTCAATAATTGGTTTAACCAAGATACTTCTGATACCCGAACGATTAGCTGCTCGGATATCTGTCATGATTTGGTCACCGATCATCACAATTTCATCATCTGAAAGATTCAACATTTTTTTTGCTCGATTCATTCCTACGGCTAAAGGTTTTAATGCCCGAGCAACATACGTTAATTCAAATTTATCGATCGCTCGTGCTACTCGTTCAGAGCTATTGTTTGAAACAACCACTACTGGAATACCAGCATTTCTCATTTCTAAGATCCAGTCGAGTAATTCCTCTGTTCCATCAGGATTGTTCCAAGCGATCAACGTATTGTCCAAGTCAGTCAAAACTGCTTTAATCCCTAAGTTTTTTAATTGTGCAGGGGTTATCTTGTAGATGGCATCGACCATCCATGTTGGTTTATATTTTGAAAACATTTTGTCTCCTCATCTGCAAAAAATGAAGGAGCACGAAATGTACTCCTCAGCCCTATATTATACTTCATTCTTTCCAAAAAAACTACCTCTACACCTGAATCCTTCTGAATAAACAACTATTAACCTGAAATGATGAACAGACCGAAGTCACCAAACACTTTTAAAAGAGAAGAAATCATCCGTCTGACTACACTGATAAAATAAAAACTCTCCAAACACGAGAAACTGTTTCGAGAGTTTTCATTCGATTTTTTATTCTTTGGATGTTACTGACTTTTATAATATTTTGGATAAAAATGCGACTGTTCGTGGATGACTGGTTTGTTCAAAAATAGCCGTCGGTGTACCTTCTTCAAGAATGGTTCCTCCATCCATAAATAGAACTCGATCACTGACTTCTTTTGCAAAGCCTATTTCGTGAGTCACAATGATCATAGTCATCCCTTCACGAGCTAATTGCAGCATGATTTCTAACACTTCTCCGACCATTTCCGGATCAAGAGCTGAAGTCGGCTCATCAAATAGCATGACGTCGGGTTGCATGGCTAAAGCTCTCGCAATGGCGACCCGTTGTTGTTGTCCCCCAGATAAAGACTGAGGATAAGTATCGGCTTTTTCTAGCAGACCTACTTTCTTTAGCAGATCTCTAGCAATCTTTGTTGCTTCTTCTTTTGATTGCTTTTTGACTTTGATTGGTGACAAAGTGATGTTTTCTAAAACCGTCATATTAGGGAATAGATTAAACTGTTGGAAAACCATTCCCATTTTTTCTCTTGTTTTAAAAATATCATTTTGCTTGTCGGTAATTGTCATTCCTTCAAACTTGATTTCACCAGAAGTTGGTATCTCTAATAAGTTGATGCATCTTAGTAAAGTGCTTTTTCCCGAGCCTGATGGTCCTAAAAGTACCACGACTTCTCCTGGATAAATTTCAGCGGAAACGTCTTTCAGTACTTCCTGTTCACCGAATTTTTTATTTAAATGTGTAATTTTAATCAATGATTTGGCCATTTATTTTCACCCTTCATCCTTGGTATCCTTTACCTAATTTTTTCTCCCAGCGATTTAGTAACCGAGAAGTAGCAAACGTCATGATGAAATAAACGGTTGCTGCTATAAAATAAGGCTCTAATGGAACATACGAATTGGATATGACGATTTGCGCCGCTCCCATCAGTTCATTGATTCCGATCGCAGTCAACAGGGAAGAATCTTTAATCAACGTAATAAATTCATTGCCTAAAGGAGGCAAAATATTTCTTAATGCTTGTGGTAAAATCACGTAACGCATCGTTTGTGCTGGACGCAACCCTAATGAATAGGAGGCTTCTGTTTGACCGTTGTTCACTGCCAGGATCCCCCCACGGATGATCTCTGCCACATAGGCACCGGAATTTAAAGATAACACGATCATTCCTGGAAGCAGGCGGCCAAGATCAACAGTTAAAACACCTACTTCTAGATCTTTTGAAGGAAAAAATCCTTGAAGCAATAAAAAACCGATCATGATTTGTAGAAGCATCGGTGTTCCTCGTAACACTTCGATATAGACATTAGCTAAAACATTCAACGGTTTCTTTTTGGACAATTTTAGTAACGCCATCAGTAAACCGATACCCGTTCCCAAGATCACTGTGACGACCGAAATCATGATTGTTATTCCTGTACCTGATAAAAAATAAGGGAAATATTTATCTAAAAAAGAAAAATCCACTCTGCCTGACCTCTATTCTGCCGCTGTTTTTTCAGCTAATTCGTTATTTTGTTGAATAAATTCTTCAATTTTCCCTTCATCATTCAACTTTTTGATAATTTGGTTTAATTCTTTTTGTAGTTGACTGCTTTCTTTAGGTAACGCAATAGCAAAGGCTTCATCAGGAGCTGGCTCAAGTGAAATATCAGCGATCATCAGATCAGGATTTTGGGCGATATATGATTCGGCGATCGTTTTTTCAACGACTGTCGCAGCTAATGAGCCTTGGTTAACTTCAACGATCATGTTGGGAACTTTGTCGATTGTCACAAGCTTCGCACCTTTCAGTTGCGTCTTAACTAATTCCTCTTGAATGGATCCCTTTTGAGCACCCACATTTTTATCTTTTAGGTCATTCGCATTGCGATAGATTTCTTTATTTTTTTTGTTGATGATCACAACTTGTGGTGGGTTGTAATAATTGTCTGTGAAGTCAAATTGTTGTTTTCTTTCATCTGTGGCAGAAATCGCAGAGATAGCGAGATCTGCTTTCCCTTCTTTTAAGGAAGCTAAAACGGTATTGAAATTCATATCTGATACTTCAGCTTTTACTCCTAGTTCTTTCGCGATTGCTTTAGCTAAGTCAATATCAGATCCTACGATTTTATCTTTCCCGTCAACCATCGTATGAAACTCAAACGGCGCGTAATCAGCCGACGTAGCTACTTTTAGTACCCCGCTTTTTTTAATCGCTGCTAACTGATCCTTTTCCTGACCTTGAGCAGTCGTATTGCTGCTGCCACATGCACCTAAAGTCGCTAGTGTAAACAGTACCGTTAACATCCCAAAGAATTTTTTCATGTCATTTTCCTCCTACGTTAAAACTTTTGTATTAAGTGAAGTAATTATAGCATGAAACTTTCAAAAAAAAAGCATTTTTTGTATATTTATTTAAAAAAATGTATTTTAAGGCGAATATATTGTATATAAAACAAATAAAAGAATAATTATTTTAGAATAGTTTTCAATAAAATGAAAAAGAGCCAAGAACGAAAAAGTCATCCTTAGCTCTTTTACAGATGTAACCACAGATAAGATTAGTTAATCTCCCGCAAGAAGACAAAAGTCATCAAACATTCAAGAAGGAAATTTTGGAAATTCTACTTCTTGATGCGAAACACTCTTTATGTGCAAATAATATTTATCAGAGTTCAATTAGATCTGGGAATCAAATTCCATGTCTGATTACTAGTATTTTTCATTGTTCTACTGATAATAGGATTAAAATCAGTTAGATTATTGTCTTCTAGATTTTATCTACACTCACATTAGAATCCTTATTTTGATAATAAAAACAGCGGGAATCTAGTCCGTTATAACCGCCGTTCACTCTGAGTGTATTCTAGTCTGCAGTTGGATTGTTTGCGCAAAATTCATTCACACTATTGGAATGCTAGTAGAACCTTGCACTTATCCAAAGAAAAGAAACGGAGACAAAAGTAGCATCTTCGGAAAATTAGTCGGAATTACTTGATACTAAACATGTTTGTTTCAACCCCTTCTGTGCTCAACTAAGTTTCCTATTCTAAGTAATTCTCAATCAGTTTGTTTGACCAACTAATTATGCGACTGATTAATTCTAAATAATCTTAGAATCATCGTATGATTTCTAAACAGATCTTATTTTACTAAATATAAACCTCTGTACACATTCCGGTATTCATCATTTAGCTCAACCTATTTTAATTTTGAGCGTATCTTAAATCAAGAAAACTGAGACATTGATCAGATTTTTTCTAATCAATGCCCCAGTTTTTAGACTTACATGAATTTATTTTTCCTTAGTTTACAGAAACTGTTTGGTTTTCAGCCAATAAGTTGCCACTGCCATCATAGAAATTCATTGTTACTTGATCATCAGCTTTGATTAGATCTGGCTTCACATAATAACTGATTGCCCCATCCTTAAAGCTCCCACCTTTACTGATCAGTTTACCATTGACAAACAAGTGTCCTTGGTGAACTTGAGTATCAGAACCATAGGCTCCTTTGATCGTTTGTGTGCCAAGTTTATAAGTCAATTCGTTGATTTCAGCTGTTGGTGTTTGAATAGTGACATCAATCTCTGATCCTGGAATTTGTTGTCCTCGATTGTTGGCACCCATCAAGACTACCTGATCGTCTTCTGATACTTTAAGGTTTCCTACATAATAACTGAACTTGCCATCTTTGAAGCTGCCGCCTTGACTAACTTTTTCGCCATTGACCAACAAGATTCCTTGGTAAACATCGCCTGTGTAGCTTCCTTCGATCACTGTACTGATTCCCACACGATGGGCTTCTGTTAATTGACCCAGTTGTTCTCCTATAGTTACCGGTTGTGGATCACCTAGTGGTGTATCGAATTTATCATAGCCTTGAATCGTTGCTTGATCCCCTGCTTTGATGATTTGAGAGTTCACATAATAGCTAAACTGACCATCTTTATAGGTTCCGCCCCAGCTAACGACTTCTCCGTTCACTACTAGTTTTCCTTTATGGATATCCCCCGTGTAAGTTCCAGTAATGGTTGAATCACCTAGCTTATAAGTGTCCACCTGATCAATTGATCCTGAAGATTCGGAAATCACTTCAATCTCTTTTGAATCTATCAATTCCTTCTCTTTGTTGTAGCCATCTAATACGACTTTGTCGCCGACTTTTAATTTGCCAACACCGACATAATAGCTGAACTGACCATCTTTGAAGCTACCGCCCCAGCTGACAACTTTGCCATTAACGGTTAATCGGCCGAGAGACATATCCCCTGTGTAGGTTCCAGTGATATTGACATCTCCTACATGATATTCTTGTGGTTTCAACTCACTTTTCACTAGTTCTGCCACATAAGTTCCTGCCGTTAAATCCCCAGTGCCGTAATTTGCCATAAAGTCAGCAGGTGAATAGCCTTTGGACTGACCATCTTCACGAATCCAATTTCCTGTCAGCTGATCTCCATCGTTCAGTGCTTTCGGTGCTGATAACTTAGTGTCTTCAACCGCTTTAAAGTGATCACCTAGAATTAATTTCTTAAGCGGAACTATAAGAAACATATCACTCATATCTGTTACTTTGCTGGTATCAAACCCACTTAAATCTAAACTTGTTACGCTACTCATACCTTCAAACATATAACTCATATCTGTTACTTTGCTGGTGTCAAAGTTGCTTAAATCTAGACTTGTTAAGTTACTCATATCGTAAAACATAGCATACATATCTGTTACATTACTGGTATCAAACCCACTTAAATCTAAACTTGTTACGCTCCTTAGTCCTCCGCCAAACATCCACTTCATATTTGTCACGTTACTGGTATCAAACCCACTTAAATCTAAACTTGTTATGCTGTTCATACCACGAAACATTTCACGCATATCTGTTACGTTACTGGTATCCAGCTGACTCAGCCCATCGATTTCAGTTACATTTTTAAGGTACGAATAAGAAAATAGGTTGCTAGAATCTTCTGGCGCCACTACTTTTCCAGCCAAGACAATTTTCTTGATGGCTTCACTATCTACTTTGTCGCTGTTCCAAGGTGATTCTTCATAGCCACTTAATTCACCTGCTTCGATCGTCAATACCCCTGTATTTTCATCAAACATATACGGACTAGTGCCCCACGTGCCTGTTTCAACGGAAACATACGTGCCAGCAGTCAGATCACCGGTGCCATAGTTTTTCATGAAATCTTCTGCTGTATAAACCTTCCCTGTGCCATCTTCTCGCTTCCAGGCAGAAGTAAGTTTTGCATTTTCGGAGCCTGATTCTACAAATTTAAAGGTATCTCCTAGAATTAATTTCTTAAGTGGAGTATCAACAAACATATCACGCATATCTGTCACTTTGTGAGTGTCAAAGTTGCTTAAATCTAGACTTGTTACGCGACTTAAACCTTGAAACATCATATACATACCTGTTACATTACTGGTATCAAACCCACTTACATCTAGGCTTGTTATGCTACTCATATTTTTAAACATATAATTCATAGATGTTACGTTACTAGTATCAAACCCACTTACATCTAGATTTATTACGCTACGCATATCGGAAAACATACAACGCATATCTGTTACGTTACTGGTATCTAGTTGACTCAACCCTTCGATTTCAGTTACATTCTTAAGTTGCTTACCAGTGTAAGTTGAACTAAACAAATAGCCAGAATATTTTGGAGCCACTACTTTCCCAGACAAGACAATTTTTTTGATTGCTTCATAATCCACTGTTCCGCTGTTCCATGGTGATTTTTCATAGCCACTTAACTCACCTGCTTCGATCGTCAATGTCCCTGTGTTTTCATCAAAATTATACGGACTGGTACCCCACCATCCCGTAGCAGAAACGTACGTGCCAGCAGTCAAGTCACCGGTGCCATAGTTATTCATGAAATCTGCTGCTGTATAAACCTTCCCTTTACCATCTGCTCGCTTCCAGGCAGAAGTAAGTTTTGCATTTTCGGAGCCTGATTCTACAAATTTAAAGGTATCTCCTAGAATTAATTTCTTAAGTGGAGTATCAGCAAACATAGCACCCATATCTGTCACTTTGCTAGTGTCAAAGTTGCTTAAATCTAGACTAGTTAAACTGCTCATACGGCGAAACATATCACCCATATATGCTACGTTACTGGTATCAAAGCCACTTATATCTAGACTGGTTAAACTTTGCATACCGAAAAACATAGAGTCCATAACTGTTACTTTACTGGTATCAAAGCTATTTAAATCTAGACTTGTTAATCTACTCATACTGTCAAACATAAACGCCATTTCTGTTACTTTACTGGTATCGAAGCCACTTACATCTAGACTTGTTACGTTGCTCATACTGTAAAACATAGCATCCATATTTGTTACGTTACTGGTATCAAAACCACTTAAATCTAGACTTGTTACGCTGCTCATACCGTGAAACATATACTCCATATTTGTTACGTTACTGGTATCCAGTTGACTCAATCCTTCGATTTCAGTTACATTTGTAAGGTACGAATAAGAAAATAGGCGTCTAGAATCTTCCGGAGCAACTACTTTTCCAGACAAGACAATTTTCTTGATTGCTTTAGCATTTACTTTTTTGCTGTTCCATGGTGATTCTTTATAGCCACTTAACTCACCTGCTCCGATCGTCAATACCCCTGTATTTTCATCAAAAGTATACGGACTGGTACCCCACGTGCCTGTTATCTTAGAAGCTGCTGCCACATTCGCTTTTTGCGCTACTTTTGGTGCTTCCGCTGTTGGATTAGTTGCATCCCCTTCACTTTCGGCAGTCGCTGCTGTTGCTTGGTCTTGAGTGTCATCCGTTGTGTCATCCGTTGTTTCATCAGTTGGTGCTAATGAATCACTAGTTGTAGTGGTTGAATCCGTTGGGTTTACTAACGGCTCTGTGACGTTTTGTATCGTTTGATCGATGACTTCTTTTGCTTCATTCGCCTGTGTTTGTTCAGTAGCAGTTTCAGCTGTTGGTGACAAAGTATCCGCTAATGCCATCGTTGGTGCGATCCCAGCATTTCCCATCACACCAGCCACCGCAAACATCGTTAATAGCTGTTTTTTACGTTTTGCTGTTAATTTTTTCTTACTCATATTTACTCCTTTTTTTCTCTTATTTTTGATCATTACTTTCTCGTCAATACCACTTCATCAGCTTTAGGTGTTTTCTCTGTTTTCAATTGATATCTCTTTCCAATGTCCATTTTGTTACCGAAGCTGACAAAATCGTATGGATCATCTCCCCTGTAGCTTTTATTTTACTTGTTCTAATCAAGAGTAAACGCTCAATATAACTAATTAATATTCTTGAATCTTGATCGTTTACCATAACTGTTTTGTTGTATGTATTTTTTTCATTGATTGAGGAAATCAATCAAGCTTTCTCTACTACTTATCATCTGAAAAAATTTTTCATCTACATGTTACGATTTATGTAAAGGTTCATAAGTGGCAGAATAACCTGCAACCTTTTAGACAGGAGAAAGATTTAAATATATCAAAAAAGGAAGTGGAGACAAAAGTAGTTAGCATCAAGAAATAAGAAGGGATTCCCGAAAATTGACAAGAAACACAAAAACTAGTTTTTTGCTGTTGATTGTTACCTACTTGGTGCTTCTCAAATTTTTCGTAAATTTCAGCAGATTTTCCGAATACGCTGCTTTTGTCTCATGTTTATTCGTTTTTAGAGATACTAGAAGCGACTGAGACAAGTTCTGTCCCAGTCTCCTTAAAAAATTATAGAGCTTATATTCATGCCACCAAATGGTAGACACATAATTATATTCAACAGAGCGATTATCGCATTCCCATTTATAAAATCTCTGATGAATGATAGAGGATAATCTCCAATCCTTGTATTCCAATGTTTTTTTAAAAAGCAGAAAGGCTAATAAAAAACTATCAACGTGAAATAACAAAAAAATCTGAGACAGAATGAGATTCATTCTGACCCAGATTTGATTTTACACCATTCATCAGTCCTTATTGACAAAGAGCCGAAAAATTCAAAAAGCAATCAACCTCCAAAGCTAATCCTGTCATCTAACAGGAAACGGTGGGTAGGTCGATTGCTTTATTCATTCAATTTGGTGCATAACTTTTTGTCTTATTCTTTATAACTGTTTAAAATTTACGGAATCTTTGATAACGTCGTTCAAGCAACTCTTCAGTGGAAGTTTGACATAGTTCGGTCAATTTTTCAATCAATGATTTTTGTAACATTCGACTGACTTTTTCTTTACTTAAAGCTTGCCCATTTACTGTTTCCGGTATCACACGATCGATGACATCTAATTCTAATAATTCAGCTGCCGCAACTTTCATTAATTCAGCCGCTTCAGCTGCTCGACTACCATCTTTCCACAAAATCGACGCAAAACCTTCAGGAGATAAGACAGCATAAATCGTCTGTTCAAGCATCCAAACTTCATCAGCTAAGCCAAGAGCCAATGCTCCTCCGCTTCCACCTTCACCAATGATGATTGCAATGATCGGTACTTCTAGATCAGACATCTCTAATAGGTTTCTGGCAATCGCTTCTCCTTCACCACGTTCTTCTGCACCAACACCACAATAGGCACCAGCAGTATTAATCAGTGTGATAATAGGACGATGGAATTTTTCTGCCTGTTTCATCAGACGAAGTGCTTTACGATAGCCTTCTGGATGAGGCGAACCAAAATTTCTGCGAATATTTTCTTGAAGGTCTCGTCCTTTTTGGATCCCAATAACTGTGACAGGTTTTCCATCTAATTTGGCAACCCCACCAACGACTGCTTCGTCGTCTCCAAATAAACGATCGCCATGAAATTCTTGAAACCCCTCAAAGATATCTTCAAAAAAATCAAGACTCGTCCAACGATCCTTTTCACGCGCCAGTTGAACGATCTCATGTGCTGTTTTATCCATGATTTATCCAACCTTTCTGCGTATGCATTTCCAACAAATGATGGATCGTTTCTTTTAGTTCTTTTCTAGGAACGATTTGATCAACAAATCCATGGGTAAGTAGAAATTCTGCTTTTTGGAAATCTTCCGGTAATTCTTGTTTGATCGTTTGTTCGATCACTCGTCTACCGGCAAAACCAATCAAGCTTTGGGGTTCAGCCAGGATCACGTCGCCTTCCATTGCAAAACTCGCTGTTACGCCGCCTGTAGTTGGATCGGTCAATACTGTTAGATAAAACAAACCGGCATTGCTATGACGTTTGACAGCTGCTGAGATTTTTGCCATCTGCATCAAAGAAAAAATACCTTCTTGCATTCTGGCTCCTCCAGAAGCAGTGAACAAGACAACGGGTAAGCCAGCTTTTTCAGCCCGTTCAAACAAACGGGTGATTTTCTCACCTACAACGGTTCCCATACTGCCCATGATGAAATTAGAATCCATGACACCAATCGCAAATGGCAGACCGTGAATCGTTGCTTTTCCTGTCAATACCGCTTCATGCAATCCTGTTTTTTCTTGCATAGTTTGGATCTTTTCTTGATAATCAGGGAAGTTCAAGGGATCTTTTGTTACTAAATCCGTGTCCCATTCTTCTAAACTTTTTTCATCGATGATCAATGCTAATCGTTGCCAAGCACCAATACGAAAGTTATAACTACAATGAGGGCAAACCTTCTCATCACCAATATCTTTTGTATAAATGATGTGTTTACAATTAGGGCATTTAGCCCACATATTATCTGGAATAGACGGCGCATTCGTTGGTTGTTCTGCTCGATTAGGATTAATTCGAATGTATTTTTTCTTTTTGAATAAAGCCATCTACTCTTCTCCTATCTCTGTTTCAGGTGTCCAGTTCGGTAAAAAATCTTCTTGTAAAAAGGCGGTACTATAGTCCCCTGCGATAACTGCTGGATGACTGATTAAATCCATTTGGAACTCCGCGTTCGTGATCACTCCATCGGTAACCACTTCGCTTAACGCTCGTTGCATTTTCATCAATGCCTCAAAGCGAGTGTCTGCATGAACGATCACCTTAGCGATCATTGAATCATAATAAGGTGGAATCGTATAGCCAGAATAAACGGCACTATCAACTCGAACGCCCATGCCTCCTGCTGGTAACAAAAGGTTTTTGATTGTTCCAGGTGATGGTGCAAAATGAAAAGCCGGATTTTCTGCATTGATTCGACACTCAATAGCGTGACCAGAGAATCGCACATCTTCTTGTTTGATTTCCAACGGTTGTCCCGCAGCAATTTCAATTTGTTTTTTTACCAAGTCAATGTTTGTAACCATCTCAGTTACCGGATGTTCGACTTGGATCCGCGTATTCATTTCCATGAAATAAAATTCTCCCGCTTCATCCATTAAAAATTCAATCGTTCCAGCATTTTCATAATTAACCGCTTTGGCTGCACGAACTGCCGCAGCTCCTAATTCATCTCTTTTATTCTGAGAGATGACCACTGAAGGGGATTCTTCTAATACTTTTTGATTATTTCGTTGAAGAGAACAATCTCGTTCGCCTAAATGAAGGACATGCCCATAATGATCACCAAGGATCTGTACTTCAATATGTCTTGCTGGATAAATGATTTTTTCTAAATACATTTCATCATTTCCAAAAGCCGCTGCTGCTTCTTGCTGCGCAGAAGAAAAATGTTGCGGTAATTCTTCTTTTGATAAAACTTTACGAATCCCTTTTCCGCCACCGCCAGCGGCAGCTTTAAGCATGACCGGATAACCAATCTTATCCGCTACTGTTAGTGCTTCTTCAACTGTTGATAATACGCCATCACTTCCTGGAATAACAGGTACATTGGCTTCTTGCATCAAGCGACGTGCATTGATTTTATTCCCCATCGCATCGATCGTTCGACTCTTTGGACCAATAAAAGCAATATTACATTCTTCACACATAGAAGCAAAACGGCTATTTTCAGATAAGAACCCAAAACCTGGGTGAATCGCTTCTGCTTTGGTCACGATGGCTGCACTCAAAACTGCTTGGACATTCAAATAGGAGTCCGTCGCTTTTGCAGGACCAATACAAATTGCTTCATCTGCCAATTGAGTATGCAATGCGTCAGCATCTGCTTGTGAGTAAACAGCAACAGTCTGAATACCAAGCTCACGACAAGCGCGAATAATTCGTACGGCGATTTCGCCACGATTAGCTATCAAAACTTTTGAAAACATAACTCACCTATCCAATCATAAAAGTTAATTCAGCTTCAGCAACTTTTTTGCCATCCACTTTTGCAATTCCTTTACCAATACCAGCAGAAGATTTGATTTTCGTAATTTCTACTTCAAGATACAGTGTATCCCCTGGAGTGACTTTTCGACGGAATTTTGCTTTGTCTAAACCACCAAAATAAGCAGTCTTTCCTTTAAATTGTTCCAAGGATAATAACGCAACTGCTCCTGCTTGTGCCATCGCTTCAACGATCAAGACACCTGGCATCACAGGTTCTTCTGGAAAGTGACCTTGGAAAAATGGTTCGTTGATCGTCACATTTTTCTTTGCAATGATTCGTTCGCCTTCCACCATTTCTTCGACACGATCAATCAGCAATAGCGGATAACGATGTGGTATGATTTCTTTAATTTCTTGAATGTTCATATTGCTCCTCTTTCCTCTTTTGCTTAATTTGGTTGAATTCTAAATAGTGGTTGATCGTATTCAACAACCGCTTCATTTTCAACAAGAATCTCAACGATTTTCCCATCGACTTCGCTTGTGATTTCATTCATCAATTTCATTGCTTCAATGATACAAATCACTTCACCTTTTTTGACACTATCTCCCACTGACTTAAATTGTGGTTTATTAGGGGCAGGTTGTAAGTAGACGATTCCAACAATCGGTGATTTTACCTCGACACCTTCGAAACTTTCTTGTGATGCTTCGACAGATGCTTGAGGTGCTTCACTAACTGGCGTTTGTTGGATTGGTGTTTGAGGTACTACCGTATCTCTAGGCGCTTCTGTAGCTACTGGCATTGGAGCCATTGTTCCCATTCCACGACTAGATTCATTTTTATTCATATATAATTCAAATTGACCTTCTCTTAAATCAAATTCAGTTAAAGTAGATTGATCGAATTGACTGACTAATTCCTTGATCTCATTGATATTCAAGATTATTCCTCCCAGCGTTTCATACACAAGACCGCATTGTGACCACCAAAGCCTAACGAATTGCTCATTGCATAAGTCAATTGCGCTGGTTTGCTTTCATTGATGACAACGTTCAAGTCAATTTCCGGATCTTGTTTTTGGACATTGATGTTTGGTGGAATAAATTGATGTTCCAGCGCCATTAAAGTAGCTAACGCTTCAATCCCTCCAGCTGCACCTAATAAGTGTCCAGTCATGGATTTCGTACTGCTGACATATGTTTCTTTGAATGAATCACCTAATGCCAGTTGGATCGCTTTTGCTTCTGCTTGATCATTAGCGGGTGTACTTGTCCCATGGGCATTGATATAGCCAACATCTTCTGGCTTAATACCCGCTTCATCCATGGCTAATTTCATTGCTTTGGCAGCGCCTGAACCATCTGGTGTAGGAGCAGTCATATGGAACGCATCACAATTAGCGCCGTAACCAACGATTTCTCCATAGATTTTTGCACCACGAGCTTGAGCATGTTCTAAAGATTCGATCACTAAGATACCCGCTCCTTCGCCCATCACAAAACCGTTACGTTCTTCATCAAAAGGAATCGAACCACGAGTAGGGTCTTCGGCATTCGATAGAGCTGTTAGTGCAGCAAAGCCAGCAATTCCCATTTCACAAATTGTTGCTTCTGCCCCACCAGCTAGAATGACATCTGAATAACCATGTTTGATATTGCGGTAAGCTTCACCAATAGCATTCGTTCCGCTCGCACAAGCAGTAACGATTGCTGTACAAATCCCTTTAGCACCTACACGTAGTGCAATGTTGCCGGCAGCCATATTTGCAATAGCCATTGGAACAAACATTGGTGAGACACGTTGCGCGCCTTTTTCGTGTAATCGGATCACTTGGTTTTCGATCGTTGGCAATCCGCCGATACCGGAACCAACAATGACACCAAAACGATCTTGATCGATTTTCTCTTTATCTAGACCGCTCATCCCTAATGCTTCTAGTGCTGCATAGATCCCATAAATCGAGAACATGTCCATCCGTTTGCTGTCTTTTTTTACAAAATATTTATCGTATGGAAAATCTTTGACTTCACCTGCTAGTGTGATCCCAGTTTCTGTGGCGTCAAATTTAGTAATGGGAGCAATCCCATTCGTTCCTTTTTGCAAACTATCTAAAAAGCTTTCAGCATCATTACCGATTGGTGAAGTGACACCATAGCCTGTAATTACTACTCGATTCATTATTGTTTTCCTCCTTTTTATCCGTGCATCACGAGACCGCCATCAACATTGATGACCTGTCCTGTGATATAAGGACTCTCTGCTAAGAAAATCGCAGCATTCGCAACATCTTCCACGCTGCCAAAACGTTGCATTGGAATTTGTTTTACTACTTGCTCTTTGACTTTATCAGATAACACTTCGGTCATATCCGTAGCGATAAAACCAGGAGCAATGGCATTACATGTAACACCGCGTGCAGCTGCCTCACGAGCAACAGATTTTGTAAAACCAACGACACCTGCTTTGCTTGCTGCGTAATTTGCTTGTCCGACGTTACCAATCAATCCTGAAACACTTGACAAGTTGATAATTGCACCTTCACGTTTTTTCATCATTTTCTTTAAAACGTGTTGTGTCATATTGAATGTTCCTGTTAGGTTGATATCTAAACAAGCTTTAAAATCTTCTGCTGACATGCGCATCAATAATTTATCGTTCGTAATCCCTGCATTATTGATTAGAATATCGATTGATCCTAATTGTTTTTCTGCTTCTTCTACCATCAAACCAGCTTTTTCATAATCTGAGATATCGCCAGAAACACCGATGCAGTTCACACCTTGAGCTTTGATCTCATTGATTTTTTCTTCTGGAATTGCTTTTCGTCCATTTAAAACGATGTTTGCGCCTGCTTTTGCAAAAGCTAGCGCCACAGCGGCACCAATTCCTCTTGTGCTACCTGTAATAAATACGTTTTTTCCTGTTAGCTCCATAACATGCCTCCGATACTTGTCATTGTTTCTTCTAAAGTTTGTTGATTTTCTACTCTTAAAACCGGAATCGTTTTATCGATTTTCTTCATAAAGCCACTTAATACTTTACCTGGTCCAACTTCGATCACGCGTTCCACACCAAGTTCTTTTAATTGATGGATGCTTTCATAAAAATGTACCGGCTTCATCACTTGTTGTTCAAGCAGAGTCGGTATCCGATCTTTGTTCATGATTTCAGTTGTCGTATTACTGATGACAGGGATTGCTGGCTCATTAAAAGTGATCGTTTTTAGCTCAACGGCTAATTTTTTTGCTGCTGGCGCTAAGATTGCTGTATGAAACGGACCACTCACATTAAGTGGAATCATTCGTTTGATGCCTTTTTCTTGCATGATTCTTACTGCTTCATCCACTGCTTGTTCTTCACCGCCAATTACGATTTGTTGGGGTGTATTATAATTTGCAGGCGAAACAATTCCTAGTCGTTGAGCTTCCAAACAGCTTTCCTCAATAACTTCTACAGGTGCATTCATAACAGCTACCATTTTCCCACTACCAAGTGGTGCAGCTTCAGTCATAAAAGCCCCTCGTTTTGCCACTAAAGCGACTGCTTCACTAAATGACAAAGCTCCACTAGCTACTAAAGCGGAATATTCGCCTAAACTTAATCCTAGAGCAGCTTGAGGTGTAATCCCTCTTTCTTTCAACAAACGATAAAAAGCAATGCTGACCGTTAAGATTGCTGGTTGCGTATAAGCGGTTTGATTGAGTCGTTCATTTTCTGAAAAACACAATTCCGCCATATCATAGCCTAGAATATCACTTGCTTCATCAAACGTTTCTTTGACGATAGTTTCTTGATAGAGATCTTGTCCCATGCCTGGATACTGAGCGCCTTGTCCGCTAAATAAAAATGCTGTCTTCATGTATTTTCTCCAATATTTTTAGGATATATGCTCATGTCTTGATTTATTAAAAAGGACCAAGACACTCCTATTTAAGGAAAATGTCCCAGCCCCCAACCTAATCTTAATGATTATGCAGTTTGTTTTTCAACATAAGTTACTAAATCTTGAACTGTTTTGATGCCGTCTTCTGTTTCGATTTTCACGTCAAATTCGTCTTCGATTTCATTAATGATTTGGAATAAATCCAAGCTATCAGCTTCTAAGTCTTCTTGGATGTTTGTTGTTAATTTGATTTCTTCTGTTTCTTTTCCTAACTCTTCTGCAATAATTTCTTGAATTTTTTCGAATACCATAATATATATTCCTCCGATATTGTTTACAATTTTATGTTTTATCAGTTTACAGTTCCATGAGGATACTTCCCCATGTTAAACCTCCACCGTAACCTGTAAATACTACTTTTTGTTTTTTTCCTAAAGTGATTTGCCCACTAGCTACCGCTTCATCTAATAGGATTGGAATACTTGCAGCAGAGGTATTTCCGTATTTATCCATATTGGTTAAGAATTTTTCTTGCGGTATTTTTACCTTGCGTGCAATTTTCTCAATGATTCTAAGATTTGCTTGATGTAAAAGCAGATAATCAACTGACACATTTTGAGTGATGTCTTTAATGTTTTTTGCAACGTCTCTTACAGCAAAATCAAAGATATCTCTTCCTATCATTGATAAATAAAAAGAGCCTCTTGCATCCTTTACATACACCGGTGATCCGTTCGAATGATAGCCAGCTGTGAGTGACGATCCTCGAGTGCCATCTGCTTCCAGATGTTCTGCAATTATTTTCTGCTCTGTACCAGCTTCAAGTAACACACCACCAGCACCATCACCAAACAGGACAGCCGTTGAACGATCAGACCAATCGATTAATTTGGATAATGTCTCGCCACCAATCACTAATCCTTTATTTGAACCGCACCGAATCATTTTCTCTGCCATGCTTAAAGCATAAACAAAGCCTGAACATGCTGCACTAAGATCAAATGCAATTGCATTTGTTGCACCAAGTTTACCTTGAACCTGGACAGCCACAGAGGGTGTCGTAAAATCAGGAGACATGGTTGCTACAAGAATGAAGTCAAGTTCTGTCGGATCGATGTTCTTTTTTTTGATGAGCTTTTCTGCTACTAAATAGCAAAGATCAGAAGTTTCTTGATCTGTGACGCAACGCCTTTGTTTGATACCTGTTCGCGATGAAATCCATTCATCTGAAGTGTCCATCATTTTGGAAAGATCATCATTGGTAATGATTTTTTCGGGAAGGACACTAGCTGTTGCTGTGATCGTTCCAAATTGTTCCATTAAAAATCCTCACTTGTAATCTCGCAAAAAATCATGCAAGTTTTTCAATGCAGCCAGTAAAGCTTGCTGTTCGTCGGTAGCCATGCCATCCAAGATATTTTTGACCATTTCACGATGAAAGTGCTGATGGACACGATATAAAAGTTTGCCTTTTTTTGTCAGTCCTAATTTCACCACTCGTCGATCATCTTCACTTCGAATGCGTTCAACATAGTCTTTCTTTACTAACTTATTGATAGCAGTGGTCAAGGTCCCAACAGTAATCGACAGTTCTTTGGCTACTTCTGAAGTCGTTTTTTTCTTGTACATACCGATTGCCTCGATCGTATGCATCTCTGTAATTGACAAATCTTTGAACTGAGATTTTTTTAATTCAGATTCTTCGATTGTCAAAATATCATTGAAGACACTAACAAGATAATCATTTACTGTTTTCAAATCTGGTTCCATGTTCCACCATCCACTAATTAGTTTGATTATCAAATCATTTGATGTTCAAACTATATCTTAACTTTTTTCAAAATGCAACCTAAAAAGCTCATTTTTTTCGATTATGAACTTTTTCTAAGAAAAAATTCATTTTAAAATCCTATTAAATCAACAATCACCCATTTAAACATTAAAAATATTTCTCAAATAAATATTTTGATTATCAAACTATTTCTACTTAAGACTCAGCAAACGAAAAGGTTGTTCCTTTGCCGTAAATTTGATATAGTATTTTTTGATAAAAAAGGAGAAAGAACGTTGAAAGAAAAAGTAAAAAAACTCCCCTTGCTTCCTGGGGTATACTTGATGAAAGATCATACCGGAACTGTGATTTACGTTGGAAAAGCGAAACAATTAAAAAATCGAGTAAGTAGTTATTTTCGTCATAGTAAACAACATTCAAAAAAAGTTCGCCGATTGATTCATCATATCGCTGACTTTGATTTTGTCGTCGTGGATACTGAATTAGATGCACTATTGTTAGAATGTCAATTAATCCAGTACTACCGCCCTTTTTACAACCGTCAAATGAACTATTTTAGTAACTATAATTATTTACATATTACAAATAATGGTTTTTCCCTTTCGGATATGCCACTTGCCCGTACTTACGGTCCCTTTCGACTTTACAAAAAAATGCCGGCTATTTTACGCATCATTGAAGAAACCTATCAGATGCCGTGGCTATCTGAAATCAGCCTTTTAGCTTTAAATACACAATTACCGGAAATGAATCAGTTGTCATTTGAACAAAAGAAAAAAGAGATTCAAAACCTGCTGCAAGGGCGCAATAAAAAACTAATCACTTACTTGAAGAAAAGGCAAAATCATTTTATCGAACAATTGAATTTTGAAAAAGCTGCCCAAATCCAACAAGATATTGAGTTATCCACAGCTTTCATTAAAAGAATACAGGCGCAGAAACTATTTCTAAGGACGCCTAAAATCACTTTCCATTTACCTCTGGCAGCGGACGAAACGAAACAAAAACATTATTTGATTTGTTACGGTCAACTGGCTGAAACGGCCATTACGTCTAATGATGAATCTCCTTATTTTTATTATGAAAATGCAAAAGATGGTTTGTCCTTGAAGCGACAGTTGCAAAAAGAAGAAATTGACCCCGTCCTTATACTAATGAGTTACCATAAGAAAATTCTCGCCCAAAATGAATTGTAAAATAAAAAGAAACCTTGAACTACCAAACATTGGTCTACAGTTCACGGTTTCTTTTCGTTGTTTTATCCATTTAACCAATTATTCCCCTAATCTTCTCACTAGCCGAAAAAAATCTAAGGAAAAATAGGCGTCACACTTTTTCTTCTGTTCATCGGAGCAGTCTCTTGCTGATACGAACGCTTGTGGATAGAACACGCCCATCCTGGTCACTTCAAGAAGACTTCTTACGAACGAAGCCTGATCCATTAAGCCATAAAAAAAGCAGCTCTAAAGCACCAAGAGAAGATTTTCTAAAAAATCCTCTCTTGGTTGCTCAGAGCTGAACGCTTCTTTCATGATCTTTTATTGGATCAAGTCATAAATTTCCATTGCAACGATATCGATATTGTCAAATTCATATTGTTGATGTGAATCTGTTTCAGTTAATTCAAATGTTTCAGTTGCTTTGTCATAAGTAACTGTACATTTTTCAACGCCCTCTTTTTCAAAACGACGGACTTGCAGTTCATTATCTGCTGATTCGACCATTGCCTCCAGTCGTTTAATGATTGCAACTAATTGTGAATGTGCCATCGGAGGTCCTCCTTTTCTTATTTCTGTTATATTGTAACAAAAGCACAGACGACTTGCATTGATTTTCTCCAAAAAAAGCGAGTTTTTTAAGATTTTTTTTCTGGGTTCTTTCCTTCAGGCCACCAAAGCTTAATCAATGCTTGAGTACCGTCATTTTCAAATCCCTGATCTGCTAATTGTTCATATAATTTTAAAGCTTGCGTTGTCGCTGGTAACTTCAATGCCATTTTATCTGCTTCATCTAACGCAATTTTCAAATCTTTAATAAAATGTTTAACAAAAAATCCTGGCGTATAATCCTCTTTTAAAATACGAGGAGCATAATTACTTAATGACCAGTTTGCAGCACTGCCTCCTGAGACTGTTTCAATGACTTTTTCAAAGTCAAGTCCTGCTTTTGAAGCATAAGCAAGTAACTCGGTCATGCCTGTCATAGTCCCTGCAATCATGATTTGATTTGCCATTTTCGCATGTTGGCCTTTTCCTGCTGTCCCATGTAAAGTAAAAGTAGATCCCATCACTTGAAACAAAGGTAAAGCTTTTTCATAGACACTTTTTTCACCACCAACCATGATTGTCAAAGTGGCATTCTTCGCACCCAGATCTCCACCTGAAACTGGTGCATCTAAAGCAGCTGCGCCTTTTTCTGTGGCTGTTTTTGCAATTTTTTCTGCAAGCGTTGGGGTACTAGTTGTTAGATCAACCAAAATTCGATCTTGGACATCCGTTGCAAAGATCCCATTTTCGCCATAGTAAATTTCTTCTACATCTTTGGGATAACCAACCATCGAAAAGATGATCTCACTATTTTTAGTGACATCTTTAGGTGTTTCAGCCCAAATGGCTCCCTTTTTGACTAGCTCATCCGTTTTTGCTTTTGTTCGATTATAAACAGTTACTTCATGTCCTGCGTTCATAAGATGCTCAGTGATTGCGCGTCCCATGACTCCTGTCCCGATAAAACCTAATTTCATATTCGTGACCTCCTAAAAATCAAAAAATCTTTGTCTCTATGCTAAGTATACGCCAGAAACAAAGATTTTTTTAGGATAAATACCTAAATTTATCGTTTAAATGAGTTTAATTTGATTTTTATTCTTTCGATGGATGCCTCTTCTTCTTTTCGTTGCATTTCTTTTTCATGATAGATAATCATATCTTCATAAAATTCAATCATCGCTTCGCCAAAGTGCGTAGAGGAAATATCATATAATTTTGATTCCAATACTTTTTGGTCACGAGGGACTTCACTTTTTATATAATCAATAAGTGCTGGTGCGAAATCCTCATCGGTTTCAAATGTTTTCCCAAGGGAGGGATGATCAAACAAACGATTAAGATAAGCATTTCCCTCAATTACACAAGGTGTCCCTGAAGCCATTGCTTCCGTATAAGTTAAACCTTGTGTTTCTGAAGTTGAGGCACTAACAAAGTAATCAGCTGCTTTATAATACAATACCACATCTTCGTTATCGACTTCTCCAGTAAATTGGACAAATTCATCCAATGCTAGTTCGTTGATTAGCTCTTGCAACTCTTCAAGGTAAGGCCCTTTGCCAACGATCACCATTCGTGCATTGGGATACGCTTTTAGAACTTGGGGAAACCCCTGGACCAATGCTTGAATATTTTTTTCATAAGAGATACGACTTAAAGATAAGATCATTAACTCATCATCTTTGATATTCAGCGATCCTCTGATTTCTTTGATAGCTTTTTGCGTGATTCCTTCCCTTTTAAATTTCTCAATATCGATCCCTGTAGGAATCACTCGAAGTGGTGCGACAACACCATAACTTCTTAATGTATCAATTACTCGTTCACTGGGACAGACAACCCCTGTTGTATGGTTAACAAATAAGCGGGAGAGATATCTGACATGAGATTGACGTATCACTTTGCCTTTAGCAATATAGTGTAGATAATCTTCATACATCGTATGATACGTATGGATCAATGGTATTTTCAGCTTTTTAGCAACCATTTTACCTAAAATCCCTGCACCAAATTCTGTATGAGTATGAATCAGTTCTAATTCAAGTTCCTTCGCTACTAAATAAGCGTACCACATACCTCGTACCACTATTCGTCGATCTTTAAAGGAAACGAATGGAACACTCGGCATACGAATGACATCTTTTTCTATTTTATCAGCATTTGGATCGGTTGTCGTAAAAATATAGACTTCATGTCCATGTTTTTCTAGTTCATTTTTTAAGGTTTTGATCGATGTAGCAACTCCGCTTACCTGCGGAAAATAGGTATCGGTAAAAAAGCCAATTTTCATGATTTTTTGCCTCCAAACTACCCTTTATTATTTTGTCTTTCATTTATGGAAGAATCTGCTTCTTCTAACACTTGTATATACACCCGTTTCAGTTGCTCACCAATTTTCTCAATACTTCGTGCTTGGGCAGTCTGATATCCAGCTGCCACTAGACTAGGAACTTCTTCTTCCACGATCTTTTTGATCAATAAGGTAAATTCTTCATTAGAGCGACCCATGTAACAATTTTTTTTATCTTCTAACCAGCCATCATAGACTGGAATGTCTCGTACAAGAACATTTTGCTTACTTGCTAGTGCCTCTAATACTACAATTCCTTCTGTTTCTTCATAAGATGGGAAGAAAAAAAGGTCAGCGCCTGAGTATGCACCCTCAATAATTTCTCCCCGAATATATCCTGGAAAGATCACATTATCTGGGTGTTCTTCTTTCACAATCTGTCGGATATTTTTTGGGATCGAATACATAGGTACATGTCCAAACCAAATAAATGTATATTCTGGGAGTTTTTTTGCAATTTCTACAAAATCAATGATCCCTTTACGAGCAAAAAAAAGGCCAACACAGATAATCACTTTCTGATCTGGTGATAATTTGAAATAGTCGCGAAATTTTTGTTCTTTGATTGGATCTGGTTGATATTTTTTTAGATCAATCCCATTTGATATCGATTGGATCGGTAAATCTATGCCGTAACTTTCCAGTAATCGTTTAGAATATGGCGTAGGTGTGATGAGATAATCCGCCTTTTGATATAATCCCACTAAATATTTTTTTACTAATGGCGATAATTGATTAGAGCCAATAAATGAGTTACGAAAATCTTCCTCTGTTGAGTGAGCATGATAGACGATCTTCTTGCCGTCTTTTCTTGCTTTATTGACCATATTGTGACTATTGATACCATATGTATTGATGTGTAAGATATCATAGTCATCTTTACTATCTAGCGTGTAGGGAATCCCCATTTCTTTTAGAGCACGTTTTTGGTGGTCAAGCGCTCGTCCAATACCAGATTTCGCAAGTATTTTTTCACTTTCAAAATATAATAATACCTTCACCTTACGTCCTCCTTCATTTATATAGTATAACATAGCGCTGAACCTGTCACTCAAACTTAAGCCCTATTTTAAAATAACTCTATTTTTCATTCCTTATTTTTACCTATATGTAAAAATCCCATTGTAAAAAGCTGATACAGCTACTATCGCTGTACCAGCTTTTACTCGTATTATTATTTTACGTATTCATTTACAAGTTCAACGACTTCTTCCATCGTGTCGCATTCTTTCAAAGCACGATCAGCAAGTTCAGCCATCTTCGTTGTATCTAAACGTTTCATTAAACTACGTGTTTTCAAGATTGATGTTGCACTCATTGAGAATTCATCTAATCCCATACCTACAAGTAGCGGAACTGCGGTTTGATCCCCAGCCATTTCGCCACACATACCAGCCCATTTACCTTCAGCATGCGCTGCATCGATCACGTTTTTAATCAAACGTAGGATTGATGGGTTGTAAGGTTGATACAAGTATGAAACACGTTCGTTCATACGGTCAGCTGCCATAGTGTATTGGATCAAGTCATTCGTTCCTACTGAGAAGAAGTCAACTTCCTTAGCAAACTTGTCAGCTAAGACAGCTGCTGCTGGAATTTCGATCATGATGCCGACTTGGATCGTATCAGATACTTCCACGCCTTCATTCAATAATTTTTGTTTTTCGTCTTCAAAGATTGCTTTTGCAGCACGGAATTCTTTAAGAGTCGCTACCATTGGGAACATGATACGTAAGTTTCCATGAACAGATGCACGTAATAATGCGCGCATTTGCGTACGGAACATTTCGTCACCTTGTTCTGACAAGCTGATTCGTAATGCACGATAGCCTAAGAATGGGTTCATTTCATGAGGCAATTGTAAGTAAGGTAATTCTTTATCGCCACCGATATCCATCGTACGCACGACAACTGGTTTACCTTCCATACCTTCAAGAACTGCTTTATATGCTTCATATTGGTCATCTTCAGTTGGGAAATCAGGAGAATCCATGTACAAGAATTCTGTACGGTAAAGACCAACCGCTTCCCCGCCGTTATTATGAACACCAACTAAATCTTTTGGTGTACCAATATTTGCTGCTAATTCAAAATGTTTGCCATCAGCAGTAACAGTTTCAGCATTTTTTAATTTTTCCCATTCTGCTTTTTGAGCAGCGTATTCAGCACCGATTTTTTCAAATTCAGCTTTTTGTTCAGCTGTAGGATCAACGATTACATCGCCTTCAATCCCGTTAACAGCTAACATGTCGCCTTCTTTGACTTTAGCAGTGATTTCTTTTGTACCTACGATCGCTGGGATTTCTAAAGAACGTGCCATGATCGCTGAGTGTGAAGTACGTCCGCCGATGTCAGTTACAAACGCTTTAACAAAATTGCGATCTAATTGAGCAGTATCACTTGGTGTCAAATCATGAGCAACAACAACTACTTCTTCGTTAATCATTGATGGATTTGGTAATGTCACACCTAGTAAATGCGCTAAAATACGTTTCGCAACGTCGCGGATATCAGCCGCACGTTCTTGCATATAAGCGTTGTCTTCCATAGCTTCGAACATACTGATATACATATCAGTTACTTCTTTTAATGCTGATTCAGCGTTTACGCTGTTATCATTAATGTTTTGTTTAATTTGACCAACCATTTCTGGATCAGACAGAACCATCAAGTGTGCGTCAAATACTTGCGCTTCTGCTTCACCTAAGCTTTGCGCTGCTTTTTCACGAATTTGTTGCAATTCTTCAGTAGATTTTGCTAAAGCATCATCTAAACGAGATGCTTCAGCTGCTGTATCTTCTACTGTTGTCTTACTGAATGTTAAATCCGGTTGAACTAGCAGGTAAGCTTTTGCAACGGCAACGCCGTCACTAGCGGCAATCCCTTTTAGCATTTCAACCATTATTCAGATAATCCTTCTTTCTTCATTGTATCAACGATAGCTGCCATTGCGTCTGCTTCGTCAGCACCTTCAGCTGTGATTGTAACGTCAGAACCTTGACCTACACCTAAAGACATAACGCCCATGATAGATTTCAAGTTTACTGATTTACCTTTATACTCTAAGTTTACATCAGAGTTAAATTTGCTTGCTGTTTGTACTAATAATGTAGCTGGACGTGCGTGGATTCCAGTTTCTGCTACTACGTGAAATTCTTTCTTTTCCATATTAATCGGTCTCCTTTAAGTGAGTGTTGTTTTTATGTGAGGGTTTTCTTTTTTAGCAGTTTACTAAGAACACTAATAAGTAGTACCCTTTCATTTGTAAAGATTACCATTTTTTCCCGATAGATACAACAGTTTTCATTTAAATTCAACTAAAAGTGTGGAAAATAATTAGCACTACTTTTAAAAATATGAATACATAGGATAACAACCGTATTCATTCTACCTCACTTCTTTTTTTAGTAGCTTTGATTCTCTTTACTGATCCCTCAGTAAACAAGCAAACAAAAAATAGACTCTGCCAAGTGAAATATCTCCTTCTATTTATCATTTTTATCGAAGAACGACTTATTCATTTCTTCGTTTATTTTGAAAAACTAAATACTTGCACGCGTCCTAAAATTTAGTATAATTATAGCCAAAGGTCAATAATGGTCAATAACATTTTTTTACCTTTTCAACTTTTGAGTAAATGAGGGTTATTCTTTTACCTTCGTAGTCACGCGTTGTAAAATAGAATGGAAACATGTGAATCATGTGAAAGGACGTGAATCATTTATGCTTTGTCAAAATTGTGGGAAAAATGAAGCAACGATCCACTTATATGCAACAGTAAACGGACAGAGAACGCAACTTGATTACTGCCAAAGTTGCTATCAAAAAATTAAAAATCAACAAAATGGAGGTCTGACTAGTATGGCTCAAAATGATCCTTTTGGTTTTGGCAGCTTGGACGACTTATTCCGCTCCATGTCCCGCCAAATGCAACAGCAAGGAAACTATGAACAAACTCCTCCAACCCAATTCGGTAGTAACAACAACTTTAACGGCGGTCAACCACCGCAACAAGGAAATTCCGAAGGTCTTTTAGGAGAATACGGAATCAACATCACCGAACAAGCTCGTCAAGGTGACATTGATCCTGTGATCGGTCGTGATGATGAAATCAAACGTGTAATCGAGATTTTAAACCGTCGAACAAAAAACAATCCGGTATTAATTGGTGAGCCTGGTGTTGGTAAAACTGCCGTAGTTGAAGGACTTGCACAAAAAATCGTAGATGGCGATGTGCCGCAAAAATTAATGGATAAAGAAGTGATTCGTTTAGATGTGGTTTCTTTGGTTCAAGGAACTGGTATCCGTGGACAATTTGAAGAACGGATGCAAAAATTGATCGAAGAAATTAAGCAGGCTGAAAATGTCATATTATTCATTGATGAAGTCCATGAAATTGTCGGTGCTGGTTCTGCCGGTGATGGGAACATGGATGCGGGAAATATTTTAAAACCAGCTCTAGCTCGTGGCGAACTACAAATGGTTGGTGCCACTACATTAAATGAATACCGCATCATCGAGAAAGATGCAGCTTTAGAAAGACGGATGCAACCGGTTCGGGTCGTTGAACCTTCTGTTGAGGAAACAATCAGTATCTTAAAAGGATTGCAAAAACGCTACGAAGACTACCATCACGTCAAATATACCGATGAAGCAATCGAAGCTGCAGCTATTCTCTCAAATCGTTATGTTCAAGATCGTTTCTTACCAGATAAAGCGATTGACTTGCTTGATGAAACTGGCTCAAAGAAAAACTTAACGATTCAAATCGTTGATCCTAAAACCATCGATAAAAAACTTGAAGAAGCACAGGAACAAAAAATCCAAGCTTCTAAAGAAGAAGACTTTGAGAAAGCCGCTTATTATCGTGACCAAATCAGTAAATTAGAAAAGATGAAAGAACGTCAATTAACAGATGAAGAAACGCCTGTTATCACAGAAAAAGATATGGAAAAAATTGTGGAAGAACGTACGGGCATCCCCGTTGGCGATCTAAAAGAAAAAGAGCAAACACAATTGAAGAATCTTGCGACTGATCTAAAAGCACATGTGATTGGACAAGACGATGCTGTAGATCGTGTGGCAAAAGCTATTCGTCGTAATCGGGTTGGCTTGAGCAAAAAAAACCGCCCTATCGGATCATTTTTATTCGTAGGTCCAACTGGTGTCGGCAAAACTGAATTAGCCAAGCAACTGGCATTTGAATTATTCGGTTCCGAAGATTCAATGATTCGTTTTGATATGTCTGAATACATGGAAAAACACAGTGTATCTAAATTGATTGGTTCTCCTCCTGGCTATGTGGGCTATGAAGAGGCAGGTCAACTTACTGAAAAAGTACGTCGTAATCCTTATAGCTTGATTTTATTGGATGAAGTGGAAAAAGCACATCCTGATGTGTTACACATGTTCCTCCAAATTTTGGATGATGGCCGTTTGACTGACGCACAAGGTCGGACAGTAAGCTTTAAAGATACGATCATCATTATGACAAGTAATGCTGGTACAGGTAAAGTCGAAGCAAATGTCGGTTTTGGAGCAGCTCGTGAAGGGGTTACTCGTTCTGTTTTAAACCAACTAAACAATTACTTCACACCTGAATTCTTGAACCGTTTCGATGGAATCATCGAATTTAGTGCGCTATCAAAAGAAAACTTAATGACCATCGTTACCTTGATGCTAGATGAAGTCAATGAAATGTTAGCAGCACAACAACTGCATATCGAAGTGCCGACAAATGTCAAAGAAAAACTTGTTGACTTAGGCTATGACCCAACAATGGGCGCACGCCCTCTTCGTCGAACGATCCAAGAACAAATCGAAGATGGAATTGCTGAATTTTATTTAGACCATCCTTCAATCCATGAACTAAAAGCAAAATTGGATAAAGAAGAAAAAATTGTGATCACTTCTAAACCAGAACGTTTAGTCAAAGAAACGACAAACGAGCCAACAAACTAAACATCTGACAAAAACTTCGCTTTGCGACTGATAAAAAATGAAGCACCCATGAAAAAGCGACAGCTTTTCTCACGGGTGCTTCATTGCTCAAAGCGGATTTTTGATTGTTTTTTGACAAAAAGCAAAATACTGTTCTTTTCATTAGAAAAAAATTATAATGAAATTAAGTTGTATCTAAAATCTACATAAAAGAGGTGAGCGCCATGAAATTTGTCAATGTAACGAATAGTCATTCACGTTTGGTTTTAAACCAATTGGAAAATACAGATGCTCATATGGTGAAGGTTTACACTGCAGGCAATACAATGATTGTTTACACTGAAGCACCGGAACATAACGAGATTTTACTGATTAATGAAAAACGAAAAATACAACCCAAAGAAATTGAAGAAGTCAAAACGTACTTCCTCAATAAAATCCATGACGCCCTATATCAAGAAAACGAAATCCAAGTAATTGAATTAGATGACTTAGTTGAAATCTCGATTCCGAAACATCATCCCCACACTGAGGTTGCAATGTGATGATTACAAATAAACAAAAAAAAGAAACCTTTATTAGAAGGATTGAAGGATAATGTTTGATTTTATCCTTGATCCAGCTCATTTATAGAGCTGGATCTTCTAAGATTGATTGGTTTCTTTTTTTGGTGTTTTTCCTAGCCGAACGATTGCTCTTACTTCGTTAACGATCGATTCATTATGCTCCCAACCTTCAACATCTAACAGCCTGCATAAACGCTGCATTTCTAACTTTTTTCTTGCTTTACGTTGTTTTCGTTGCTCCAGTGTTTCCATCCAACTCCCCCTTTTTTCTTTTTATATGTACACATCTTTATTTTAATTCATTTTATTTCAAAGAATTTACCAATTTTTTCTTTAAAATAAAAAAAACTTTCCACCAAAATTGTTGGAAAGTTTTTTTTGCTTTTTTGGTAACCTGTAATCAATGAAATGAGGCTGCGATTGCCTCTAAGATTCGTTGACTTGCGTAACCATCTCCATAAGGATTTTTTGCTTGTGCCATCTTTTCATAAGCCTTTGCATCAGTTAACAATTGTTTTGTCTCGTCATAAACTGTCTTTTCGTCTGTACCAACGAGTTTTAAAGTTCCGGCTTTTACACCTTCCGGTCGTTCAGTGGTATCACGTAAGACAAGAACCGGAACACCTAAAGAAGGTGCCTCTTCTTGAACTCCGCCTGAATCAGTTAATATAAGATAACTTTTGGCTGCACAATTGTGAAAATCAATGACATCTAATGGTTCGATCAGCTGAACATTCTCATATTGTCCTAAAATAGTATCAGCTAATTCTCGTACTTTAGGATTTTTATGCATCGGAAAAATAATGGATACATCAGAAAATTCTTCAGCAATCCTTCCTAATGCTTGAAAAACGTTCGCCATTGGCTCGCCTAGGTTCTCACGTCGATGCATTGTTACTAATAATTGTTTAGTGGAGCTGCTCGAAAGATGATCGCTTTTTTGATCCGCCACGATCGTGTACCTCATCGCATCGATCGCCGTATTGCCAGTAACGAAGATGTTTGCTTCATCGTGGTGCTCTCTTCTAAGATTATCAGCACTTTCATTGGTTGGCGCAAAGTAGAGATCCGCTAAAACATCTGTGGCTTGCCGATTGATTTCTTCAGGAAACGGTGACCATTTGTTCCAAGTTCGTAATCCTGCTTCGACATGTCCGACTTTAATTTGTTGATAAAATGCTGCGGTCGCTGCAGCAAATGTTGTGGTCGTATCTCCATGAACTAAGACGATATCAGGCTGTTCTGCTTGTAAGATTGGTTCTAATGATAAAAGAACTTTCGTTGTAATAGCGGTGAGTGTTTGATTGACACTCATCACATCTAGATCGTGATCAGGAGTAATTTCAAACACTTCTAACACTTGGTCTAACATTTCACGGTGCTGGCCTGTAACCGTCACGATTGATTCAAAGCGCTCATCTTTTTCCAGCGCTTTGATCAAAGGTGCCATTTTTATTGCTTCTGGACGTGTTCCAAAGATCGACATTACTTTAATCATCATTAAATTCCTCCGGATTATTTAGTTATTCTCTCCCGGCTATTTTCATAGTACTCCCAAAGCACCACCATGTGATGAGCGCTTTACATTAAACTTTTTAATTTGACATTTGGGTACTTGTCAGCAAACCAACGTTCAGCAAATTGGTTTTCGAACAAGAATAATGGCTGATCAAAACGGTCACGTGCCAAGATATTACGACTAGAACTCATCTTCTCATCTAAATCTTCTGGTTCGATCCAACGGGCAATCTTATGACCCATAGGTGACATGATCACTTCTGCATTGTATTCATTTAGCATCCGGTATTGGAATACTTCAAATTGAAGTTGTCCAACTGCGCCAATGATGTATTCTTCCGTCAAATAAGTTTTATAGAGTTGGATCGCACCTTCTTGGACTAACTGATAGATACCTTTATGGAATGATTTTTGTTTCATCACATTTTTAGCAGTGACTTTCATAAATAATTCCGGAGTAAAGGATGGTAACTCTTCATACGCCACCTTCAATTTTCCTTCATAAAGAGTATCGCCAATTTGATAATTTCCTGTATCATAGACCCCGATAATATCCCCTGCTACAGCATTCTCGACATTCTCTCTTGAGTCAGCCATAAACTGCGTCACATTACTTAACTTCAATTTTTTACCTGTTCGTTCTAATTGAACATCCATCCCACGTTCAAAAGTTCCAGAACAGATTCGCACAAAAGCAATCCGATCTCGGTGAGCTGGATTCATATTGGCTTGGATCTTAAAGACAAAACCTGAAAATTCTTCTTCATAAGGACTAACTTCTTGTCCTGATTGTGTTTGATGTCCGTAAGGTGAAGGGGCTAATTCCACGAAGGTTTCTAAAAATGTTTGCACACCAAAATTTGTTAACGCTGAACCAAAGAAGACCGGTGTCTGATCTCCCCGAGCAATTTTTTCTTCATTAAAAGAATCTCCTGCTTCTTTCAACAATTCTACTTCTTCAAGAACTTGTTCATACAATGAATTTTCCGTCAAAGGATGGCCTTCTGGCAGCAATCCTTCTTCATCCAAGGCAACAAGGCGCTCATCATTATAGTTTTCTGGACGATAAAACTCAATACGATTATGGTGGATATCATAGAGTCCTTCTAAGCCTTTCCCCATACCAATCGGCCAATTCATTGGATAAGACTCGATATCGAGCAACTCTTCCAATTCTTCTAAAAGTTCTAATGGTTCGCGACCATCTCGATCTAATTTATTGATAAAGGTAAAAATAGGGATTCCTCTTTTTTTAACGACTTGGAATAATTTTTTTGTTTGAGCTTCAATCCCTTTGGCACTATCGATGACCATAACCGCACTATCGACAGCCATCAATGTCCGATACGTATCTTCAGAAAAATCTTCATGCCCTGGGGTATCTAAGATATTGACTCTTTTACCATGATAATCAAACTGCATCACAGAACTGGTAACTGAGATTCCACGTTGCTTCTCAATTTCCATCCAGTCAGATTTTGCAAAGTTACCAGTCTTTTTCCCTTTGACAGTTCCTGCCTGACGTATTGCGCCACCAAATAAAAGTAATTGTTCAGTAATCGTTGTTTTACCAGCATCCGGATGGGAAATAATCGCAAACGTGCGTCGGTTATCTACTTGTTGTTTTAAGTTAGGGTTATTCATGTTTTACTCCATTTCTGTTACATCATTATCATCTTATTCGTCATCCTGTTCGAGGGAATGATCGAACTAGCTATCTCAACTTACCAAGTATATCATGGAAACTATCAAAAAATAAACACTTGTTATGAGTCTTCTCTCTTTCTCTGTTGAATATCATATAAACGACTTTTTCAATAAGAGAAAATAAAGCTTTTCCTGCTACTATAACAACTGAAAACAGATTAAACGAAAAAAGTTGAACTTGGAACAGGCTTTTGTTCCAAGTTCAACTGTCTATTTCAATCATCTACAGACAAACGATTATTTATTTTACCTTGTGTTTTTCATCAGATTACTTGCCTAATTTATTTTGACTCCTCTTAGATTCCTTTCGACCTTTAAATAGGAACAAGCTAACGAATACCACTAATAAAATTGTATATCCTAATTTTTGAATAACTTGGTTATTTTTTTCACCTGTTTTTGGTAATAAACCTTCCTTACCAGTCTCTTCACTAATAGAAGATTTACCTATTTCATTGTTGCCCTCTTGTGTATTTTTACCTTGCTCTGCTTTATTATTGATGTTTTTATCTTCCTCAGAGGATGATGCAGTTTCTTTATTCTCTAATTGTTCGATGGCCTGCACCAAATCGTTCATCACTAGTTCGACTTCGGCTTGCGTAGTATTTGGATCAGTTAACACTGCTTGTGCTGCTTCCAGAGCTTTACGGAACACTTGCCAACTTTCCGCTGTATAACTACTTGCAACTCGGCTTTGGTTTTCTTCGACCAATTTTTTTAATGCTGTTTTGTCTACTTTAGTTACTTCTTGCAGTTGTTCGATGGCTTTATTCACTGCTTGGATTGATTCGTCTACTTCAGCTTGCGTAGTATTTGAATCAGCTAACACTGCTTGCGCTGCTTCCAACGCTTTGCGGAACACTTGCCAACTTTCTGCCGTATAACCACTTGCAACTCGGCTTTGATTTTCTTCGACCAATTTTTTTAATGCTGTTTTGTCTACTTTAGTTACTTCTTGCAGTTGCTCGATGGCTTTACTCACTGCTTGGATTGCTTCGTCTACTTCGGCTTGCGTAGTATTTGAATCAGCTAACACTGCTTGCGCTGCTTCCAGCGCTTTGCGGAACACTTGCCAACTTTCCGCTGTATAACCACTTGCAACTCGGTTTTGGTTTTCTTCGACCAATTTTTTTAATGCTGTTTTGTCTACTTTAGTTACTTCTTGCAGTTGCTCGACGGCTTTACTCACTGCTTGGATTGCTTCGTCTACTTCGCTTTTCGTTGCTTTTGGATCTGTTAACACCGCTTGGGCTAATTCCATTGCCTTAGTGAAGACTTTCCAACTTTCTTTTGTATAGTCGCTTTCGTTTCGGTTTTGGTTTTCTTCGACCAATTTTTCTAATGCTGTTTTGTCTACTTTAGTTACTTCTTGCAGTTGCTCGATGGCTTTTCTTATTGCTTGAACTGCATCGTCTATTTCGGCTTGCGTTGCTTTTGGATCTGTTAACACCGCTTGGGCTAATTCCATTGCCTTAGTGAAGACTTTCCAACTTTCTTTTGTATAGTCGCTTTCGTTTCGGTTTTGGTTTTCTTCGACTATTTTTTCTAATGCCGTTTTATCTACTTCTGAAGGAACTTTGATAGTAATTGATCTCGAACTTCCTTTTAACCCTTTGCTATCAAATAGAAATGCTCCTGAATCCATGGTAATTTCGGACTCTTTTTCGATAACCTCAATGATCTCTTTCTCAATCGAAAATTCAATCACCTTATTATTTTGAACAGGATTCGCAATTGACAGTCGATAAGTATCATTACTCAATTTTTCTGCAATAATGGATGCAGGTTCAGATACGTGAACAAAAGCTGCCTGTTGATTTCCACTCCAAGCGTTCAACATGAGATAGTCTTTTGTCTCAATCGCTTGGATTTCTGGTGTGTTTGCTAATACATTATAGCTTTTATGTTGCGCCATTTCTGCCATTTCTTCTGCTGTCTTTCCAGCAACAGTCAAATACTCATAAGTATCATTTTGAGCGTTACTTCCATGATTTTTGATGATTTTTACAAATTCTTTTGTATATGATTGATCATTGACAAAATATTCGTTGATATCCAAATATTTGCCAGATCGAATTTCTTTTTGAACGTCAACGTTCGACATGGTATTTGGAAAAATGTAACCTAAATTATTGAGTGGATTTGTCGAAGTAAGATTGATCCAAGTAGAATCAGCTGTTTTCTTTTGGATAATTTGCATGTTACTTGAATCCATCATTCGATTATCAAGGATCGTCTCAATTGTCGCATTCGTTGTTCCGCTGATTCCACTGCCTAAATTAATCAATTTATCTTCTAACAAAAACCATGATTTCTTTGCTACCAAATCCATATTTTCATTTTTCTTATCTAAAAACATTCCGACTGCAGCTACTTTGCCATTATTCGATCCTCCCACCCAAGACTGAGGACTCTTTTTACCAGTAGAAGCACCTTCTGCTAACACTTTTGTATCTATAGTGGTACCTGGTAAGCGATAAGAATCAATAGTGACCCAATAACCTTCATCAAATTGAGCGAGGTCACCGTTATAAAGATAAACCATCCCATCAGCCGTATGCCATCCTTTTTTATTTTCAGTATTTCCATATTCATAATTTCCAATACGACTAGAGTACATACTTATTCCGAGACTATAACTCTCGTTTTTTTGAAACACTCGATCCATTGAACCATAAATATTCACGAGATTTTGCTCTTCTTTACTAGTTATCGAAGGCTCATTCATGATTTTCTTAAGATCAATCAACGCTTCAAAGTCTCTTGGGTTTTCAAAAAAATCATAAAAATAACTACTATGCTCAAGCCATGCTTTAATAGACGAATCAATTTTCTTGCGTAAAATTTCTGGCGAAAATTTCGCTACTAATGTAAGATTGGCGATTGTTTCCTTTCCAGATTCAAATTCAGAGGTAAAGGGATTCGTCCCAGGAGCTCTAGAAATACTTCGTCCTGATACCATTGAGGGCATTTTTCCATTTACCATCAATTGTAAATAACCTTTATCGGTTACTTGAAACAAGTTATTTATATTGTCATCTTTGATTTCCCAATGTGTCCCTTGCAAAATCGTTTGAACCCGTCCAAAGCCTTTCAGCAATTCATTTCCATAACTTCCGTTATATGGGAAATGACTATGTTGGATTAATGAGCCGTCTGAATATAAGCCATCTCCTCCTGTCACCATTTTTAAAACGGATGGAACAGCGCTTTGAACTGCCTCTACTCGGGAATCATTTTCTAATAAAATGGCTGTTCCTAAGACGGTAATAGATATATCTGTTAAGTTCGCTCCTGTAGCCGTATAGCTAGGCCATTGAACTTTAGGATCTTGCGCATAGTGGTTTAAAGGTTCAACAAATTTAGTTAAGATTGCATCATCTTTTTCGATTAAATCATCATGTAATAAAATCAGTGTGTCTGTTAATGGCTGTGCTGATCCAATTTGCCAATCCCACCAATTCCCACTCCAGTAAGTTCCATTGTAGTTTTTGGTTTCAATCATAAAATCAATTGCTTTCAAAATTTGCGTGAAAACCTCTTGATTCTTATGTAATGAACTCGAAGGATCATAATAACCTAATGTCAATTTTTTGATGTTGGTAAATTGAGTGGTATAGTCTGCTGATAATGTGTCTGAACTTTTTTTCTCCCACAAATAAGTTCTATTTTCTGACTTATTAAGTGTTTGCCATAATTCTAAACTATCTTTGGCTATTCTCGCTCGATATTTTTTTACGTCCGAATCCTGATCAAATTCTTCATGATTTTCTTTAGATCCTAGCAAGCGTGCTTTCCATTTCTCACGCATTTCACGATACTCTGCTTTTTCTTGAATAACCGTAACTGGAATCGTATCACTTAAATCCGTATTTTTGATTCTCACAGTCACCTTTGCTTCTCCGGTTTTGAGTGCTTTCATTCTTCCTTGACTGTCTACATTGACAATACTAGGATCACTACTGCTCCACTCAATTTGTTTTTCAGGAACTTGGACGCCTGTTGGTGTTAATATGTAAGTTAATTGTTTGGATCTTTTCTCGCTGATTTCGGCTGAATCAATCGAAAACTTTATCCCATCAGGTAAACGTGCTTGACGATAAGCTTCCATTGAAATAATGCTCGAACCATAATATTGACCATTCGTGTGCTTCCACATTTTTAGTTGTTGGTATTTAATATATCGAGCTGTTACATTCGCTACTTCAATATATTTTTTTTCTTCTTTCCCGCCACTTCCATGCTCCTCCTTATAGATGGATTGATAATTTTGATTGTCGTTAGAAACTAATACCTCATATTCTGGACTCTCCGCATGAAAGTGTAAAACCACCTGACCAATTGTTTTTTCTTCTCCAATATCAACAGTCAGCCACTGATTATCTGTTTTATCCGCTGACCATCTCGTCGATACATCTCCATCAACCGCTTTTTCACCTACAAATTGCGGATATTTCCAATTATCGCCTTGTTTCCCACCTTCTACTCCTGAGTAGGTAACATTCTTTTGAAACAAAAAATCTTCAGTATCTTCAGCACAAACGATTGGACTGTAAAAAGATGTAACAACAAGCGCCAATCCTGTTAAAGCAAAAATGATTGCCTTCTTCATTAAAAAATTCCTCCTTTAGTTAAATAGAATAGTCGATAAAAAATTTTAAGTCGTGAGGCAAAATGAATAATCATCAATTTTTTATCCATTCTTTGCAACTTTTGTACATACTACTTTTACTTGAGAGAACTACCTAATATTTGTTCTTAGTTTTTTAGTTTCAATTGAGATAAATCATTGGAAGAATCGCTCATATCTGCTTATTCGTAAAATATTTAAAATCTGTCTTTCTACTAAAAACACTACTTTACATTTTCCCCACCTCCTCACTGATTCACTTAAACATATAAAAAAATAGGCATGAAAAAACGACGGAAGACTCCGTACGTGTTTTCCATGCCTAGTATAACCTAGTCACATGAAACTTGTGTTTGCGTTTTCATAATACTCTAGCAAAAATTTATTGTCAACCAACAAAACATTTAAATATACTGGTTATATTATGTATAAGTTAACTGGGAGCATAGGATCGTTTTAGTAATCTTTACAAAAGGGTAAAGTTCTGCCTCTCTTGCTTCTGACTACCCCTCAACTTAGGAAACCACACTGATTTACGTATCAACTTTGAAAAAAAGAAAAAAACATCCTTGCACAAAATCTCTTCTGTGCAAGGATGAAACATATCTTATCTTCTCGGCTCATTTTCATCAAAATCTTTATAAAATAAACGACGGTCCTCATCTGGTTCCACAATTTCTTCTTTAGGATCATGGAACACCACGCGAATTTTTAAAATTCTAGAACCTTCCATTTCTTCAGAAGTCAAAGTAATGTTATCTACATCAAACGATAATTTTTCTCCCTCATCAGGGATCATGCCCAAAGCAGTGATTAAATAGCCTGCCATCGTGTCAACATCGCTCATGTGTAAGTTACTGTCAAATACTTCGTTGAACTCATCGATCAACATTCGTCCTTGGATCACGTATTCATGTTCAGCAACCTTTTCATATAATTTTTCGACTTCATCTGATTCATCATCAATTTCACCGACGATTTCTTCTAGTAAATCTTCTAAAGTCGCTAAACCAACGACTCCACCATATTCATCCAGTAAAATAGCCATCTGGTTTTGAGTTTTTTTCATTTCGTACAAGAGATCATCAATGAATATTGTCTCTGGTACAAATAAAGGTTCTTGCATGATTTTTTGAATATTTAAATTTTCAAAGCCAAATTTATGAGCAGCTTTCAATAAGTTTTTCGTATGAAGAATCCCAACAACTTTGTCTTTGTCTTCATTATAGACCGGAATCCTTGAATAATTTTCTGATAAAACTTCATTGACATTCTCTTCAACGGAGTCATTGATATCGATCATAAAAGCATCTGTTCGAGGAACCATTACTTCCCTAGCTACTTTGGTATCTAAAGAAAAAACACCTTGCAGCATTTCTAACTCTTCATTATCAAGTACACCTTCAGTTTCCAACATATACCGCATTTCATCTCTCGTCATTTTTGAATCTTCATCATCAAAAGTCATTGGTGTGACACGAGCTAGTAAACTAGTCGATGCAGATAATAACCAGACGAAAGGTTTGGCAACCACACCGATCAGACGGATGATTCCTGAAGTAAAGTTGGCTACTTCTTCTGATTTGTTCAAGGCGATTCGTTTAGGATACAATTCACCAAAAACAATCGATACGTAGGTCAAAATAGCTAAAACAATAATATTGGCAATATTTCTTGCTGCTACACTACCACCTAATAATGGTGCTAATTTTTCTGATAATGTATTGGCTAACGAAGCACCGGATAGGATATTGACTAACGTGATTCCTACCTGGATCGTTGACAGAAAGTTATTTGGGTTCTGCAATATTTTTAAAAGCTTTTGAGATTTAACATCTCCTTCTTCCGCTTTTTGCTCGACTCGATTTTTGTTGATCGAAACAACAGCAATCTCGGAAGCAGCTAAAAAAGCATTGATCAAAGTTAAAATGATCAGTAATAAAATTTGCGCTAACAGCGACTGACTCTCAGGGTCAGCATTCATAATCGCATTCTCTCCTTATATTTTTTAATTTTTTTGTTTACGATAGAAAAAAAGCGTGACTATAAAGATAGCCACGCTAAAATGTTATCACAAAGAATTTTTCTTTGCAATAAAAACAACTATGAAGCAATTAGTCGGAATTGCTGATACGTTATTCCAATGTCGTTGCAATTTTTTTCTTTTTTTCATTTTGCTGGTCTTCTTTAACAATTTTGATGACATAAGAAATAATCGTCTTACAAATGGCATAAAACGGTACACCTAAGAAAATCCCGATCAAACCAGCAATGTTTCCTGCTACTAATAACACAATGATGATCGTTAGCGGATGGATTTTTAATGATTTTCCGATGACATTTGGATAAATCACATTTCCATCCAATTGTTGAACGATCAAGACAACGACACAACAAAGCAGTGCTTTAACAGGATCATTGAATACTGTCACTAAAAATGCTGGAGCTAAGCCTAGGTAAGGACCTAGATAAGGAATCAAATTAGTCAAACCAGCGATGACGCCAAATAAAAAAGCATAATTGACCCCTAGAATCAGATACCCCAAAAAAGTAAATGTTCCGACAAAAAGACATTCAATCGCTTGACCACTAATGTAGTTAGCTAATGTTTTGTTCAATTGACCAAGTAATTCAACAATTTGATCTCTTCTCTTTTCAGGAAAGAATTTCTTGACTGTCGGAACCATTTTTTCTCCATCTTTCAACATATAAAACAAAATAAATGGAGCTGTGATGATCACGATTGTAGCAGAAGCGATCGTACCGACAAGCGATCCTAAGCTGTTTGAAATCCCGCTGAGGAACTGTTGGATAATCTTAGCATAAGAAATATCTAATTGATTCAAATAATGATTGATATCTACCTCTTTGAAGATCGGTAGTTGGGCCATATTATTTAACCAAGTCTCTACACGACTAATAAAGTCAGGAATATTCGATGCGATGGATGAAATTTGTTGGATCAAGCTAGGAATCACGCTGAGCAAAATCCAGATGATCGCTGCGACAAGCAAAAGTAATACGATTGCTACCGCCCAAATGCGTTTGATTTTGATCTTCATCAATAGTTTGACAATAGGATTCAACAAATAATACAAAAATCCAGCAATCAAGACTGGTGCGAATAATGTTGAGAAAAACGTTCCAATTGGTTGAAAGATAAAATTGATTTTTGAAGAAACCAAGATCAACGTGGCGATAATGAGTAATTCGCAAGACCAAAACATCAATTTTGATTGTTTCAATTTTTCAAACAATATACTTCCTCCTTTCGTCTTTTTTACTAGTATATATTATTTGTGTGAAAATTTCTTTTATTCTTACTGCTATTTGTTTTTTTATCCACTTTTCATTTTATTTTCTTTACAGTATACTAAACGAATGAAAGGTGGGTTTCGGATGAAAGTCGTTCAAACAAAAGATACATTAAGTGATATTTACCTTGATGCCGTTCGTATTAGAAACCAAGTTTTTGTCAAAGAACAAGGCGTTCCTATAACTAGAGAAATTGATCAAAATGAAGCACATTGCATCCACTTTGTTCTTTATTCAGACCAAAATCTACCTTGTGGGACCGTTCGGCTATTACCATTAGAAAATGGAAAAATGAAGTTACAACGAATGGCGATTCTTGCAGATTATCGTCATCAAGGATTAGGTCAAATTTTAGTAGCTGAAGCTGAAGCTTTCGCCAAAAGTCAAGGATATAATACGATTTTGCTAGGCGCCCAAGCAACAGCTGAGAATTTCTATAAAAAATTAGGATTCACTGCTTATGGAGAACCATTTGAAGATGCTGGTATTGCTCATATCGCAATGAAAAAAGTCTTTTAATTATTGACAGGCTATCAAAGCAAGGATCATCCCTTGTCCTTTTTCTTCCATCATCAGTGTCTATGTTGAAGAACCCATAGCAAAAAAGCAGTAAGCGCAAAACTTTTGCGCTTACTGCTTTTTTTTGTTTACTTGCGCGACAATTGCTTGTAACGGTTATACCAAATATCAATATAGCCTTCGGAGAAAGGGCCCTCACCATTATTGATCCAGTCAACCAAGATCTTCACGTTTTCTTTTAGGATGAAGTCGATATCATTCGGATAATTCATCATTTGGCTATGCATCTCATATTCATCGACATCTAGTAATCGTTTCTCTCCATCAGGAAAAACTTTGATATCTAAATCATAATCAATATACTTCAATGCCTCATCGTCCAGCAAAAAAGGTGAAGCTAGATTACAATAATAGGAAACCCCCTTTTCTCGAATCATTGCTATTACATTGAACCAGTATTTTTTGTGAAAATACACAATTGCTGGTTCTCGAGTCACCCAACGACGTCCATCAGACTCTGTAACTAGAGTATGATCATTGACACCGATCATCGAATGCTCACTTGTTTTTAATACCATGGTATCACGCCACGTTCGATGCAATTTGCCGTCATGTTTGTAACTTTGGATCGTTACAAACTCACCTTCTTTTGGGACTCCCATAGCAACCCTTCCTTACGCAGCATCTCATGCTTTGTGTTTGGGTGTTCATTACACCGACATCGTAATTATTATATCAATAAAAAAGAGCTTTGCCTAGAAAGGATTACTATTGTTTCGATTTTTCTCTAATTGTTCATTTAATTTTACCTGTACTTTTGGAAAAGCCACGTTATCGAAGTCTTCTGGTAATAACCATTGTGTTATTTCAGTTTTAGGAAATTTGTCATTTGATTGAGAAGGTATTCGACCGTAAAATAGTAATACGTGCCATTTCAAATGGCTAAAGATATGCGTTATCTCTCCCAAATGCCGCTTTTGCCAAATCAATTGTTCTTTAAAATGAAAGGGTAGATCCGTTTCTTCTTCTGCAACTTTGTCTTGATCGAATAAGCTTGGTTCATGAGATTGAGCCCATTCAGCTTGCAACCATTCGTATTTCTCTTTTGTGACTTCGACCATCGGGAACGTCCACATGTTTGCTAATAACCTTTGCGTATGTCGTTCCTCAAAATAATAGGCTCCCGCCTCATTTTGAATCGCTGCACACACATAATAGACATCTTTTGGTTTGGCTTTCTTTGTTTTTACTGGAAACGAGGTTTGCTCATTTTTTTTGTAAGCTAAGCAAAATGATTGGATCGGACATGATTCACAATTAGGTGAAGTAGGTGTACAAATGGCCGATCCTAGATCCATCATTGCTTGGTTAAACTCACCAGGATGCTTTTCATCAATGATCTTACGCATCGCCTCATCAAAAATTTTCCGACTAGAAGCTTTGGCGATGTCAGCTTCAATACAAAATAAGCGACTCACGACTCTCATGACATTCCCGTCGATTGCTGGTTCTGGCAAACCAAAAGCAATACTTGAAATAGCGCCTGTAGTATAAGGACCAATCCCTTTCAATGAACTGATTTCTTCTGGTGTTTGCGGCATACGTCCATCAAATTCTGTCATAATCTGTTGGGCAGCAGCTTGGATATTTCGAACGCGAGAATAATACCCCAATCCTTCCCAAGCCTTTAAAAGTTTTTCTTCTGGTGCCGCAGCTAACGCTTCAATCGTCGGAAACCATTCCATAAAGCGATAAAAATAAGCAATTACCGTATCTACACGGGTTTGTTGAAGCATGATTTCAGAAATCCAGATACGATAAGGATCACGATCATAGCGCCAAGGTAGATTGCGTTTTTCTTTTTCGTACCAGCCAACAAATTGCGTTTGAAACTGTGCGATTTCCTCTTCCGTCCATTTTTGCCATTCTTTATTCACTTGCTTCTTCCTTTTCTACGATAAATCGTTGGATCATTTCTAAATCAAATCCTTTTTGATATAAGCTTTGTTTGATTTTTAAATTACGTTTTTTCGGTTCAAATCTCTCATTTTTACGCCATAACTTGTCCCCTTGTGAAACTAATGCTTCATATTCAGCGTCTTCATCCGTTTCTTGTGGTAAATGGGCGATGACTTGTTGGATCGCCTCTTGGGTGAATCCCTTGGTCATCAAGTTTTGTTGAATTTTTCTAAAAAGTTCTTTATGACTTTTCCCATGATTTTTATTGAATAATTTTTCTGCCGTTTGCGATGCTATCGCTATTTGTTCTTCTTCTGGATATTGCAACAGCGCCTGCTCGATGATTTCCGGTTTCAAACCTTTTTGTTGTAATTGCTGAGCTATTTTTTTTGGTCCTTTGTCACTTAGTCGTACATTTGTCCGCACGTAGCTTTCACCATAGACGAGGTCATTGATCAAATCTAATTCCTTTAAACGATCCACGATCTTATTACGGTCAGCTAGTTCAATCTCTTTTTCTTTCAAATAAGTTCTAATTTCTTTTTCCGAACGCAATTGATAACTTAGATAATTGAGCGCTTGTTGGAGACCAAAGTCAAACCCACTACTTTTCTTGATTTCCTCAATTGTTTCTTCTGTTAATTCTTGTCCCTTTAACAAGCGGTAACGCACCAAGATATCTTCTGAAACCTTCAAAGAATCCCCTTCAGATAATTCGACTTGATAAAATGGACCTTTGCCTTTACTGATCCTAGTAACTGTTATCATTGAGTTACCTCCTCGAACGTATATTCTTATCATAACATAGAAAATCCCCATCGCTATTAATAATATGTTAGAATAAAACCACACTATTAGAAAAAAGGAAGATACTTATGACAGAAACCATTGTCAAAAACGGCCAAACCATCCCTTTAAAAATCAAACGACTGGGTATCAACGGTGAAGGGATCGGTTATTTCAAACGTTTGATCATCTTTGTCCCTTATGCACTGCCCAAAGAAGAAGTTCTTGTCAAGATCACGAAAGCAACACCTCGCTATGCGGAAGCTCAGTTAATCAAAGTCAAAAAGCAAAGCAAGGATCGAGTGGTGGCGCCTTGTCCAGTGTATTATGAATGTGGTGGCTGTCAGCTTCAACATTTAGCATATCAGGCGCAACTTGATTTCAAAAAAGATTTGCTTATGCAAGCGCTAGAAAAATTCAAACCGGCTGGCTTTCGTTCTTACGAATTACGTCCAACGATTGGCATGGAAGAACCATGGCATTACCGAAACAAAGCACAATTCCAATTAAGAAAAAATAAGAAAACACAACAAATCGAAGCTGGGCTATATCAAGCAAATTCCCATGAACTTGTGCCATTAATCGATTGCTTAGTTCAAGAACCACAGACACAGAAAGTGATGAATACGGTCGTCGAGTTATTGAATAAGTATGACCTTCCTATCTATGATGAACGGAGCAACAGCGGCATTTTTCGGACGATCATGGTACGTGTTGGAATAAAAACGGGTGAATTACAAGTTGTCTTTATTACTCGCAGTCAAAAATTTCCACAAAAAAATGCAATCATCCGTGACATTAACCAACAATTGCCAGAGGTTGTTTCAATCATGCAAAATGTTCAACCTGCTAAAACTTCTCTCGTAATGGGCGATGAAACAATCCACCTTTGGGGAAAAGATGCTATTGAAGAACATCTCAATGAAGTTACTTTTGATCTCTCACCACGAGCTTTTTTCCAGTTGAATCCGCAACAAACAGAAGTCCTTTATAATGAAGGAATCAAAGCACTCGCGATCCAACCAAATGAAACGATCGTAGATGCTTACTGTGGTGTGGGAACGATTGGTTTAAGTGTAGCAAAACAAGCGAAAGAAATCCGTGGAATGGATGTGATTCCTCAGGCTATTGATGATGCACGTAAAAACGCTCAACGTTTAGGGTATACTAATACCCATTATGAAGTTGGAACTGCTGAAGAATTATTACCAAAATGGCTTGAAGAAGGATTTGAACCAGATGGGATCATTGTCGATCCCCCTCGTACAGGGCTTGATCCCCAGTTGATTCAATCGATCCTCAACTATCCGCCAACGAAATTAGTGTATATTTCCTGCAACGTCTCAACCTTAGCACGAGATCTGGGACAATTAAGTAAGAAATTCAAAGTGGAATATTTGCAGTCAGTGGATATGTTTCCCCAAACGGCTCGATGTGAAGTCGTTGTAAAATTGACTAGAAGATCAAGTGTTACCAGCAAAAACTAGCTGAACTTTTTTCGGTACTTTTTCTGCTCGTCTGACTTAACCCAACCTAAGTAAATAAAAAACATCCAAAACACAGAGCTGTGTTTTGGATGTTTTTGTTATGCAATAGTTCATGATTGTCCACTTTTTTAACTCTTACTAATTCAATTTATCCACTAAATATTTACTTTTTGATACTTTTTAATGCACGAAACAATGTCTGGGATTGTCCTTTGAATGACATGACTTGTTCAAATATATCTTCCCCATCATTCAGCATCTTTACGGTGGTCCACCCTAGTGATTCGGTGATGGCACTTGCAACAGTGGCATTGATCGCTGCCCCTGTAACAGTTCCAACCGCTGGTACAAATTTGACAATATTTCCGACAGTACTTCTTCCTAAACTGACTACTACAAGTTCTTTAGAAACACTTTTCCCTAAACTTTCTGACCAAGGTTGTCCAAAAAGTTTATGTAGCCGAGCCATCATAGTCAATTGAACTGGAACTAATAAAAACGCATCTGAAAAAGGGATCGGAGAGCAACCGATGATTGCAGCTGTTAACGAAGCCGCGTGAATGATCCTATGACTTTTTTTGCGTGTCGTTTCATCGACTCCTTTTAAGAAATCTTTAAATACATGATCAAATTTTGCTTGATTTTTTGCAAGGATTTTTTCTGCTACGATTTTCGATTGATCATAAGCATTAAGGATCACTCTAGCTGATTTTTGTGGCATTTTTTTTAACACTTCAGCAAAGAAAGAGTCGAACTCTTGCTGGTCAAGTGTTTCTTTAGCAAGTGGTGCAACATGATTAGTTTCATCGCTTGTATCTTGCGTATTCTTCTTAAAAAATCTCATCATACTTTTCCCCCTACTAAAAACTACCAATACTCCATTTAATGAAGCATTGTTGTAGCTCTATCATACATTAAACCTTTCCTTAACCAAAATCATTCACTCATGAACAAAAGAAGGTTGAAACAACAATGTTTAGCATCAAGAATTTAGAACGAATTTCCGAAAACTGCTTCTCAAATTTAAAGATGAAAATCTCGAAACAGCTTCTCATGTTTTGAGATTTTTTGACTTATCGCCGAAGGTCAGCTCTTTGAACGCCGTGAATCAGAGGTCGTGAAAGAAGCGATCAGCTCCGAGCGAATAAGAGAGGATTTTTTAAAATAGCTCCTCATATTTTAGAAAATCATCGCTTATTGCTGAGGAGTTGCTTCTTGAACACCGTGAATCAGAGGTCGTGAAAACATCGGGTAGCTCTGATAACAATAAGAAAGAATTTTTTGAAACAGCTTCTCTTGTTTTGAAAAATTCAGGCTTATTTCGAGGAGCTGATGATTGAACACCGTGAATCAGAGGTCGTGAAAACATCGGGTAGCTCTGATGACAATAAGAAAGAATTTTTTGAAACAGCTTCTCATGTTTTGAAAAATTCAGGCTTATTTCGAGGAGCTGATGGTTGAACACCATTTACACATTTTTAGAAATAAAGAGACTGAAGCAAGTTTTGCCTCAGTCTCCTACACTTGTCTTTGAATAATTGGTATTTCTAGCACAGATTCGCTGAAATTGAACCCAAAAGATTCTTATGCTTTATTATTGAATATTCGCATCAATTACTTGATAAAAGGCATTGGTTGTATCACTAATATTCCATACAGCCAAGATCACGTGATAGCCTTTACGATCTTTTGAAATATTGATTGTTTGTTTGACAGTTTGTGGCGGTCTTGCACCTTTGTCATCAATTTTTGATATCAATTCAAAATCACTGATTTTCAATGGTGCATTAGGATTCCAACCAGTTTTAGTGATATAGTAATCCCAAGTACTTGTACTATGCTGCGCAGTTAAAAACCAAGTAATATTCAAGTTGCCAGTATTGATGATATTTTTATGCCATCTAGTTGCTGTTTGCTCATCTAGTGGCTCAAATCCAGTAACCCCAGCACTTGCTATTTTCCCATCGATAAAGGTATTTTTTGGTGCTTCAATACTTTGTGGCTCCCACTCTGCTCGTCCAACATTTTGGTTCAATTTACCAGCTGCTGCAGTTCCGAAATAAGCACGACTTCCAGGTGAGGTAATATAGCCATGAGCATAGCCAGATGCACCAAATCCAAACAAACCTAACATAACAACGCCAACAAACATTAAGATATTAACCTTTTTCATGATGAACCTCCCATTCATTGATAGGTTCATTGTAAGCGCTTTTAATGAAAGAATCAAACATTATGCTTTTATAACTTTTAATAGATTCTTACCCATAAAGCTTCTGTAATATCTGGTTCCCATCCCTCAGTAGCTGGATGTGGTTGAATACAACGATAACGATGTCCCTTATAGGTAACGATATCGCCTATTTTATATGATTTTCCGATAACCCAAGTATCACCTTGCGTACTTTCACTTGTGGTTTTCACTGAGATTGCTTGGCTAAAGTCAGAGGTTCCTGCAGCGTTAACTGCTTTAACTTTATAGCTGTAGGTTGTATTTGCTTGTAAATTTTGATCTTTAAATGTATTCGTTGCACTTGTAGCGATGCGAATATTGTTTCGATAAACTTCATAATGAGTGACTTTTTCTTTTGAAGCATTATTAGTCCAGTTTAAAGTCACTGAATTTTGCGTAACATTACTACTAGTTAAATTTACCGGAATGGATGGTTTAGTTAGCGTTTCTACTGGGTCATTTTCTCCACCAGTCGTTCCATCAGTGAATTGTTGGGCAACAGTTAAGAACTCATATTGATTTTTGACTTGACCTTGACCACCATCGACCATGGCATCACGGTTCATTGACCAATAAGAAACCATCCCGAGTTTTCTTGATTTTGCATGTTGGACGATTTTATTGAACATATCAGTTGTAAAGTATGGATGTGTGTCTCCTTCAAATCCAACGGAAGGGGTTGTTCCTAATTTAGCATAAGCTTGAGCATCAGTTAACGTTTTGTTCGCATAACGTTTGTAGTAATCTTGTAATTGTTTTTTCGTATTGTCCACTGCATCTAGTGAACCTTGCGCATAATCGGGAACAACGCTACCGTAACACATCGTCATGATATTAACGGTAGTTAGATCAACACCTGCCTCAAGATAGGCTTGCAAGACAGATAAACCTGTAGATACCAATCCAAAGTCCATCACTGGTAATGTTAGGGTCACACTAACACCTGTTTCATCTTGGACTTTTTTAATCGCTTTAGCATTAGCTAAATTATGCGCATAATTCATTGCCCCAGCTTCTACGTCGAAATCAACACGAGTTAATCCATAACCATCAATAATTTCTTTATAAGCATTTGCTAAAATGGTTGAATCTTGTGTTGTTTCCCAAAATGCGCCAGAATTTAGACCACCAAATGATACAGCAACATCGCCACCAACTTCTCTTAATTCACGAATGGATTTTTTGATTCCTTCATATTGCCATTGATCGCTATCACTTTCGCTTAAGCCTCCAAATCCACCCCAAGCCCAGTCGATTTTACCATTTTTAATACCTCTTGATTGCATGAATCCTAAATTGAAGAATTTTTGTCCAGTGCTTTTTGCCACTGCAGCTAAATTAAGTGCTCCGTTATTTGATAGATTGTTACCTGAAACATAGGCTGTCATGTCGACAAAAGGTGCTACTACTTGATCTGCCCACTTGATTCCTTGACCAACACCAAAACCAGCTTGCTTGTTCGTGCTTTGTTCTGTCGCAAATGCCTCTTCCATATTTAATAATAATGGCGCAATCATCAAACTACAAAGAGCTGCTCCCGCTAACATTTTTTTGATTCTTTTATTTCCCATATCTTCTTCTCCTCTCATGGTCAGTGTTATTATCGTCTGTTTTTGTAATCGATTACATTTATTATATTATCAGATAAATAACACTAAAAATAACAATACGATTCAATCATTAATGTTATTTAATCTAATTGATCGCTTTTTCTAATAATGTTTGGAGTTGCAACATCACAACACCAGTATTTTTCTTTTTATGAATAAGAAATACGGGTTGAAAGCTCAATAAACCAAGTGATTTAAAATAACTAAAATCACAATATAACATTACAAATCAAATTCAAGTATGTTTAAAACGTTCATGGTAAACTAGAATTATAGAAAGGAGTTAAAACAATATGGCTATACTGAAAGATTATCGTTTTTGGGTTTGTACTGTTGGCATAGTGATTTTAGGTTTCTTATCGGGGATACTAAGTGGTAATCCAGGTAGTTATTATTATTCACTTGAGCTACCTCCTTTTGCACCACCTAGTTGGATCTTTGGTCCTATGTGGACAGTGCTATATATTTTAATGGGAATTTCGTTATATTTACTATTGGTAATGAAAAACAAAAGGGTCAAACAAAAATTAATTACATTATTTGTTATTCAATTTGTATGTAATTTTATCTGGTCTGCTTTGTTTTTCAACTTGCAAAACACCTTAATTGCTGCACTAGATATTACTTTATTAGTGATCCTTCTCTCCATACTGCTTTATCAACTATGGAACCACTATCGCTTAGTGATGTGGTTACTGGTACCATATTATCTCTGGGTATTATTTGCTACGCTTCTCAACTATTCTATTTTATTTTTAAACTAGTAAAAAAAAGCATCCGCACAGTCGGTTATGACTGTTGCGAATGCTTTTTTTACTTAATACCCATTTCCATAATTATATCCTTGTTCATTATTTTCTTGTTGGTAAGTTTGTTCATTGTTTTGGTTGTAATTCTGATTGTAGTTCTGATTGCCGTACTGATCATAATTTTGATCGGCGCTTTGATTGTATTCTTGATTATACTCGTTGTACTGATTTGTTGTTTGCGAATTTCCTGAATAAGTTGAATTATTCTCACTTGTCGCAGTCTCGTTCGAATCTTCAGCGGATTGCGAGTCATTGTAGAACATGATAGAAGCATTGTCATTTTTTAAATTAGGTAATGTCTTACTTGGTTTGATGTTTAATTGTTTTTTCAATTCGTTTTGGATACTTAATAAATCATTTTCACCTAAAATTTGATAGTAAATACTATCAATGGTTGCATCTTTACCTTGCAATTGATCTTGTTTGATCGTTTCAAATGCTGGTGTGTAATTAGTTGCTACATCTAGCATATCATCCCAATCTAGGTCAGTTGTGACATTTTTTTCGACCGCTTTTAAAATTTTCCGATAATTGCTGACACCATCTAAACTCAATACTTTATTAACAATTTTGGTAACGACTTCACGCTGTCGTGCTTGACGTCCGATATCCCCCTTAGGATCTTCGTGACGCATCCGTGAATAAGCAAGGCCTTTCTTACCATCTAATACTTGTTTACCTACAGGAACATGAACACCATCTAATGTAAAATCAATTTTATTATTGACTTCCACACCTCCGACAGCATTGATCAAATCTTCCATTCCATCTAAATTAATGGTTACATAATGGTCAATGGGGATATCGAGTAACTGTTCGATTGAGTCCATGGCCATTTCAACGCCTCCAAAAGCATAGGCGTGATTCAACTTATCAACAGTACCATGACCAACGATATTGGTATAGATATCACGGTCTAAGCTGACGATCGTTGATTTTTTTTGTTGGGGATTCACCGTTACCACCATCATTGTATCCGATCTTCCTTGTTCGGTTCTACCTAATCCGCCAGTATCCAGTCCTAACAAAAGGACAGAAAAAGGTTCTTTGTCGTCAATACTCACTTTATCTTTACGCTTTGTTGACTGACGATTCGATCCCTTGGATATTTGATTGACTGTTTGGTTTGCTTCACCCATGAGTTTAATTCCATAAGCTGAGACTCCGCCAATAAAAACAACGAGAATTCCCAGTAAAGCTATTACGACTTTTTGCCACCGCTTCATAATGCACCTCTATCTCACATTTTCTTAAAATATTTTCTCATACAACTAATAAATCAGCAAACTACCTATTTAATCATAATAAAACTTTAAAAAAATAGTCGTGAATAAAAAACTAATTAATATGTAATTTTTTGAATTCTTAATTATCATACCATAGCATCATTACAGAGAAAAGCTTGAATCTAAGTATTTCAAAACGCTTTTATTTTTAAGCACTGAAATGCCTCTTACTCGTTCTCTTTCTTAATTACAATGGTCATCTTGGATCTGTCGTTTTATTTGCAAAAAAAGAAACGATGCCATTCAGCAGACATTGTCTCTTTTTTACAAATTGATACCACCTATTTTATACAGCTTTTAACTGTTTTTTATTAGCGATTTTACGGATGTAACGATCTATATCATGAAAATCACTCCCTGTTACAGACCCCTTCGCTAAAATTAGACTGTCTTCGATTAGTAATTCCTCTAGATAATCACTTAACTCTTGTAAAGTAGCGAACCATTTGAATCGTTGATCTTGTATTTGTTCTTCCTCAAAAATCTTTTTAAAATGCTCACCATAACCTAAGATATGATCTGCTCCACAATGTTCCATCGAATCTTTCAGTGATTCATGGATTACTTGTGCAGTACTTCCTAAGTCAGCAATCTGTCCAAGTACCAAAATACTTTTTCCTTGATAAAAGGTTCGAACTTCATCAAAATAATCGATAGCATTTTTCATCGCAGGCAAAGAAGCATTATGGGTGTCGTCAATAAATGTGAAATTCGTTCCATTCAAGGAAGCATAATTCGTTTTATCGAGAATCTTAGACAATGGCTTAAATGTAGTAAATGCTGGCAGATACGATCGAATGTCGCCTTTTATTTTCCAGACTGTCAATAAAGCAGCAAAAGCATTAGAAATCATACCTGCAGAAGCAACTGACAAGTTCATCGAAAATTCTTGTCCTAAAAAAGAAAATAAAATTTCACAATACTCTCTTTCTTGTCTCGTTTCAATTAAGAAGACATCCTTTGTTTGATCATACAAAGAGTACGTGAGAATCTCTGCTGTTCTTTTTTTGGCTGCTGTCATTAGAATCGCTAGTTCTTCCTCACCAATATCTGTATTGATGATTGCAGTGCCATCTTGCTTCAGTCCTTCAAAAATTTTTGCCTTATGTCGTGCCACTCCGATAGTATCTTTTAATGAACTAAGGTGTGCTTCTCCAATTGAGGTTACAATCGCAATCTCTGGTTGCACTAAATTAGACATTGATCCAGTGTCATAAGAGTTCAACGCATTGACAGAGACTTCTAAGTTCAACATATCTGGCTCACTTACTAGCTTGCTTAGATATAGAGGAATCGCAAAACGAACATTGTGGTTCCCACGATTTTCTAACACTTTTTCATTTTGGAATAAATGTGAGATCATCATTCGTGTGGATGTTTTTCCTGCCGAACCAGTGATCGCTACAATTGGTTGTACATAATTGCTTCGGATTTTCTCTGAAATTTGTAGTAAAAATTCCCAACTATTTTTAACAATAAATTGAGGCGTTCTAACAGCTGGGTCATCAATGGGGATTTCAGTAATGATTAAACCAAACTCATTTTCCCTTCCTTTGATTTGCTCGTTCCCATCTCGCCAAGCCACTGTCTTTCGATTGATGTAACTTCTTCTTTCTGGTGTCAAACAAACAAATGCTGTGGTATTATAATTGGTTCTTTTGTTTAAATGTCCAGAAAAGTACTCAAAGTTGTCAATTATTTGATCAAGATGGTCGTACTTTTGTAAATACGCACCATCGATATCAGCCAATAATTCTTGGATCTTCCACATTCTTTTACACCTACTTTGTTCTAGATTCTCTCTACCATTTTCCTCGTCTTGGTCTTGCTTGATTCACATACCTTGTTGCTGTTTTTTCAATTCTCTGTGGCGAGTCATCTTGGTCTTCTTCCCAAGGATACAACCCCTCTTCATTTTTTTGATACTGACTCCAATCATTTTCTAAAGTTTCTGATTGATGGTCTTTTTTCTTTTTCAGCCGAAACCCTAAATAGGAAAGACCAATCAATGCTAAAGCAGCAAATCGAATATAACCAACCATTATCTTCACTCCTCTTCTCTTTTTAAAGGCATAAGTAATTGATCAAACCAGATAGAAAATGCTCTGCATCATCTATTCTCATACGGAAACGATCATGACGCGCAAAAAAACCATATTTGATCACTTGCGGTTGTTTGAAAAACTGTGCAAACTCTGGAAACATGACTCCTGTTGTGATTTCATGTAACACTCTTTTTTTCATTACCGTATTGATTCGTGCTTTCGTTTCAAAAAATTCTTTCTCTATCGGAAAAAGCTTATCTTTTAAAGGACTTCTTTCTAATTTGCTGATCATTTTTGAGGCTGCTACTAGTAACTCAAGCATGGTTGGATAAGCTGTATCTCGTTGATCGATAAAGTTGATGTTGACCATTGCATTCTTAATACCAAATTCATAGTAAGTATCTTTTTCTTGATATTTAAGCATCTCATTCGTTGCATAACTTAACCAGTGATCATGGTATTTTTGATAATTATTTGCGACAAATTGTTCCATCAATCCTTCACAAATCTCAAAAATCTCAATTTGTTTTAAAATCGCATGTGCTCTTAAGAGGGAAAACAGAATTTCACCATCATAATAAATAATTCTAAAATGCTCTTTTGTCATTAATTCGGCATTCAACACATGGATCGTCTGATCATCTGGAGTGATAAATTTTTCTGAAACAGTCGTGATTAAACGACTAAGGGAACTATGAAAGATGGTCTCTTTAGTCACTTCTGAATATTTTGCTAAAGCCAAGATTGCTGTCGCCTGGGCTCCTAACTTATACTCTACTTCTTTATTCAAGTAATCTTTAATCAACAGCTGACCATTGACTTCAGAAGTAAGATTTTCCAATCCCCATAGTAATCCTTCTTTGACTCGTTGCATCAATTCCTGGTCGGATAAATATTCTGCCGATTCAGCTAATGCGTACAAAGATGAAAAATGGCGAACCGAATTATACCCTTTTAGTAACTGATCATAGCAAGGATAATAGCCATAAATGAATTTACCAGTAGGAGTCAACTGTTTGGTTAAATAATTCGTTCCTTGTTCAATCACTAGTTCCGTAATATCATCAAGATTTTCTGTAGTCACTTCTCTGACTTGATTGCCATTGCCATAATCTTTCAAAGGGAATACTTCACCATTTTCAAAATAGAAGGAGGCTGTTTCAAAAAAATAACACTTTGAACGCTCTAAGTAGCTTAAATCACTTTCTTCACGTCCATATTTACGCTTAACATAGCCACGGTAATTTTGGGAATCAATGTGTAACTCAGGATGATTTTTTCCAACTATATGTGCTTTACTTGGTTTAATGATTGCATTTGCTACTAATTCTTCTTTTAAAAAACTTCTTTTTCTGATTCCATCTATTCGCAAATTAAAATCGATGTAATTATTCCTTTTTATTTTGTTTAACCGTTCTTTGACTTGTTGAAAATCAACTTGCTCTTCTTTCGTCACTACATCCAACCTCAGATACGTTTCTGTCTCAAAATGATAGGTTCGATAAGCTGTTAGAAAATTATTCCAAATTGTTTTTAGATTGTTTCCGTAAAATTCATAAGTCTTACCACGCTTACTAAAATCTCCTACGGATACGATTAATAATTTTTTCTCCGTATGAATGACTACTTTTTCAAGTACTTCTTGGATGGTTGCTAAATCATTTTTATCTGTTTGAACTGGCATAGACTCACCCCTATCAAGAATAAAGAGGTTATAACTACATCCATTATGATTTTTAAATCTATTTCTATAGTTATAACCTCTCCGTTAATTATTAGTTATTCTTTTTATTTCTTTGCATTTTCCAAATACCCATTCCCGAAATCAATGATACTAATCCACCTAACCAAGAAACAGATGAACTTACCGTATCAGAGGTTTTAGGATACATTTTTAGTGTTGAGCCGTCATGGTAATTCAATGGTTTTGTATGACTTGTCCCACCATAGTGCAAAGGTAATTGTGGTGGATTTGAACCTGATCCACCAGAAGTGTTGATCGGCACCATTCCTGGGTCGCCGTTCTGATCCGTATCTGTACCATTTCCTGCACTTCCCATGCCGGCATCCGCATCGGCGTCAGCATCAGCATCAGCGTCGGCATCGGCGTCAGCATCCGCATCGGCATCGGCGTCGGCGTCAGCATCGGCATCAGCGTCGGCGTCGGCATCGGCATCCGCATCGGCGTCAGCATCTGCATCAGCATCGGCGTCAGCATCGGCATCGGCATCGGCATCGGCATCAGCATCGGCGTCAGCATCCGCATCCGCATCGGCATCCGCATCAGCGTCAGCATCGGCATCTGCGTCAGCATCCGCATCGGCGTCAGCATCAGCATCGGCGTCAGCATCAGCATCGGCATCAGCATCCGCATCGGCGTCGGCATCTGCATCGGCGTCGGCATCGGCGTCAGCATCGGCGTCGGCGTCGGCATCAGCGTCGGCATCGGCATCAGCATCAGCATCGGCGTCGGCATCGGCATCCGCATCCGCATCGGCATCTGCGTCAGCATCAGCATCAGCGTCGGCATCGGCATCAGCATCGGCATCAGCATCAGCATCAGCGTCGGCATCAGCATCGGCGTCAGCATCAGCATCGGCATCAGCATCCGCATCAGCATCAGCGTCGGCATCGGCATCGGCATCAGCATCCGCATCAGCATCAGCATCAGCGTCGGCGTCGGCATCTGCATCGGCGTCAGCATCAGCATCAGCGTCGGCATCAGCATCGGCATCAGCATCTGCGTCAGCATCGGCGTCGGCATCAGCGTCGGCATCCGCATCGGCGTCAGCATCGGCATCCGCATCGGCATCCGCATCGGCGTCGGCATCAGCATCAGCGTCAGCATCAGCATCGGCATCAGCGTCAGCATCAGCGTCAGCGTCAGCGTCAGCATCAGCATCGGCATCCGCATCGGCGTCGGCGTCGGCATCAGCGTCGGCATCAGCATCGGCGTCGGCGTCAGCGTCGGCATCCGCGTCGGCATCGGCATCCGCGTCGGCATCCGCATCAGCGTCGGCATCAGCATCGGCGTCGGCATCAGCGTCGGCATCCGCATCGGCATCGGCGTCGGCGTCGGCGTCGGCGTCAGCATCGGCGTCGGCATCCGCATCAGCATCGGCGTCGGCATCGGCATCGGCGTCAGCATCAGCATCAGCATCGGCGTCAGCATCCGCATCCGCATCCGCATCCGCATCCGCATCAGCGTCAGCATCCGCATCAGCATCCGCATCAGCGTCGGCATCAGCGTCGGCGTCGGCATCAGCATCGGCGTCAGCATCCGCGTCGGCGTCGGCGTCGGCATCCGCATCAGCATCGGCATCCGCATCCGCATCTGCATCTGCATCTGCATCTGCATCCGCATCAGCACCCGCATCGGCGTCAGCATCAGCATCTGCATCTGCATCAGCATCAGCATCCGCATCAGCATCCGCATCGGCGTCAGCATCCGCATCAGCATCCGCATCGGCGTCAGCATCAGCATCCGCATCGGCGTCGGCTTCTTCATCGTCTGGGATCACAGCAGCAGCTGGTAAACTTGGATTGTCATTTTCATCATACGCGATTAATTGGATGTCTTCTAAAGGTGACACATCTGTGGCTGCAATTGGAATCGTAAAGTTTCCATTTTCATCAGCCTGTCCTTCTGCAATCAAATTATTCTCTTGATCATAAATACGAACTGTTGCATTAGGATCTGCCATCCCAGTTACTTCATAACCATCAGTTGAGTTCCCTGTAACAACAACATTATATGGTGGTGTTACTTCAGCAGCTTGATAAAAAACTGGCGAATAGCCATCAGAGCTAGAGGCGATATCGATAGATAAAACATCTGCTTTTACAATATTTCCAACGAAGCCAGCTTCATAAGGAACAGACATATCTACTCCGGCTGCCGCTAAATCACTATAATTAGGATCCTGAATCAATGTCGGAATCGTAACCGTCGTTTCACCTAATACGCTCGCATCAGCTAATGTTCCAATCAATGATGACCCCACACCAACTAAACCTGTTGCAGTAGCAAAAGTAAGATTAAATGCTGGTTTAATCGTTGCGGACAACGCTGTATTGATCGTACCTGCTGCTATCGTACCAAGAGCACCGCTTCCTGCATTCGGTGTCGCTTGGATTGCTTGGACAGCATCATTGATTCCATCTAAAATTTCAGTCAGCCCTTCTCGAATAACTGTTTCTAATGAGCCATCTAATTCACCATAGATATATTCGTCCCCTTGCATTTGAAGATTCAATGCTACTTCAGCTGACGTCAATGTACTAAGGTTCTCTAATAATGCTAGTTGAGCATACACTTCATCTAAATTGACTGATGCCAACGGGTTAAGGTTAACAATGTTTTCAACAGCAGACACTAGGGTAGTTACCGCCCCATCTACAATCGACAATAGTGGTTGTAGTTCTTCTCCTGGTAACAAAATATCTGTTTGGAAAGTACCCGTCCCATTTGGATTAACTAAACCTTGCATTTCAGTTGGGATTGCTAAAACTGCTCGTCTCGAGCCATTTAGAACACTTAGATCAATCCCATTATTAGCTGAAATAACAAAATCAACATTACGAGTCGTTCCAGCCAATGGAAAAGGTGCACTTGCTGTTGTTCCACTGGTATTAGACGTCGTTAGATTATTGAACAACTGGCCACTAATCAAGTCAGCATATACTTGTTGTGAACCCACAGTAAACAACGGTGTAGCAATTGAAATAGGTGCTGTCCCCAACAGCATCCCTGCAGCAATAGACGTTCCTACTAATAAGTATTTTTTGGATCGACGTTTAGCTCTAGCTTTTTGATCCATACTTTTTTTATAATCCTTTTTCATTTTTTCCCCCTTAGATGCTTCCATTATTTACTTATGCTTTATCCCCCACTTAATCAATCACTAACAACAATTATTTCCGCTAGGAACTGGCCTCCTTTCTTTTTGTCAAAAAGATATCTTTCTGAAAAAACTTCAGTTAACTTAAGTTACAAAGATTTTAGCAATCGTTAAATTAAAAATCTATTATTAAGTTTTAATCTTTTTAAAATAACTTTATTATTTTAAAAATAAAAAGGAACTGTAGCAAATATGTAAAAATATTGCATAACATTTCGTTTTTATGCTTGGATAAATTATAATGTCATTAAGGAATTTCTCTATATGTCCATTCATGAAAAAAACTAACAGCTCAAATTAAAATAACGTATTTTTCACTTATTTTTTTGGCTAATTTTTATAAAAAATGATTATAATAAATTTTTTTCTCATTTTTCGTAAAAAAAAATGACAAAATTTAATAATTTGTCATTCGGAAAATTTCGAGTATAAAAATATAGGAGGGAAAAATAAATGAATTTCTCTGTCATGTTAGAAAGGAATATCCAAGTCCAATTAACGATCTTGGACAACTTATATCGCTCACAAGTTACTTGTACGTTAGAGGAATTATCGAAAACAGCTCATTGTGACAAACGTTCTGTGCTTCATCAATGTGACTATCTTAAGGTTTTATCTGACGATCACATCACAAAAAGTACAAAAGGCTTCACTTTTTCTGGAACGATCAGTGAGTATCAACTATTACTACTAAAAATCTTGGAACATTCCGCCATCTTTCAATTGTTAAAAGACCTTTGTCTTCAACCTAGAGTTGATCTGGTTTCCTTTGCCACAGAGCAAAAGATTAGTATTCCCTCCTTAAGAAAACATCTTACTCGAATCAATCAGTTGCTTACTACCTATCAATTACAATTAAAGACTTCAAAAGGCTTCGTGTATCTCAAAGGTAGCGAACCACAAGTCCGTTATCTTATTTATTTATTTTTGTGGCAATACTATCAAGGGGTCGTTTGGCCCTTTCCAACCGTTGATTTTCATGAAACCTTTGCAGGGATTGAGTATGCTTTTCAGCTGACAAAACAAAAACCAAATAAACTGAAAATGATTGAATGGTGCTTTATTATTGCTATCACTTTCGTCCGATCAGCACAAGGAAATCAGATGAATCAGAGAGAACTTCCTGATTTTACAGAAGAGATTTGGGATAGCTTTGAAGAGATTACCCATTTCCTTAAACGAATGAGCGTGAAAGCCAAGCTCGATCTTTTGGAAGTCCAATTTTTATTTCTTTGGTTACAAGCACGCCCAGCTTTTTATTTAAAAGACGATCACTTAGAACGAGCCATGAAATTCCATCTAAAAAAAGCCACAGCGATCAAACAATTTCAAAATAGTTTCTATAGCTATATTTATGAAATTGGGTTTAAATCTACACAAATCAACGTAAAGAAAAAATTACTAAATAGTACGATCTTTGCCAACGGGATGAGCGGGCTGTTGTTCCACCGATTTTCCACCATTAAATATGACTTATCAGTCTTTGTAGAAGAAAATTACCCAGCATTCAATCGAGAAATCAATCAATTAGCTTCCCAATTCCAAAAACAGCAACAAGAGCTGTATTGGGTACAATCCTGTCATTTGATCGAAGCTTTTATGATCATTACTTCTCCAACATACTTTGATAAAGAAATAAAGATAAAGTACGAAAGTGACTTGCCACTAAGTATTGAACTGAGTTATATGAGTATGTTGCAAGAACAATTACGAGTTTACTTAAATGTGGTTTTTACAAATGATCTTTTGTTTGAGCCAGACTTAATCATTCGAACAACCGATATGCCGTTAAAGATCCTGACCTATGAAGAAACAATCCCGTGTTTAGTCGCTCCGACTGATATGTCTAGTGAGCAGATTTATCTATTAAGCCAAAAAATCAAGAAACTAGTCAACGAATAACTAACCTGGGTTTTTATAAAATAAAAAAAAGATGGCAGACGCCATCTTCTTTTTATTATTTGAATAGACCGCTAAGCGGGCTTTTCTTCAACAAGTTATTATAATTTAGTCACTTCAGCAGCTTGAGGGCCACGTGCGCCTTCAACAATTGCAAATTCAACTTCTTGACCTTCTTCTAAGCTCTTGAAGCCGTCTCCTTGAATTGCTGAAAAATGTACGAACACATCGTCTCCGCCGTCTACTGTAATAAACCCAAATCCTTTTTCATTGTTGAACCATTTAACTGTTCCATGTTCCATAAATGTATAGCCTCCAAAAAAGTTCTTGCAAGAAACCTTGCATAAATATTATACCGAATTTAGAAAACGCTCGCAAGACTTGCTCAATTTATTTTTCATTCTTTTTTTTAGGCTTGAAAATGATTATTTGGCAGATGATAATCGATTGTTTACTTCTTCCCAGTTCACAACGTTCCAGAAAGCTTCAATGTAATCAGGTCGTACATTCTTATATTTCAAATAATACGCATGTTCCCAAACATCTAAACCTAAAATAGGTGTTTTGCCTTCCATTAATGGTGAATCTTGATTGGCTGTTGAAGTGATCGCTAATTTACCATTTTCCATCACTAACCAAGCCCAACCTGAACCAAAACGGCCAGCTGCAGCTTTTTTAAATTCTTCCTTAAATGTTGCAAAATCACCAAAGGCTTCATCAATCGCTTCTTTAATTGCACCAGTTGGTTCGCCACCAGCATTTGGTGCCATGATTTTCCAGAAGAAGGAATGGTTTGCATGTCCGCCACCATTATTACGTACAGCAGTCTTGATATCTGTAGGGACAGCATCCATATCAGAAAGTAGTTCTTCGATTGTTTTTTCACCTAGTTCTGGATGTTTTTCAATCGCTGCATTTAAATTTGTTACATAAGTATTATGGTGTTTGTCATGATGCAAGTGCATCGTTTCTTCATCGATATAAGGTTCTAACGCATCGAATGCATATGGTAAATCTGGTAATGTGTAAGTCATAAAAAAATTCCTCCTCAATGTGTTTGTTCATAGTGTCTACACTACAAAGAGTAACAAAGAGCAAGGAATTCTTCAAAAATTATGCCTACTGTGGATTTTACTTCTCTTTTTCAGGAAGTTCTTCCTCAATAATGGTTGTCCCTTTAAAAATAAACAATTTACTAAAGACATAATTGGCGACTACCACGATGACTTGGGTAATAATCTTAGCCACATAATCATTTGTGTGCATCACCTGAATCAGCAGCAACATGGAACCCATATCCATACCATAAGAAAGAATCCGATAGAACAAAAATTTACTAAATTCAATAACTAAATGAAAAAAATTAGGTGACTTGGAATGAAATACCCATAATTTGTTCGTTACAAAAGCAAATAAAACAGAACAAATCCAAGAAATAGTATTTGCTATCGGCATACTTAGATGGAGCATCTGTAATGCAATTGCAAAAGTAACGATATTCACGACTGTTGCTAAACCACCAAAAAATAGGTAAATAAATATTTCCCAGTAACCTTTTTCTTCTAAAAATTGTCTCACTCGATAATAAAAATTCATCGTTCATCCTACCTTACTAATCAATTCTTATTCATCATACCTTATTTGTCGCTGGTTTTCATCTTTATTCCTTAAATTCATCTTTGTAACTAGCAAATTTTAACATTCTCGTTATTTTTTATAAAAGCAGGTTCTCACATGAACCTTAAAGGAAGATTGCCAATTGGTATTTCCCCTTGTATTTCTTCTAAGACTTCGCTAGAATTGCTAATGATGACATTATGTATAGAAGGAGTAACTATGACAACAAAACAATTAATTATCAGCTCATTCACGCAATTTAAAGAGCTCAAAAATGCTAGAAAAACCCCGTTCGCTAAATCGGTTCTTTATCTTTTGGTCCTTAGCATCATCATGGCTTTGCCTATTTCCTATCAAGTGTTTCAAGTGCTAGAAAACATCAAACAAGATGGTCAGAAAATTGCCACCAAGATTCCAGATTTTTCCATAAAAAACGGGAAAATTGATGCAGCAGATCATGAAGGTTTCATCTATCAAACAAATTCTATCATCTTTACTTTTGATCCGGAAGGCAAACGGTCTGAAAAAGATATTACTTCTGACTTAGTCGGAAATTTTCTTAGTGTTGGACTACTAAAAAATAAACTCGTCGTAGCTTTACCTAATACCGGTACTACTTTTCTAAACAATAACTCACTTGAACTTGACTATAAAAATGATGCCTTAAAAAATCTAACAGGAAAACAATTGCGTACAACCTTAAGTGAAGCAACAATTCCATTTTGGATCAAGATAGTGACTTTCTTAATTTCTATTTATCCAAGCTTTTTGAATTTGATCGTTACTTTACTTTTAGCTAATTTTGCAGCTTATATTTATGCGCGTTTACGTTTGACTGGCGCTTCTTTTCTTGATTGTTTAAAAACGATGATCTATTCAATCACCCTACCAACAGTCTTAGCCACGATCTTAATGATTTTCTTACCGGCTTTTGACACAAGTGCTTTTATCGCAATAGCAGGACTTTTTATTTTTGCACAGGCGGTAAAAGGCTGGCCAAAAAGCCAAATGATGTAGTTCACGAATGTCAAACATAAGAAACGACTTTCTTCGATTAGGCGGCAACGCTAGTCAAAGAAAGTCGTTTTTTAATGTCAACTATTTTTCTAAGTAAGGATCAATATCCTTTTTTTAATGCCACTTCATTTATCTTAAGCTCTTGATTTGTGACATAGCTTTTAAGATTGGCTAGAAAGATTGTCATTAACTTATTTTGAAAATCTGAGGTTAAGCCAGCGATATGCGGCGTAATCAATACTTGATCCATTTCCCACAATGGACTTTTTTCAGGTAATGGTTCTTCTTCAAAAACATCCAATGCTGCAAAAGCGAGTTGTTCTTCATTTAATGCCTGAACTAAATCAGCTGTTTTTAAAGAAGCCCCACGTCCAACGTTGATGAATAACGCATGGGAAGCGAATTTTTTGAATAATTCATAATTAAAGAAGCCCTTAGTCTGCTCTGTCAGAGGCAAAATATTTACAATGATATCCATATCAGCTACTACTTTTTCCACTTCGTTTAAGGAATACGTTTGACTGAATCCTTCTACTGGATGCCCGGTAGTATTTATCCCATAACTGACCATAGAAAAGCTGTCTGCTTTCTCAGCAACCATCTTTCCGATTTGCCCCGTTCCGATGATCAATAATTTTTGTTTTTCTAATGGCTGATAATGGACATGAGTTCCTAACCATTCTTTCTTTGCTTGTGCTTTTTGTGCTTGGAACAGCCCTCGAGAATAGCCTAAAATCACTCCCATGATGTGTTCAGCTATTGATTCACTATGAATACCACTACCATTTGAAAGTAAGATCCCTTTTTCAGAAAATGCCGTTAGTGGTAAAGTGTCTACCCCTGCCGAGATCGAATGTACCCATTTTAACCCTGGAGATGCTAATAGCTCTTTTTCGTATTGGCGATTCCACCCTAAACTAATTTCAACATTCATCAAATCTGTAGGTTCAAGCTCAGTTTTTATGACATAATTAGGCGCTAATTCAGTCATTTTATCAATAAATTCTTGTCTAAATCCTCGATCTAAATAAATAATTTTTTCTGCCATCTTAGTTACGCATCCCTTCTATTACTAATTGTAATCAAGTGTTTCGTGACTCAGTCTTATGAAAAAAGAGGTAAATATAAAAAAGGAGTTTTCCAAGCTAATGGTAGCTAAAGAAACGCTCCTTTGTTTTATTGTTCTTTGAAATGATAAGTTGGCTCATTTAAAGATGCATCATAATCAACAACAAGATCATACCCCTTGAAAAACCAGTCATCTGCTTCTTCAATAAAAAACAGCATCCCGTCAATGGTTTCTTCTTTGATTGGTCGTTCAGGCTGTTCGACAGACATTCCGATAGAAAAACCATCATGTACTTCTGTCTTGCCGTAGACTTTCCCAAAAAAACGAATCCCATAATTTTCAGGGATGGTTACTTCCTCTTCGAACCATTTACGTGCATTATCTGTTACTGATAATTTCATTCCTGCATCTCCTTATTGATTCATTTTATCGTCTAATATATCTACATCTTCGGTTTCCCCAATTACTAATAAATTATCATTTTCTCTGACATATTCATCTGCTGAAGGTGAAACAACGACCGAACGATCAAAGCGTCGAATTGCTACAACCGTTAGATCATAACGTTGCCTAAAATTCAGCTCCGCTAATGTTTTATTAAAAAATTTGGGATTAGAAACTCGAATTTCTGCAAGAGAAAATTGATCCGATAGTTCTAAGTAATCCAATATATTTTTTGAAACAAGATTATGAGCAATACGAATCCCCATATCTCTTTCCGGGTGAACCACACGATCTGCTCCGATTTTTTCTAACACTCTTGCATGATATTCATTTTGAGCTTTAGCTAAGATGTTGGGAACTCCCATCTCTTTGACCATTAATGTAACGAGGATACTTGCTTGGATATCTTCACCGATTGCAATGATCACATGATCAAAATTTCTGATTCCTAGTGAACGCAATGTCATTTCATCTTGTGCATTTGCTACAACTGCATGAGTAGCGATATTCATATATTCATTGACTCGATCTTCATTGCTATCAATAGCTAATACTTCTTGTCCTGCTTCAACTAAGGTTCGGCAAATACTGCCACCAAATCGTCCAAGCCCGACAATTGCAAAATTTTGTTTCACTTGCTTCCTCCCTTACCTATTTTATTTAAGTATAGCAAAGGCTTTCTAAAAACGAAAGTAAGCTTTCTTTTGTAGAATAAACAATTTATTTAACTAGTCCATGTTTGAAAGCATAAATAGCTGCTTGCGTTCGATCTTCTACTTCTAATTTTGCTAATATATTTGAGACATGGGTTTTGACTGTTTTTAAAGTAATAAATAATTCATCTGCGATCTCTTGATTGCTTTTTCCTTCTGCTATCAGCATCAGGATTTCATTTTCGCGTTTTGTCAATTCTTCATGAAGAATTGGCTCGTTTCTCTTACTTATTTTTTCCATCATTTTTGTTGTTACTTCAGGTTCTAACACTCGTTCCCCTCTTTGAGTTGCTCTGATCGCATCTGCAATTTCATGAGCGGTAGAAGTTTTTAATAGATATCCCGCTGCACCAGCTTCAATGGCTGGATAAACTTTTTCATCATCGATAAAGCTGGTTACAATAATTATTTTTGCTTCAGGCCAGTCTTTTAAAATAGCTTTAGTTGATTCAATCCCATCCATTTCTTCCATAACAAGATCCATCAAAATCACATCAGGTCGTAATTCCATTGCTTTTTCATAGCCTTCTCGACCATTTTCTGCTTCACCGATCACTTGAATGTCTTCTTGAATCGATAAATAAGAGGATACTCCTAAGCGAACCATTTCATGATCATCTACGAGTAATACTTGTATCATTTTCAATTATGCCTCCTTGATCAAAGGAACTTTGATCTCAATACTGGTGCCTTGTCCTTTAAAACTAATAATTTTAACTGTTCCACCAATACCTGCTACTCGTTCCCTAATATTATTTAATCCATAACTACCTGTTTTCGTTTCGTTCATATTAAACCCGGTACCATCATCAATCACTCGTAACAATAAGTTATTATTGATTTTGTGTAAATAAACTTCTAATTCATTTGCTTTAGCGTGACGTAAGGTATTGGATAATAATTCTTGCACGATACGAAAAAGATGATCTTCAATCGAATTGGACAATTTTACGTCTTCGATCTCCCATTTCAATGAAATTTGAATTTTATTTTGTAGTTCTTTTAATAATTGCTCAATTCCTTGTTTCAAACTCTTCTCCTCCAGATTCACTGGGCGAAGATGAAGTAGGAGCGCACGCATTTCAGATTGAGAAGCATTGATGATATCAGCAACCATACGTAATTGTTTGCGAAATATTTCTGAACTATCTGTTTTTTCGGCTTGTTCTGTTAAAGCAGACATCATCATCATCGCTGCAAATAATTGTTGTGAGACAGAATCATGGAGTTCCCGGGCTAAACGATGCCTTTCTAGTTCTAAGATTTCCTCTCTTGTCTGTCCATCCACATACTGGGGTCTGCTAGTGATAATTTGTAGTTCACTGGAAACTTCAATCATTTTTTCTTTTATTTTGGTTATTTCTTTATCAATATCTTGTACATAAATATCATCATTTGCACTGGGAATGGGTTCATTCAAATGACTAGACTCATAATTACCAGAAGATAATGCTCTTAATTTTTCTTCAATTTTACCATACTTTGCTTTTTGGATAAGTGATACTATCAAAAAAACCACTAATCCGACACCTAAGGCAATAGCAAACAAATGAAAAATCAGCGGCACATACAATAGTCTTGCACTTAAAATGGCACGCCACCAATTCGTTTGGTTACTTGCATAAAAATAAGTGAACAACGAAAACAAGATGATTAAAAAAGAAGCCGCTGAGGCATAGATTGCCATCATTAATTTTGATAATCTGCTCATCATACACGTATCACCTCAACGTCACCAAGTAATGTATTCGTGATGATTTTTAACCGTCTTGGGTTTTCATCATAATCGTTACTATAAATTTTGATGGATTCATTTTTTAATGAAAATTGTTCCTCTTCAAATAAAACATTTCCAACAAGTGTCGCATGCTCTAAACTGATGGCGATCCCTAAAGGTACCAAAATTCTCGTTCTACCAATTCCTTTTCGCACAATAACGATATTATCATCCTTTGGTAACAATGTATTGCCAAGATCAATGATCGTATCCCCTGAAATTAAAGCAATATTGATGTCATCCCATTCATAAACATCATTACCAATACGTTGATTTCCAAATAATTGTTGTTTTTTTCGTTCATTATTATGTGTTTTTAATTGATCGGTTTGTACCATGATCATCTGTTTCTTTCGCCAAAAGGTATTTTTTGTTAGATCAATCCCAGAAATTTCAACCCCTTTTAGTCCGATAAACAAGATCGCAAATACTGCCATCAACCATAGTGCAGGGCTATTGACTAAACTAAAGAAAACGATCAAACTCCCTATAATCAATTGAAAATTTCGAAATCCAGATCGTGGATATTTTCTTAATGCTAAATATATGTTCAATGCACCAAACAATACGAGAAGAAGTAATTCTACGTTGTTCACAATTTGCCAAACTGCAAATAGTAATAATAAAGCCTCGACTACGATAAAAAAACGCCAAGAACTATTCATCTTTATTCTCCTTTCATGCACATTCTCATTCTATCATAGCTATTTTTTTAGAAATATACTATAGGACTTGAGATGTAAAGTTTGTCCTAAGTCAAATGGTTCTGGACACTCATTCCTTAGAAAAATAAATAAGCCGAAGAATCCCAAAAATCGGAGAAACGATTTTCTGATTCTTCGGCTTATTGCTCAAAGTTGTAGATGTCACAACTTCATTTTTGTTCAAGTATTTCTTATGCTTGCTCTACTTTAACGATTTTAACTAACATATCGCCACCAGGGGTAGCAATCGTTACTTCATCATTGACTAATTTACCAATCAAAGCTTGAGCAATTGGTGAATCATTAGAAATTTTACCAGAAAATGGATCAGCTTCTGCACTTCCTACGATTGTGTATTCTTCTTCTTCACCATCCGGTAATTCAATAAATGTCACTGTCTTACCAATTGATACTTCATCTGCATCAACACCGTCATTGTCAATGATTTGAGCAAAACGAATCATATTTTCGATTGTTGTGATTCGTCCTTCAACAAACGCTTGTTCATCTTTAGCAGATTCATACTCTGAGTTTTCAGATAGATCACCAAATCCACGAGCGATTTTAATGCGTTCAATGATTTCTCCGCGTTTAACTGTTTTTAATTGTTCTAATTCTTCTTCTAGTTTGGCTTTGCCTTCTAGAGTCATCGGGTAAACTTTCTCAACCATGTATAACGTCTCCTTCTTGATCTATGGAATACCGCAAAAAGTAATCTTTTGAGGAATATAATCCAAAAAAGATTACCACGCTTTTCCTAAAATGTAAATGTTTTTCTATTTTAAATAAATAGTCGATGATACAAATACTATTCTACGAATTATTGACATATTTATCAACTAATTCCAAATGTTCTTCGTAAGTTTTTGCAAAATAAACATCGCCTTTTTTGATATCTGCCACAAAATAGTAGTAATCATTTTGAGTCGGCTCTAATACGGCTTCGATAGCTGCTTCACTAGGGTTATCAAATGGTCCAGGACCATAGCCTGTGTTCGTATATAGATTATATGGAGAGTCGACAGCCGTATCTTTATAAGATACCGTTTCTTTGTGTTCTCCCAAGGCATATAAAACAGAGATATCTGATTGTAAAGGCATATCTGCCTTGATACGGTTGAAAAATACTTGGGCGATGTTTTTACGATCGTTTTCTTTAATCCCTTCTTTTTCAACTAATGAGGCCAATGTCAGGACTTCTTGAACCGTCATATTTTTTTGTTTGATGGTTGTAAAATAAGGCTGTAACACGCTATTTGTCTTGTTTACCATCTGAACGACTAAATCTTTCAACGACATTTTTTTGTAGTAATCATAAGTGGCCGGGAACAAATAACCTTCTAAGCGATATTTGACATTTTGAGCTTTGCTCGCACTGTCCAATAAATCTGGGAATTTTTTATAAAGCTCATTGAAAAACGTTTCATCTTTCATCAAATCTAAAAATTCTTGTTTATCTTTTCCAGTGACTTTCGCTACTCTAGCAGCAATTTGTTCAATGTCGTATCCTTCCGGTATCACGACTTTGCCATCTGCTACTTTAGTTGGCTCTGAGGTGCCACCTTCTTGCAATTGTTTTCCGATCTCATCCAAAGTCATATTTGGTGCCATTTGATAATATCCAGCTTGAAAGCCAGTCATATTTTTAAATTTAGTATAGTAATTGAACACGATGCCGCTTTTAATCACTTGATCTTGTTCGAGTATCTCACCTATTTGTTTATTTGATGAACCGCTAGGTATTTCAATTTGAACAAGTTGATCATTTTTAGGATCCAATGGTTTCAACCCGCTATCCACATAGCGGTAAATGGTGAATCCAAGGACGCCTCCAATGATTAGCAACGTCAAAACGATCACTAAAATGATTTTACCAACGATTTTTTCTTCTTTTTTTCGCAAATTTTTTCTCTGATTAATGACTGCATTCTTTTCAGCAGATTGGTCTGATCTGTTTTTTTTCTCTTCTGGACGTTGTTTGTTTTCTGACAAAACAACTCCTCCTTACTATCAACTTCGTAACTTCATCTATTATACATGATATTTTGATTGACGTGAATTAATTTATTTAAATATTCTATCAAAATTGTAAGTAGTAAATCAAATAAAAACAGATTAAAATTAATATCAATAAATACAATAGTTATTTTAACTATTAGCGAAAATGAAAGGACCTTATGACACAATGATAAAAAAAGGCAAACATGCAAAAAAAGGGTCATTTCCTTTTTTCTCTATCATTCTAGTATTGCTCAGTATCAGCGTACTTTCCACCGGTATGATTATAGGATGGAGTATTTATACGAAAGAACAAGCTAGAAATGATTCCGATTCACTAAAACCTAAACAGACATTATCGCTTACACCTGAAGAAAAAAAATTATCAGAAAAAATCAACCACCTGTTAATTAAACATGATTACATTGGCTCAATTTATGTAAAGAAAAATAATCATGTGATTTTTGAGCGTGGCTATGGTTATGCGAACAAAGAAAATGATCAGTTAAACCGCCCTTATCTTTACTATCAAATTGGCTCGATTCAAAAAGCGATGACAGCTCTGTTAATTCTCAAACAAGTAGAATTAGGACACCTTTCTTTGAATACGAAATTGGCTAAGTTTTATCCTCAAATTCCGAATAGTCAAAAGATTTCCATTGAAGATCTACTTTATATGAGATCTGGGTTGAAACCTACAGCTAAACCTACTACCCCATTATCAGATACAGAGGTCGTTCAATTTGCGGTTCAACATCTAAAATTAGTTGACTACCATACTTATCGTTATGAACCATTAAACTTTACAATTTTAGCGGGTATTTTAATCAACTTAACTCACCAACCTTATGAAAAATTAGTAGAGAATGAGATTATCAAACCTTTGGATTTGAAACAGACCGCTTTTTATGATCAAGTCAAAAACTCTCCGCATCATGCCCTTTCCTATCAGATGTCTGCTAGTGATGATTACTGGAAGCCATTAACTGAATCGCAAACAGCGATCCATAATGAATTAGGGACTGGAAATATCAGTATGTCGGTGCTTGATTTAAATACGTTTTTCACTAAAGTTTTATCAGGTAAAATGATCCCACAGAAATTACTTTTTACATTATGGAAACCCAGTCCTACTGGCCACCCATATCGTGGTGGTGTCTATTGTGGTAATGATTATGTTTTGGCACAAGGAAACATCAATCGTTTCCATTCAGTCGCTGTTTTCAAACGTGATTTGAAAGATGCGGTTGTCATGGAAAGCAACGACCAATCAGATAAAAAAATAAAATTAACTGCTCTAGACTTGCGAAATCGAATTTATAATTTAATTGAAGGGTCCAAGATATTAGAAGAAAATTAATCCTGAAAACGAAAAAGATTATCGTCCCAAAAATTAAGTACGTCATAGTTCAAAAATTTTTTTATTAAAAAAATCGCCATGCAAAAGTTAGAATGTTATCTGTCTTTTGCATGGCGACTGTATTTAGCCGACTATCATAGTTCTATTTCTCAAAGTTTAAGATTTCGTTCCATCCACTTTTCAAGTGTACGAATAAGAACTGTCGACTCTTATTATTCACTATATTTCAGTTTTTAAATAGCTTTTCATACCACTTAATACATCATATTTTGGTAGATAACCAATAGACTGAATCTTAGAAATATCTGCTAATGAATCGTGAATATCTCCTGAACGTTCTGGCTGATATTCTAAAGCTAATTCCGTCTCTAAAATTTGATCAATCGTCTGGATCAATGTTAATAATGTAGTTGCTTTTCCCGTTCCGACATTAAATTGTTGGCCTAAAGCCGATTCTTTGTTAGCTACCAGAAGTAAAGCTTGGATCACATCATCGATATAGACAAAGTCTCTTGATTGGCTACCGTCTCCATATAAAGTAAATGACGTTTTTTCTCCCGCTAATTGTTTTTTATAACGATCAACTAAGATTGAAATCACACCACTGTAAGGTGAATTTGGGTTTTGGTTTGGTCCGTAAACATTGAAGAAACGCACTGCACTTCCTGGAACATCATATAAATGACAGTAATCCAAAACATATTGTTCAGCTGCAAACTTATCGATTGCATAAGGGGTTAATGGACGAATAATGGATTCCTCTTTTTTTGGTAAAGTTGGTTCATCCCCATAAACTGCTGCTGAAGAACTAAATACGATTCGTTTTAAGTTTGGTTGATATTTCCGAATCAATTCTAACAGCATCAGCACACTTTCAAAATTAACTCGATGTGTTTCTACTGGTCGGGCAACCGAATCTGCCACACTAGCAACTGCCGCTAAATGGAAAATGTAGTCAAATTGATTGGCACGGATGATTTCTTCCATCAATACTGAATCCGCTACATCACCTTCGATGAACGTGATGTTTCTATCCATCTCAAGATTTTCTACTTTTCCCATTGATAAATCATCAACAACAATCACTACATTTTCTTTACCTAAGTGATTGGCTAAGGTAGAACCGATAAAACCAGCCCCACCGGTAATCAATATTTTTTCCACTATTTTCACTCCAATTATTGATTTACATAAAAGATAAGTTTAGTGTAACACGTTTATTCTGAGAATACTATCTTATATATATGCCCTAAATAGAGCGATCATAGACTAATTGTTCCCTTTCCAATAGTTATCTCCTGTCTAACAAGAAAACCATACCATGCATAAAATATTCTAATAGTAGATAATTTTTTTCTTATTTAAACGCTGCTTCTTTGTTATTGCCTTGGCAGAAGTTGGTCAAGGATGTATTTCTCTATCACCTTTTGCAAGAATAAGGGACTGTGACAAGTCTTTTGTCACAGTCCCTCACTGTCTTGCTTTATACTAATGATCTTTGACTAAGTATCGCAAATCTTTTAAGTCGCTCAAAAAACCACGATGGACAATCACTAAATAAATGATATATATCACAATATAGGCAACCATACTCATATAAGTGCCATCAAACCAAAGATTACTAAAAATGAATAATAAAGTTAGACAGGTTTCTAAAAACATTTTAGCACCAATTTTAATATTCATATCTCTACACAAGAAAAATTCAGCTAAATTACAACGGAATGCTAAACTAGCAAGTATTAATCCGACAGTTAAGTTTAAATTCCCTATGATGAAAATGACGAATAGAGAAAGAAGTAAGGATAAGGTCAACGTCAAGACGTTTACCATTAGAATCGTTTTTTCTTTACGCAATGTCTTCAAATAGGTATTGATTAATAAGGACATTCTTCCTTCATAGATAACGATTGGAAATAAGATCCCCATGAATCTTAAACTAACTTCATATTCAGGTAGCCACATGCCTAAAACGATTTTTGCTGGAATATAAAAAATCAAAATAGCATACGTCAAAGGAACAAATACACCTCTTAGTGTTTGAAACAAAGAAGAGAGACGATCTCGATTTGTTCTTCTTAAAAGCGGGAACATGACGATCCCCACCGCATTGATAAAGGTCAAAAACATATTAGAGATACTTAAAGTAAAAGATAATTTACCAAAAGTCTGGATTGACCATTGTTGTTGAACAAAGAAACGGATCGTACCCATAATTAACATACTGGCAATACTACTCAACATTAATTTGCTACCAATATTAATGTTATCTAAGATTTCAGGTACTAGTTCTTTTAGACCAATCATTTTAACTTGCAGCATATCTTTTATTCGGGTCATTCCCCAAATTGTAATCACTAATTTTGAAATGATATCCATAATGATCAACCAGTAAAATTCCCGCCCACCTGTGGCAAAATATATACCAATTAAGACAACATATAAATAGCGATCATTTCTTGATAACTGTGCATACTCTTTAATCCTATTTGTTGATTGGAAAATATAGAGAATAAATGTTTTAACGATAGTCACTACAGAAACAACAGCTGTCAAAATCAAGATCAGTGCTTGGTATTCTCCAGGCATAAAGAAGTAAGCCCATAAAATAACGAAAATCGAAACAAAAAATTCGAATATCGCTAAATACCAAAACTGTGATCCTAAAGAACGTTTATCAATGTCTTTGTACTCTTCTCCACCGATTTTCAAGTAAATACCATCAATCCAACCAAAATGTAAGAATCCTACATAAGAAGAATAAAAGACATAGAGTTGCCAATAACTATATTCAGTCACTCCTAATAATTTTGGAACAAATAAATTTAAAAGGACAGAAATACCTAATGTAGCAAAGTTAGCTGCTACGGTATAATATAGATTTTTTGCGACAGCTTTTGCTTTATGGTTCATGCTGATACCTCACTTTCCTGACTTATATTTTATAAGATGATAGATATCAGTACCAAAATAAAATTTACGCTTATAGCGGAAGAAAGAAGCAAGAATTGTTGATAACTGTTCCTTTTCTAATATAGCAATACGCATTTCTAGTTCATCAATCATTGACAAGAGCATTTTTTGTTTCTTCTCAAAATCATCTATATCAGTTAAATTAGCTAAATAGTTATTGGCTGCATGTACACGTTGCAATCTTCGTCGTAACGTATTTAGTCTTTTTTGGTAGGCTGTTACTTTGTTTGCTTGGTCAATTTCTTTTTTAAAAGAGCTTTGACCATGTTTACGCCATTCAATCAACGGTTTTCTTAAGAGAAATAACCCATTGCTTAAAACAGCACTTCCCCACATGGACATATCATGGACTGCATTCTCCATTCTTGAAGCATAAAGCATCACATTCGCAATAAAGCTTTGGCGAATAGCATAGACACAGCCTGGACGTCTTAGGAATAAGTTGTTTTCATTAAAAACCACTCGTTCTTCTGATTGTCCCTCTATTTTTTCTGTATCAACCCGTTTTAACTCTTCTGCTAAACCACCTGGCTCTACTAATTCATGATAATCTGATACTAAAACTTGAACTTGTTGATTCGCAAAAGTACGACTCATTTCTTCAATCTTTTTTTCATGCCAAATATCATCTTGGTCACAAGTAAACACAACATCTTTACTTGCTAAATCCAGCAGTTTAAAAAAGTTTTTTCGCCATCCAACGTTTTCTTCATTAACAATCAATTGCCAGGTAGCCTGTAACTGATTTTCTTCAATGAATTTTCGTACAATATTGACTGTCTGATCAGTTGAGCAATCATCTTTTATGATAACTTCATCAATTTTTTGAGATTGATTTTTCAAAGAATTGAGCTGTTCTATAATATTTTTTTCGCCATTATATGTAGCCATTACAACAGTTGTTTGCAGTTTTTCACGCATTTACTTCACTCCTTCTAAGATATAGTATTAAAGATGCTACTTTGTTGTTTCGTCTTACTTTTTGTAACCATTTCGAGAGGCTATTTTTCGTAAAAGTTATACGGATGGTGTGTCACGCGTTCATTTTCCGGTGGCATTGTCATGTAATCTCCGTAACGCAATGTAAGAAAATCTCCTCTATTTTTGATAGCCATTACTTTGTGTCCTTCAAATTCGACGTCTTCATATTCAGTAAACCATTGCGTTGGAAAAACACCCCAATCAATATGAATCCATTCTAAATAACCACATGTGTCCGTATCTCCAAATCGTATTTTTTTAGCAGCTTCTTGATATTTTTTTTGCCAATAGACATTATCTCCGATTTTCAATAATTTTTTATGATGAGGATAACGCACTACTAATTTTACGACTGCTTTAAAAAAATCAAAGCTTCGAGCATAAGCTAATCCCAAAGTGTCCATTAAGTTTAGACGATAATTCTCTGTTGTCTCTCTTAAAGCTTGACGTTCTGTAGCAGAATCTGGAATGCCGTCAATAGGAAAAATATCAACAAAAACGCCTAAATCAGGTTCTTCCCCACTAAAAAACTGCTTTGTTTTAGCTACAGTTTTTGGGTCAATCACTTTTGCAAATGGATATCTAAAATTTTCTCTTGTTTCAAAGGACAACAACTTGTAATTTGTATCATTTTTTAAGATCAAAAGCAATTCTTCATAATCTGGTCGGGGCATCACGATATCAATATCATCATCCCAAGGGATAAAACCTTGATGGCGTTCAACACCAATCAGACTTCCATAAAATATGGTATATTTTAGGTTGTTTTCACGACAGATTTTATCAATATAAACTAAAATATCGACTGCTTTTTTTTGTACCTCTGCCATTGTTAATTCTCTCATAAGAAGTCTCCTATATCCAATTAAATTTTTTACTAACGAACGGGAATATTTATTTGCCTTTGATCATCAAATTGACCAATAATAGAAAATATCCTTGCATCCTTTGTTTCTCTGCAAGGATTTTTCCTATTACCTTAATTATTTTTCCAGTCTGTTCAATTGTTTTTGTTGATCGAAATCATATTGAAGTTTTCCTAAATACAACCAGAAAATAAATGTTGCAGAACGTCTAGTTAGTATAATTTCAGTAATCAATAAACTAGAGACTAAGATGATCAACACAATTTGATTATCTATCAGAAATTCCAGATAATTTTTTTGCTTTGTAGCAAATAGTATCCGCAAAGACTGCCACATTTTTGATAGTAAAAATAGGACAAAAACAATTGTTCCAGAGATACCAGTTGCTGCTAATAGATAGAAAAAGGCACTGTGAGGTGTTTGCCCCGTTTTAGCAATATGAGTCTCTGGGATTTTAGCTTTGGCAATTGCCACAAAACCTTTTGGTGTTGTTCCGAAAATGGGTTCAAGTCGCATCAATTCAGTTGCACTTTTCCATAAAGCAAAACGACTGTTAGAAATATCTTTATTTTCAACAACATCCGGTCTTTCGGTAGTGACCAATTTTTCGTCAGGAATTTTTTTCTCTGAATCTTTTTCAAAAAAGTCAACGACCTTAGGACTTGTGATTTCCACACGGTTTGCTACATTGACGTAACCTGTTTTCATCAATGATACGCCACCAAAAACAACGGCTGAACTAATCGCAGCTAGGACTGTTGCTCCTACTACTTTCAATACTAACGATTGATTTTTTTTCGACTGATAAAATAAGTAAAAGAAGAAAACACCAAAAAAGGCCGCAACTACCAATTGGATCATACCAGATCTTGAACCTGAGAGAGAAATATAGCTAAATTGAACAAACATAACAAAAATAGAAAGAACTTTCACCCATAGCTTTTGATTAAAAATAGCTTTTCTAAGGGCAAAAATAATACAAACCAATGAAATAGTTGTCGCATAGTTTGGATCAACAAAAATCCCATAAAGACGATTTTCAAAAAAACCGATTCGCATGCCATAATACAATGATTTAACTGGCGTAGAAAAACTTACACGAGCAAAAAACAAATAAAGAGAAAATAGGACAAGTGCAGACCAAACAACTAAAAGAATCGTTTCAAACACAGTAAATAGTTTTTTGTTATTTTCTCTTCCCACTTCAAATACACAAAAGAAAAAGATACATTGCCAAATAATCAGTTTGATGTTTTCCGTGAAAGCATATTCTCGATTCAACAATGTACTGATTGCTAAAATCACTATAAAAACAATTAACCAATATTCAATTTTTATTTTCTTTTTTTCGAGAATCATTGGTAAAAAGTGGCTAAGAAAAATGACTCCTGATAATAACATGATAATCATCGAAAAGATGGAATCGATTTTTGGTGGTAGTGTGGAATAAACACTAACCATCCGACAGATTAAGACAAGCTCAAAAAAAACAATATAGGGCAATGCTATTTTTTGTCCTATACTATGGAATTGCTTTAAAAATTTAGTAAACATTTTATCCTCCATTAGTATAAAAGATCAATCACCGTAACGGTTAATCTTTAGTTTTAGTTATATGTTTCCTTCTAAATTCTACTGGAAACTTATATAAATGTAAGCTAATCATTAAGAGTAATGTAGAAAACTTACGACTCTTGGTAAAAATCTCATTCTCCATAATGAATCGAAAGTTATGTCTTAAATAACTTACGATTTCTTTTGTTTCCGGACGATCCGTTACGTTTGCTACTATAATCTTATCGAGAACTAAAAAGTTAGCAAAACAAACACGTTGATGTGCTGCTTTTTTGATTTCTTGACTTCGGTCTTTGAGCTTTATTTCATTGTTTTCCCAAGCTTCAATAAATTCAAATTGTTTTTCTGAAAAACTTTCTGTATTGATACTTCCAAGACGATGATAATAATAGTACTTTTGTTCAGAATCAATGGCTACTTTGTGGCATTGATTCAATAAATCTACAATAATAAAAGAATCTTCATGATATTTTCCCTCTGGATAGCGGATAGTTGAAAACAGTTCTCGCTTATAGAGTTTGTTCACTGCATGAACAGAGATGATATTTCCTTGTAAAATTAATAATAACGCTTCTTCAGCGGTTACTGTTTTTTTGATTGTGGGTTTGATTATCGGATCTTTTCCCTCGTAGACATCATAAATACCACAGATCGATAAGTCTGCCTCTTCTTTGATGATTGCTTTATATAAAAGTTCATACATATCTTCTGCGATATAGTCGTCACTGTCAACAAAGCCCAAATATTTTCCTTTGGCTACTTCGATTCCCGCGTTTCTTGCGCTACTCAATCCACCATTTTGTTTGTGGACGACCCGTACACGAGCATCCTTCTTTGCATAGTCATCACAAATACGTCCACTATTATCAGGTGAACCGTCATCCACTAAAATCAGTTCAAAATCGGAAAAAGTCTGAGCGAGAATGGAATCTACACATTTTTTTAAATATTTTTCAACTTTATAAACAGGTACGATGATACTAATTTCACACATGTATTTCATCCTTAACTAACTGTACTGTATGCTTCAGTGATTCTTCTAGACTAAAGATCGGGAACCAGCCAGTATCTTTAATTTTTTCATTATTTAAAATAGCCGTATTTGCTTTAGAAAAGCCTTGTTGTTCAATTGCATCAGGTAATTCAAAAATGACTTGCTTCCCACTAATTTCAGCAAGTTTTTGAGCAAGCTCTTTTAGATGCAAATCAAAACTGTCGTTAGAGATATTATAAGCTTCTCCAATCTGACCGTGAATAAGGAGATGAAGCATCGCTGAAACAGCATCTCCTACATAAATATAGGAAAAATACTGGTTTCCTTCACTCTTTAATACAATATCTTCTTCATGCACTGCATTCAAGATAAATTGAGAAGAAGCCTTAGAGTCAGATAACAGCATCGTTGGGCCAAATGTACGGCATAATCTTGGAATCACAATATCTAATTGATGCTTCGCAATATATGCCTGACAAAGGGACTCACTGACTCTCTTACCTTCCGGATAGCCGGCACGTAAAGTATTGCAATCAATATAACCACAATAATCTTCCGAAAACTTTTCAACGTCTCCACGATTTTCGCCATAGATCTCTACAGTTGAAAGGAAAAGCACTCTTTTCGGTTCTGTTGCTACAGCATGTTTCAATACTTGTTCTGTACCAGCAAGATTCGTCATAATCGTGCCAATTGGATCGGTTGCATAAGCTTTTGGATGGGTATTGCTTGCACCGTGGATGATATAGTCAGCCTTAATAGAAAAAGGCAACGGATCTGTCACGTCTCCTTCGATGATCTCAAAATTTTGATCAGAGATATACGGAGAGAATCGTTCTTCCAATCTTTGACGATTTCTTCCCATTGCATATACTTTAATATTAACCCCTAAATACTGGTTTGCTAACATTAACGTATCGACTAAAAAAGAACCAATCATACCTGAGGCACCAATCATGAGTAAAGATTGACCATCCAAACTTTTTAAATCAGGAGTATGTTCGACTACCTTCAGCAAATCATCTTTATATAGTGGATTATTTATTAAAGACATCCTCTTCACCTAATCTTTCATTTTTAAATATGCTTTGAAAAGCTCTAAATCATCGGTTGTGGTCAATTTGATATTTTTATCAGAACCAGCCGCAAAATACAAGGTTTCACCTAAGTCCACCATCATCGTATTGGTATAAGATGAGTCTGTCATCCCAATATTTTCTTTGACCGCCCGATTATAAGCAGAAAGTAATTTACCATATTGGTATGCTTGTGGTGTTGAAACACGTCGTAACGTATTACGATCCACATATTGTTGTGTCGTTTCTTCGGTTTTCTTAATAAAAATCTGTTCATTATACGGTAATGAAGTCACACCATTTCCATATTCCTTACATTTCACAATCACATCTGATAGGACGAGTTCATCCACCAATGGACGGATACCGTCATGAATGATAATTGTGTCATCATCCTCTGAATAATCTTTTAAAAATTGTACACCGTTATTGATTGATTCTTGTCCTTTAGATCCGCCAGTAATCACCCATTGGACTTTACTGATATTGAACTCTTTGATATAAGCCCACATGGTTTCTTCCCAACCTGATTTACATACAACAAGAATTCGATCAATCTGTGGATGGTGTTGGAATGACTCCAATGTATAAATAATGATGGGCTTCCCCTCGATATTAATAAATTGTTTTGGTATATCCTGCCCCATTCGTTTGCCAACGCCACCGGCAATAATTATAGCTGTAATCATATGAGATAAATTCCTTTCTTTTATGTGTATTTATACTAAATAGGTATTGAAAACTTGCCTATTATTTCACTATCCGTTCAATAAAAACCATATTTAACCTTTTACATTTTCTCACAACTGCCAATAACTTTCAATGTTTTCCACTGAGCCTCGGTGAAATATAAGTATTATACAAAAAAACAACACATCAAAAGAATGATAGAACATTCGATTGATGTGTTGATTTATTTATTTTTAGTTTACTTTTTGAACATACTTTTTATTTGCAGTCACATAACCATCAGCTGTTTTTAATCGTGGAAGTCCTGATGGGGTATATTCGATTGATTGGATCTCTACGATCGTTCCTTTGCTAATTGCTGCTCCTTTTTGCGTAAAACTGAGATCTTTATAGTAGTAATCATTCATCAACAGTTGAACTCTTTTAGGATTCGTCACAAAATAATTATCATTTGCATTCGCAGCAGCTGTAACATACCCTTTATTAGCTGTAACATATCCCTTATTGGTTTTTAATCGTGGGATTCCACCAGCTGTATACTCGATACCTAAGACATCGATCACCGTACCTTTCGAAATCGGGGTACTTGGTTGTTTAAAGTCTATGTCAGAATAATAGCGATCATCCCTCAACATAACAATTTTTCTTGGATTTTCGATAAAGTAATTATCACTGTCACTCACTAATTGTGTTACATAACCTCTATTAGCTGTCAAATAGCCTTTTGCCGTTTTTAACCGTGGGATTCCACCACTTGTAAATACCACATTTTGCACTTCAATCAATTCATTTTTAGAGACTGCCTCCCCTTTTTGACTGAAATTGACATCATGATAATACGTATCATTTGTCTTCATGACCACATATCCTGGATTACTATAATAATAGTTTGAGATATTATCTGGCACTTCTTGCACATACTCTTTATTAGCCGTCAAATAGCCATCGGGCGTAAGCAATCGCGGTACTTGACCTTCACGGTATACGACACCTGTAACAGATACAAGCGACCCTTTCGTCACTGCTTTTCCTTTATGGAGAAAGTCTGTGTCTCGATAGTAAGTATCATTGGCTTTCATGACGATTCGAACAGGGTTTTTCGTATAGTAATTATCAATTGATGCTACAGTTGCGATCACGTAGTCTCTATTTGCTGTATAAAAGCCTTTATTTGTTTTTAATCGAGGTATCCCACTCTTTGTTTTTTCAATTCCCGTTACTTTGATGACCGTACCAGCTGAGACTGATTCTCCTGGTTTTGTAAACTCGACATCTTGGTAAAAACGATCATTTGTCTGAGCAATGACTTGTCCTGGATTTGTCATATAGTACATATCAGAGATATCACGATACTGTTCGACCAAATTTTTATTTGCAGTCAAATAGCCATTTTTTGTTTTTAATCGGAAAATACCAGAGTCCGTGTAAGCTAAGCTTTCTACTTCCACCACTGTACCTTTCGTGACTTTATTCAAACGCTGGGTAAAAGCTGTATCTGCATAAAAATAATCATCGGTCTTCAAACGGACTTTTTTAGGATTCGTTGTAAAATAAGAATCAATATTGCTTTGAGCCGCTACAACATATGATTTATTTGCTGTTAAATAACCGTGATCTGTAAATAAGCGTGGAATCCCACTAGCGGTTGTTTGAATACTTTTCACAGTAACTAAAGTATTTTCCTTAACAGTCATTCCAGGACTGGTAAAATTCACATCATTGTAAAAACAATCATCCTTCTTGACGATGACTCTTCCAGGATTTGTCGTATAATATTTATTTAGGTCAGGTCCGGTTCCTGTATTTGGTGTTCCAAAAAAAGAACTGTAAATCATCGACATGTCAAAAGGACGAGATTGATAATTTGCCAAACCTGGGAAAAACATTTGAGACGACCACTGCCAAGCACCATAATCATTGTTCCACTGCATCGATTGTGTTGGTGTATAAGGATATTGTGCGACCCATATACGTTCTTTATTAAAGGGAGCAGGATTGATGTACCCACTATCTAGCCAACCTCTACTAAGATATAGTGCAGCATTAGAATACCCAAGATTTTTTAGTTGTTGATTGAAAGCCAAAGCATTTTTTTGTGTATCACGTCCTTCGGAAATCAAGTGCGGATCTTCTGCATCATCAAACATGATCGTATTTTTGGGCAAACCTAATTTTGACGCTGCTTGTGCAAAATATTTTGCCTCTGCCTGAGCTGTTTGAACAGATGTATACACGCTGTAATGATAAGCAGACACACTGAGCCCCGCAGCTTTAGCATTGTTGATTTGGCTTTGCGCATACGGGTTAGTATATGATGTTCCTTCGGTGAGCTTGACGGTTACTCCCGTAACCCCGTAACTTTTAATTTTTTGATACTCAGCAACAGAGATTGTCCCATTCCAACTAGCGACATCAATGAAGTCTTTTCTTGGTAAATTGGGATTATCTGCATATACATTATCAGGATACATCATTCTCGACATAATCCCATACTGATTTCCAGACGGTTGCATGGCATAAGTACCTTTTTTATGATTTGTCCCTCTTTTCCCGAGTTCAGCATCTTCTCTTGGATCAACTTGATTGGCATCTGTCTGGTCCTGGGTAGAATCACTCGTAGAATTGGCGGTCTCGGAACCCGAAGTGCTGGTACTTTCTTGAGTGGGGATTGTCGAGCTGCTGGTCATACTGGATTCTGTCGAAGAAGTCTCAGCCGTAGATGTTTCCGTAGTTGTCGAACTATCCGATTGTTTTGTATCGTTAGTTGTGGTAAGTGTTGCTGAATCAGACGAGTCGTTCATTTGCTTTTCTTCAGTTCCCACTTCATTCATAGCCTTCTGTTCTTGACTAGATTGAGAAGTTTTAGCTATATTTTCAATTGCATAAGTATTGGAAATAGAGCTATTTAATAATAATGTACATAAAAGTACACCAGAAAAAATCCGTTTCATCTCTTTTCTCCTTCATACTGTATCGTTTACTTTGTAAGCTTTTTTAGTATCAACAAGAACAGCTTCATGATGAGGCTGTTGTTCTTCTTCAGGGGGCAATTGCATGTAGTCACCAAAGACCTGTTTCAAATAGCGGTCATACCCAACAGGAATTGGCATTTTTGTCTCTTCAAAGGGAACAACAATCGCTGATTTAAAATCTTCCAAATGGTAAATATTCCCCATATATTTAGGTCCGACACATAATTCTGTGACATAAGGTGTCGATCCGAATGAGTACTTACTCATTTGTTTTTCTGCAAAACGCCAAATCTTATAGCGGATTTTGGGCGAAGAGAACGTACTTAAAAGCACCTTGCTACCTGTTGCCATCATTCCCCCATGTTTTTCGGGCACAACCTGAGAACAAAACAATGCATAAACGAGCGCCCACATTTTTTGGATTTTCCGTTGCGCACTTTTTTCAGGCGCACCGTCCAAAGGAAAAATATCAATCGGTATACCATGAGGAATAGCCATTCCTTCTTGATACGTTTTGACAAATGTGGTATTTGCATCTCGAATGGTCATAAATGAATTATGATCATTGTAATTCTCAGAAGCAACCAATAGCGGATAGCGTTCAACATCAGCATATTTTGGCCATAGTTCTTTTATTTTTTCATAATCTTGTCTAGGCATAAAAAAATCCAAGTCATCATCCCAAGGAATAAAACCTTGATGACGGATAGAGCCAATACAGCCACCGCCACAAAAATAACAAAGTAGGTCGTGTTTATTACAAAAATCGACAAAATATTGAGCGATTTCTAACACTACCTGCTGGACATTTCTTAATTCAGGATCATTACTATACATACTTACAGCTCCCTCTATTTTTATTTTATCATAACTATTTTTTTATCCGAAATAGAATCTGTCTAAATTTGCAAAAAAAGAGTGTGGGTCAAAAGGAAAACCTAAAGACCCAAACTCGAATAAATAGTGTGTTAGAAGAAACTTTTATCCTAACACTTTTATAAATGTGAGAATAAAGCCATGACAGCTGTCACTGCTTTTTTATTTCGATTGAAAAGCAAATGATATCACCCTGCTATTCCGGTCGCTTATTTAATACACTCGTTTTAGTGTTGCCATCAATCCTGGCATCTTTATTTCAACAAAACTTCCGATGCGTACAGCAGCTAAAAAGAATGAACAAGGCAGGTTATACAATTGCTTCGTTACTTTTTTTACTGTGGAGTCGGTGCAAGCAATTTTTTTCGCCTCAACAATAGTTGGATCCGTTAATATTTGCTTTGCTTCAGCTTTTTTTTCTTTTGCTGTCCGTGTCGAAGTGCCATAGATAGAAAAGATGACCGACGTCGTTCCTTTTAAATGGAGAGCTGCCATTCCTGGCTTATCGACTTCATTCGTCACTTCATTTGCTAATTGGTAGAACTCTTTGAAGGTACTAAATTTATTGGGACGGTACTGATTCGTGATTCCTTTGCCACCTTCAAATTCATAAATATAAGAAATTTTCGGGTTCATCAGGACATTTTGACAATATTTATAATAATGCAAATTAAAAATACGGTCTTCACAGCTATTGTATCCTTTAAAAAGAAGCTGATTCTGTTTTAAAATATCCCTTCGATAACATTTATTCCAAACTACATACATCAACTGATCGTTCATTAATCGATACATGTCTTTTATAAAACTATCATGACTTTGATAATGATGCTCCGTCACTAAATTTTCTTTTTCTGAAATAATCTGTTCTCCGTCCATCGTTCGAAAGATAAACGAACTAACGATCAAATCGGTGTCTGGATGTTTAGCTAAAAGCTTGTCATAATCAGATAAAACTTCTTTTTTCGGCGTATCATCCGCATCAAAAAATAAGATGTAAGTTCCTTGGGCTTGCATAATCCCTTCATTTCTTGCTAAACCAGGCCCTTGATTAGCCGTTGTGATCAGTCGAAATTTAGGGTCGTTCTCAATAAGTCTCGTAATGATTGCTTCCGTTTGATCTGTCGAACCATCATTGATTAACAAAACTTCATAATCAGTAAAATCAAATTCTTTTAAAGATGCGATCGTACGAGCAATCGTGCTTTCAGCATTATAAATGGGTATGACGATACTAAATTTTGGGTTACTCATTTTTCACTACCTCTCAACTAGCGAAAGATTTTCTCTTTTGGAAAAGCAATCTCTGCCAATGAATGAACATTCTCATCTTCTTCCAAGCCTTGAGAAGACATCTTATCAAAAAGAATTTTAATGGTTTGTAATAATATTTTTAAATCGAGCAATAAAGAATATTTCTTGATGTAAAGTAAATCAAACCGTAATTTACTGTTGTAATCTGATACGTATTTCCCATAAACTTGCGCATAACCCGTTATCCCAGCACGTACATTGTGTCTCAAATAGTAATAAGGATTTTCCGCATTAAATTGATCAACAAAGAAAGGACGTTCTGGTCGAGGACCAACGATCGACATGTCTCCCTTTAATACATTAAAGATTTGTGGTAATTCATCAAAACGAACTGCTCGGATAAATTTACCCACTGGAGTGACACGAGCATCGTTGCTCTTAGCCAAAACAGGTCCTGATTTGGCTTCTGCAGTCGCAGTCATCGAGCGAAATTTATAGATTGAAAATTCTTTTTGATTTTTAGTGATCCGAATTTGTTTATAAATAACCGGACCCGGTGAAGTAACTTTTACTAAAATAGCAGTTAATAACATGAAAGGTGAGGCTATGATCAGTAAAATCAACGAAACGATAATATCAAACAACCGCTTGAATAATTCATATTCTGGTGGAATTCTGAATCCTGAAGCTTCAATAATACTTTCATCTTCAAAGTTCATGATGTTTGGATTGATCATCGTTAAGTTTTCAAATGTCGTATTGAGAAATAATTTCTTCTCATTTTTTGTCACTAGTTGATAGATTTTTACTTTTTCTGCTTCTTCAATATGTGAAGCCAGATAGACGATATCCATTTGATCAATCATTTTTTTCACATTTTCATAGTAGTGATCGATGACAACCGCTTCTACTTTATGCTTATTATTTTTTTTAGAACTGAAATTTTGTATGGCCGGTGCCACATCTTTTTCTGATCCAACGATCACGACTTTCTTATCACGACTGACTTTCAAGTACAACTTATAAATTAATATTCTGTAAAGACTCAATAAAATGGTCGCTAGCACAAATGACAGTAAAATTACGCCTCGTGGGAAAGCAAACCAGCGTCCAGCAAAGGTGACGACCATGATCCCCAATGTCATTAAGACTTGACCAATAACCGTGACAAACACGATATCGCTGACCGTTCGATTATAAAAAACATATACGCCCAATAAGATATTCAAGGCAATAAATATAACAGAAATAAAGATTGCTGAATGTTGAAAAGTTTCAAAATTCCGCATGGGTATTTCCCCATGAAATTTCAGTAAGAAACTGCTATATATGGCTACATTGTACATCAAAACATCCATTAAAATAATGAATATTCGTCTTGCAGCACTCCATTCCCCATTTTTATTCATATATACACTCCTAATCACAAAATAATGCACCTATTATCTTACCATAGCAGGGTTTAAAAGCCTAGTGAATAAACAAATTGTAACAGAATTACAAAAAACTATTGCTCTACAATTATAACGCTTGCTTTTAATATCTCATTTTACGAAAAAAAAACTACCATGCTTTCTTAACTGATTGCATGATAGTTTCTATTTTCATTTCTTAATTAATCTGGTCTTAATGAAAAATCTCCAATTCCTTCTTTTGTCAGATTATCGTTATAAAAAGGATCATGGTTGATATATCCTGGCCATTTCACTTGCATTTTCTTTATCTCACCTGCAAAACGTTTTTGCTTCTCAGGCGTATCTTCATAACCTCTTGATTTTGATTCAAAATGATAAAGTTCAACTTGATGGGCATAAACGTTATATCGACCTAGCTCATAAATTTTCAGGCATAAATCCACATCATTGAAAGCGACTGCTAATGTTTCATCAAAGCCATGGACCGCATGAAAATCACTGGCTTTGACCATCATACAGGCAGCTGTTACCGCTAAGTAATTGACATCGATGACTAACCGACCAAAGTAACCACAGTGTGTTTGGTCATAGTTGTTCAACGCATGACCAGCAACGCCACCAATACCAACTAACACACCAGCATGTTGTGTCGTATCATCTGGGTAGTAAAGTTTGGCACCGACACAGCCAATTCGATCAAATTGCGCATAGGCAACCATATTGGTCATCCACTCAGGCTCAATAACTTCCGTATCATTGTTTAAGAACAATAAATATTTGCCACTTGCTTTTTCTGCCGCTAGATTGTTGATCCTAGAATAATTGAAAGGTATATCGATCAATTCCACTATAAAACGTTCATTTAGTCGTTGCTGGTATTCCTTAAATAGTTCCTGCATCTTAGGATCGGTACTACCGTTATCAGCAACAATGATCTCATAGTTGGAATAGGTTGTTTTGTCAATAATTGAGTCGATACATAATTTTAAGTCATCATATCCGTTTTTAGTGGGAATAATGACACTAACTAAGTCTTCTTGCAGCACTTCATAATTGACCTCGTAGAAACCAGAGATTCGTCCAGGACGAACTTTTCCTTTAATTCCTCTACGATCGAGTGCATCAGTCAATGCCTTGACTCCAGAATCATAAATATAGCTCTTCGCTTCACCATTGCTGGCAGTAGATCCCGGAATCGTGCGCCAGTGATACAGTACTTTATCAATGTGATAAATGTGATCAGCTGGGATCTGCTCAGTGATTCGTAGTACCAAGTCATAATCTTGGGAACCTTCATATCCTTTTCTAAATCCACCGATTTCTTTAACTAAGCTGGTACGATAAACCCCTAAATGTGAAATATAATTATTGCCCATTAAAGTATCTGGTGACCAATCCGCTTTAAAATGAGGATCAAAACGCTGACCTTCTGCATCGATCTTATCTTCATCGCTATAAATGACATCAAGTTCAGGACGCTGATTCAAGACGCTTGCGACTTCAAACAACGCATAAGGCGGTAGTTCATCATCATTATCTAACAACGCTATGAACTCTCCTGTTGCCATTTCCAAAGCAGAGTTGGTCGCTAGACTGATATGCCCATTTTTTTCTCTAAAAACGACTTTGATTCGTTGATCTTTAGCTTGATACTTTTCTAAACATTTTCTGATTTTAGGATCAGTTGATGCATCATCACTGATACATAGTTCCCAGTGATCATACGTTTGTTTTAAAACAGAATCAATACATTTTTCCAGCCATTTGATTTCGACATTGTAGACTGGCATAAGTACTGAGATTAAGGGACGATATTCAAATCCTTTAGCATCTTGACGTTGCTTTTGGAGATCAAACTGTTCATGACGTTTGATCCATTCGGTGTAATCAACAGAAGCGGGTTTCATTTCAAATTTGACACGTCGGATCGCTTTTTTCACTCCGTGTGTCCGTGCATAATTGAATCCTTTTTGAAGCAATCTTTTTTTCTTTTCCCAGTTTGTTTCAAGGCCATCGTCATATGGATAACGACCATTCAATTTCACCGCAATCCCATTTTGATGGGATTTTGTTTGGAAATCTAAAATCGCTTTACCTTTCATTCTTCCAGATAATCGGATGTTGAAACCACTTGGTGTTTTCACATCCAGATTGTATAAATGATTGATATCCAAACGAACAACATTGGTGACTTCGGCAGATACTTTGTCCTTATCGACTTTAATGATCGGAATTTCTTTCGTCACCTCATCAACCGCCCAGCCAACAATCAATAAATCCCCAGTTGCTCTTTCACGAGTAATTCGGTCTATAAATACAGCAATCTCTTTTTTTTGCACGAGCTTTTGTTCTCCTTTATTAAAAATAAGTTCTTTCTTATATCTCGATAAACCAGGATTCGCCATTTTCAGCAACAGCTTCAATTAAAAAAGATTTTTCTCGTTCACATCTTATTTGCAATTCAAAACCAGCTTTTGTTCCCGCTGGCAATTGTTCCGCCTCATTTACTTCTGGCCGTTCAAACTGCAAGGCTTGAAAAAATGGTGCTTGGTTCACAGATAACTTATAGGATAACGGCTGACGTTGTGCGTTAGAAATTCCCCAACCATTGATTGTCAAAATTTTCGTTTCTGGGTCCCAATGCTTGCTATCCACGCATAGAGAAATCGCCTTTGCTTGAATTTTCTTTGCTGTTTCTTTCGATCGAAGCTTGCGGTTTCTTGGTTTAATCGCGAATTCTTCCTCAGTTATCAGTTTACAATAACGGTCAGTCGTCATCTGTAATTCGTTAGCTAATTTTTCATTTGTTAATCGCACTTGTTCATTTTCTTTTTTCAGCGAAGTGATTTGTGCCATTAGACGTTGCTCGATCTGCGCTAAAGGTTTGACTGCCTCAAGTAGTTCTTTCATGGTTTGTGTCAATTCCCCGATAAACCGATAATGACAATGGATCGTCAATTCTTGACCTGCGACATCAAATAGAGTAAATTGTGGCGTTACTTCACCATCAAATAAATAGCAATCATTTTGTGTTTTGATTACTGCATTAGATTGGATGAAATCAATTTTGTTCCCCGCCAACTCCCCGCTAAATTCGATAAAACTTGGTTGATCAGCAAATTTAAAAATGACCGATTCGACATCCCCGGCAATTGGAAAAGTCAATGTTTGGTTTTCTCCCGTATAATTGTTGAAAGGATATTTTTGGGAGACTTCTTTGTTTGCAGTCTTTTGGATCACTTCCACCATTCGAACATAATTCGAATTTTGTGGTTGTGAGATGTGACTATTCTCAGTGTGTTTTTTCAAAGAAAAGAAGTATTGATAAACTTCTCCGAAAGGTCGCATTTTGAACTCATAGCGAACTGCTTCGGGTAATTCTTCATAAGTTGAATTTAATTCTGTGTCTCCGACAGCTAAGTAAAGGTAATCCTCAATATTAATAGATAAACCAGCTTTTTCAAACACTTTTTTAAAACCTTCGTGTGTGTAAAAAGAATTATGTGTTTCATCTAATAAGCCATAAGAAGCCCATGGTAACTCATTGTTGAATAAATGGATCAGCACAGAATTATGGACTAAATTCGGAAATGTGATTAAAATTTCTCCGTCTTCGTTGAGAAATTCTCTCACTTTTTTTAATGTTTCAGCTGGGTTCACTAAATGTTCTAAAACATCGGCAAAAAGGATATAATCAAAGGTTTGCCCTGCATAATAGTTTGCCCACTCAAAACTTTCAATATCTCCATAAAAACCATCTTGTGAAAATTCACTGACAAAATCGAATAATTCTTTATCTAATTCGACGATACTTACTTGACAATTTTTGGCTCCGATTAAATGTTTGGTCAATCGGCCGTTTCCCGGTCCAAATTCCAAGACTTTGCTGCCTGGTTTAATTTGGGCAGCAATTTTCCCTACACTACTTTGTTCATCTAAGTCCATTTCAAAATCATACTTCATCGGCTAGATAACCTTCTTCCCACTTATGGTCTAAGACCACGATTCCTTCCCCAATATATGAGCCATTAACAAATAAGTTCATATATTTTGTTTTGTAAACTAAAGGTACGGTGGCATTTTCTTCAAAAATTGCCACATCAAAATAATATTCACCAGCTAGCAGGCCTAGTTTTTCATATTCTAAATAGAAAACATTTTTGCCTTTTTTCCAAGGGATTTTGATGCCGTCCAACAGTGTATTTAAACCACAAACGTAAAAATTATCGACAGTTCGTAAGGCGATCCCTAAAACAGGATTCTTGATCGAATCATCTTTTACTTCATAGGTTACTTTGACATACAGTGTTTCGCCTTGATCAAGCACGTCAACAGGATTTTTTTCTTTATCCAATAATTCCGCACTCAGTACATCAACGATGTCAGGTGCTGCAAAACGTTCCATTTGATTTTTATTTCGATCAACTGTTTTGACTGATTTTTTCTTTAAAAAGTTTTCATAGTTCGTTGTGACATCCATGGTATCCCCATATTCAACCACTTCACCATTTTTTAGCCAATAGGATCGATCACAAAAACGGCGGATCGAACTGATGTCATGGGAAACGAATAAGATCGTTTTACCTGAGTTCTTGATTTCAGTAAATTTCTCCATACATTTCAACTGGAATTCAAGGTCCCCTACAGCTAGAGCCTCATCGACAATCAAGATATCTGGATTGACATTGATAGCTACCGCAAAGGCTAAACGAACAAACATCCCACTGGAATATGTTTTTACTGGTTGGTAAATATGTTCGCCGATATCAGCAAATTCAATGATGTCTCCGACCATTCCATCGATTTCTTCACGAGAAAAACCTAACACCATGCCATTCAAATAAATATTGTCATAGCCAGAATATTCGGGGTTGAACCCAGAACCTAGTTCTAATAGTGCAGATATTTTCCCTTCAATCTCCATTGTTCCAGATGTGGGCGTCAAAACGCCAGTAATGATTTTGAGCATGGTGGATTTTCCTGAACCATTTTCTCCGACAAAACCGATCATTTCCCCTTTTTTAATTTCCACATTGATATTTTTCAACGCATAAAAAACGTCATGGTAAGATTTTTTGAAGGGATTCAAAGCTTCACGAAACCGGTCAGATGGTTTTGCGTACATATTATAAGATTTTGTAATGTTTTTTAATTTAATCGCATATTCAGTCATATTCATACTCCTTACAGCACATCTGAAAAATGTGGTTTCAATCTACGGAACACAGCAGATCCAATAACGAAGATAGCTAGCGTAAATACCCAGAAATAGAGAGTATACATTCCGTGTTCCCAGAACCAAGCTTGTCCTAAGAAAGACTCACGATATCCTTGCACGACATAATAAAGTGGGTTTAGTTTTAAGATTTGAACGATCACTGGATTGAACTGACTTGGACTCCAAAGGATTGGCAATGTCCACATAACCAACTGTAGGACAATCGTGATCAATTGCATGATGTCTGGTAGAAATGGTTGAATTGATGCTGTCAACCATGTTAAGCCGGTTAAAAAAGCACACATACAGAATAAATAATAAATCAGTTGGAGCGTCATCCAAGTTGGATAGATTCCATGTCCAATAACCACCACTAAACCAACGAAAATAAAGAAAAGATGTGCATATAGATTCGATAAAATTTTCGTAGTTGGTAAAATGCGGATATTAAATACAACTTTTTTTACTAAATAGGTGTATTCTCTGAAAACTAACGTCGTTGATGTAAACGCGTCAGAAAAAAAGAACCATGGGATCATTCCCGTAATCAAATAAACAATAAAAGGATATTTTCCATCTGTCATCGCTGCCTTTAATCCAAAACCAAAGACCAACCAATAAATCAATACGGTAAAGACAGGATTAATGAATGCCCATAAAATTCCCAAAAAAGAGCCCGCATAGCGAGACTTAAAGTCATTCACTGAAAACTGAAGCAAGAGCTTTCTATTCTGGTAGATATCCTTCATAAATAAAAACAGATCTTTAAACATTTGTGTTCCTCCAAGCAAATTCTGTTAATTACAGTCATGTGCCATTTTACCACACTTTTACTCACGGACTGTGATATTCTTAGTTTCTTAATTTTCTATTAAGCAACTTTACGCTAACATTTTTATTTTACATAAGAAATAATTTAATTGCAATGAAGCAAAAAGCTAGCTGACCCAAGAATAACTTGTTTCAACTAGCTCTTATCTAAATATTTAATGTCGGCGTGCCACTCTTGATAGAGAGCCGTCTGTCGTTTCCCTCGTTTGTTGATTCGCTATTTTCCGCTTGTTTGCAACGTTTTTTAAATCATCATATCGGTGACTTGCCATTCCCAATAACAGATAGATGATAGGTACCCACGGAAAAGAAGTTAAAGTATCTTCCATAAAGGATTGGATCATCACTGCAAAGAATGCCCATAAAAAGGTTACTTGTCCATTCGATAAATCTGCTTTTAAGGTCAATCGACCTACATAGATTAAGACTAGTACTCCTGCGATGATGACACCCAGCAATCCATATAGATTTAAAAATGAATTATAACTATTGTGATTTCCTAAAAATTGATTTCCACGTTGAAAAATGAACGGTTTCATTCCAACCCAGACTTGTTCGCTTTTTTCTGAAATAGTCTCATAGAATTTCAACCAAATTTCTTCACGACCAGTAAAGAGATTTAGATGCTCGGAATGAGCTGCTAAGTAAGAAACTGGCAACGCAAAAATCGTGACAATCATGTAGGCTAAAAATGGCGCTCGTATTATTTTGAACAATTGTTTTGGCCAAATATCCAGTAAAACAAATACGATCATCGCAACTAAAGCACCTTTTGATTGACAGACCCAGATACCAATAATCCCAGCAATCACACTCGGAAATCCAACGAATACCCGAACATACCAGCGCTCAAATGAACTGGCAAACCCACTGATCAGTAAGGAGAGGGTCATTAAAGTACTACCAATCGTATTCGTGTTGATCCAAATATCGGAAACTTTATTATCAGGCAACCAAATACTTTCACCATCAGGAATTTTTATTTCAGTAAAAATGCGGTATAACGTAATGCCAAGAAAGACATAACATACTAAAATAAAAATCGAACGATCTAACTTATCAAACTGAATCCATTTAACCGTCAAACAAAAGACTATGATTAGCGGGATCAAAAGATCTACATTCATAGAACTTGCTCTTACTTCACGGAAATGATCAAACAGAAAATAAATAAGCATTGCCGCTGCTAAAAAAATAAAGTCAGCTCTTCGTCCTTTATATACGTTTAAAATAAATAAAATGACAATGCCAAACGTAACAAATTGCGCACTGTTGTCATATAAAAAAAGCGCTTGAGCATTGCCTAGGCCTGCTGTCCATACAAAATAAATAGCAGAAAGAAATAGAATCAGTAATCCAACACTCATTTTATTTATTAATTTTCCAATAACCGTCTGAATAATCTCCATCCTCCTTTCATACTGTTTTATTATACTGTTTTTTAAAAACAAACGGCAATGCTATTTTTAGATTAATTGATAAAAAACTCACTTTTAGTGCTTCATCCAGTCTTTTTAAAAGAAAAAACATGGAACCTAAAAATAGGTACTGAGCAATTTCAGAAGAAGCAGTAAAGAAATTTACTTCCTTACACTCCCATATCAATTACTCAATACCTAATAATTACTTTCTCAACCGCCTGTATACGACCATTCATCTACTTGGTTATCCGTATTATTCACAGCATTATTGGCTGTAGATGGATCGTTTTCAGGATAGGTTACTTCAAAAATCATATAACCATCTTTATCAGGACCGTATAGTTGAGTGAATTGTGCTTGGTACAATTGATTATAATCAGTTAACGGGCGTTTGCTGACCACGTATTTGATTCCAAGCTTTTCAGCATCTTTAAAGTTGAGGGTCACAGAAAACATATCTGGACGATCTAAAACAAATGAAGTTTTTTCTTTAGCAATAAAGGCACGTGTGTGGGCATATCGATTATAATATTTTTCATATTTTTTATCTGGATCAATTTTAGCCCATGCCTTCATGTCTGGATAAAAGCGTACCGAATTAAAAGCTTTTACGCCTAATGTTGGTGTAAAGTTATACAGCTCATCTTCTGTTAACCATACTTGTTGTGGATCTGCCTGATCAATTGCTTTTATCTCTTTTGCCAGAGTCTTTTCAAAGATCGCACCAGTTCCTTCTACAACTGGGTTCACAAAGAAACCTGAAGCTACAATCAAAGCGATAAACGAAAGATAGAACAATCGACAACGTCGGAACAGAATAAATGCCAGGATTAACGTACCAACAATCACGATCATGGTGATCTCTAATTCGGTAAAGTATTTTGTCATTTTGGAATTGACCAAAGCATACGCAAAGATTCCCGCGTTCGCCAACAATAGGAAAAATTTATACCATGTTGGGATCACATCTTCTTGCCAAATATAGGCAATAAACCATATGGTTAAGAGGCAAGCTGCAAAACTAAAGGTTAAGATTGCTCTAAAAGGTGGCACGTAAGATAATAAAGTGAGTTCAGCGAGCCATTTTGGTAATCCTAAAGTAATCCAATAAATTGAAAACAGACAAAAGAGCATTAAAATCCGTCCAAACAGTTTTTGTTCACTATTTTTTTTACCAAATAAAACAAATGGGCTTGCTAAAAAGACGGTCGGGAAGAAATGATAAAACAGAGCAACTTCAGAATTATTAGAAAAATTGATATCTTTAAACGAAATTTTCCAGTTTGTCAGAAAATAAAAGAACTCTCCTAAATGCCATTTTCCTCCTGTACTTACTCGTTTTCCTGGATATAAGGTATTTAAAGAAGCCAGTAACGCATCTTTAGAGGTTAACCAAAAGTGGATCAGTACGCCACCTATAAATAATATTGCCCCAATGATCAGTACTGCATCAAACCAATCCCAAGTGATTCGCTTCCCATAATAGAGCAATAACCCAACAAAATAAAAGACAAGAAAATAAGCAAGCATAACTTGATGGGCTGGATAAATCACCAGGATAAAACCTAGACCAAATATGACGATCAAACTCATCATCATTGCTCGTACCCATTTTTTTTGATGTTGGTAAAAATAATGATAAAAAGCAACCATTAGTCCTAATGTGAAGAAAATCAAATCTCCCACGTGTTGCATGAACCACCACTGGACTGCTGGTGAGAAAGTTAAGGCAAAGGCGCCTACGAGTGATAAAGCTTTTTTTCTTTTTGTCAAAATCATTAAAACTTCATACCCCAATAAAACCATGACCACTAATTTCATTGCCCAATAAAACGAAAGCCCACGATCTCTTCCCAAGAAAAAGAATCCCCAATTGAATGGTTTACCAATAACTGTGATATCTTTAACAGGAGAATTATAAGCAATGATCATATTTTGTCCATTTAAGGAATAATCGGGATTTACTAAAGGATAGTCATTTTCAGCTTGTGAAAGATAAAAAGGTGTTTGCACGAGCCATTCATCTGAACGAACTTCCCTATTTTGCCCGAAGATGACATCAGTTTTCTTTCCGTCATCTCGTTGCGATACATATTTATCCCATACACCCAATGAACTACCATTCAAATTAAACGTCACAATAACTACAATGACTAGCAATCCGATGAGGTAACGAAGTTTTAGAAAGACATCAAGAACAGAATGATCTGTGCGCTCAGGCTTCACGGCTGTTCGTTGCGCGCGTCTTGTTTGTTTTTCCATGCGATTCTCCAATTTCTAGTTTGTTCTTTTTTTACGGAAAAACAAGTTTGCTATTTCAAACTTTCAGCTGCTTCCAACATTTTTGCTAATGCTTCTTGCCATGTCGGAATGACAAAGCCTAGATCTTCTGCTTTCTTTAGACTCATCACAGAATATTGTGGGCGAACTGCTTTTTGTGGATACTCTGCTGAAGTGACTGGTGCTACTTCGACATCCGTATCTTTTAAGATTTCTTTGGCAAATTCATACCATGAACAGCTATTTTCATTGGATAACTGATATACGCCATAAGGTGCTTGTTTTTCAATCACATATACCATAAATTCAGCAAGTGTTCGAGTCCAAGTTGGGCGACCATATTGATCATTGACAATAGTTAAACGATCATGCGTTTCGGCTAAACGTTGCATTGTAAAGACAAAATTATGTCCATAAACACCAAATACCCATGAAGTACGGATAATATAATAGTCTTCTAAGATTTCTTGAACTGCTTGTTCCCCTAGTAATTTTGTGCGACCATACTCATTCAATGGGTTAGTTGGATCGTCTTCGCGGTATTCTTGGTCTTTCTTTTTGCCATCAAAGACATAATCCGTACTGATATATACTAATTTAGCATTCACTGCTTTTGCAGCCAATGCCACATTTTTAGTTCCATCAACGTTAATCTTCTCATCTAATTCTTTGCCTTCTTCTTCTGCTTTATCAACGGCTGTATACGCTGCACAATGAAAAATAATTTCTGGCTTTAAGTTTGTAATATACTCCATTGTTTTTTCTGCATCAGTAATATCCAGCTCAGCAGCATCAGTTGACACATAAGCCATTCCTTTTTCATCTAATAAATGGCGTAATTCCGTTCCAAGTTGACCATTTCCTCCGGTTAATAAGAACATTCTGATCTCTCCTCTTTTTTGTTTTAAAAAGGGGTCTGCAACATCTGTCACAGCTCCCCTTACAATTGCCAATAAACAATTCCTATTTTTATACTAATTTTTTTCTGCACGTTTTACAACTTCATGCGTGTCTTTTTTACCCGAATTTTTTGAGAGTTCATTAAATCCGGCTTATCATCATTTATTGACCATTTTTGGCGTAGGCTGCTTCCACAGCTTCTTTTTCTTTCTTCCACCAATCTTGGTGTTCTTCATACCATTTGATTGTATCAGCTAAACCATCACGGAAGTTGGTAAATTCAGGTTGCCAACCTAGCTCCTCACGTAACCTTGTCGAATCAATTGCATAACGTAAATCATGTCCTGCACGATCGTTGACATGGTCGTAAGCATCTTTGGGTTGTCCCATAAGTTCCAAAATCAATTCCATGACTGTTTTGTTATCTTCTTCCCCATCGGCACCGATCAAATAAGTTTCACCGATTTTTCCTTTAGTCAAAATCAACCAAACCGCAGATGAATGATCATTCGTATGGATCCAATCGCGAACGTTTTTTCCTTCACCATATAGTTTTGGACGTATACCACTTAAAATATTAGTAACTTGACGAGGAATAAATTTTTCAATATGTTGATACGGTCCATAGTTGTTTGAACAATTTGAGATCGTTGCTTGCAACCCAAATGAACGAACCCAAGCTTTCACTAATAGATCAGAGCCCGCTTTAGTTGAAGAATATGGACTTGATGGATTATAAGGTGTTTCAGCTGTAAATTTTTCCCCTTCGCCTTCTCCATGACCTGGTAAATCTTCACGTAAAGGTAAATCCCCATACACTTCATCGGTGGATACATGATGGTAACGAACATTGTATTTACGACAAGCTTCTAACAGGGTGTACGTACCAATAATATTGGTTTGGACAAAAGGAAATGGATCTTTTAGCGAATTATCGTTATGAGATTCTGCTGCATAGTGGACTACGGCGTCTGCTTCTTTGACTAAACGATCCACTAATTCTGCATCCGCAACATCACCAACGACTAATTCTACACGGTCACTAGGTAGCCCTGCTAAGTTCTCTTTATTCCCAGCATAAGTCAATTTATCTAACACCGTAACATGAACCTCTGGATGATGATTGACCACATAGTGGACGAAATTTGAGCCGATAAATCCGGCACCACCAGTAACAATGATATTTTTCATATAAAAATTCTCCTTGCAATCCTAAATTTCACCATAAACAAATGGATTTTCTGCTTCAAACTCTTTTAAAGTTGGATGATGCTGATCCTTTTCAGACATAATCGCTTTGGAAAGATCGATAGGCCAATCAATCGCTAAGTCTGGATCATCAAAGGCAATCCCACCATCAGCTTGTGCATTGTAGTAATTATCACATTTGTAAAGAAAATTGACATTTGGTGTCAATGTCACAAATCCATGAGCATAACCTTTAGGCACCAAAAGTTGTCGATGGTTGTGTTCAGATAAGATAAAGCCTTCCCATTTACCATAGGTTGGACTTCCTTTACGAATATCGACAATTACATCTAAAACAGCACCAGAAGTTACCCGAATCAATTTCGTTTGTGCTGCTTCTCCTTTTTGGAAATGCAGTCCGCGGATAACACCAGCTTCTGCCGATAATGAATGATTATCTTGAACAAAATCAAAATCTAAACCATGTTCAACAAATTTTGCTTTGGAATAACTTTCGGTAAAAAAGCCACGATGATCACCAAAAACATCCATTTCAATGATCTTCACATCTGTTAAATTAGTATCAGTTACTTTCATTACTTCAGACTCCCTTAATTGTTGGCCAACTGTAAAAGATATTGACCATATTGATTTTTTTTCAACGGTTGAGCTAATGCAAGTAATTGCTCTTTAGTGATATATCCCATTCGGTAGGCGATTTCTTCTAAGCAAGCTACCTTGAGATTTTGACGTTTTTCAATCGTTTCAATAAATGTGGATGCCTCTAGAAGAGATTCATGCGTGCCAGTGTCTAACCAAGCAAAACCTCTACCCATCAATTCAACAGATAGTTTTCCTTTTTCTAGATAGACTTTGTTTACATCAGTGATCTCTAATTCACCACGTTCAGAAGGTTTGATGTTTTTCGCAATCGAAATAACATCATTATCATAAAAATATAACCCTGTTACTGCATAATTTGATTTTGGTAGCGCAGGTTTTTCTTCGATTGACAGAGCCTGCATCTTTTCATCAAATTCTACAACACCAAAACGTTCTGGATCATTAACGTGGTAACCAAACACTGTTGCTCCAGTATCTTTAGAAGCAGCGCGTTGAAGCATTTTAGATAAGCCACCACCGTAATAGATGTTATCTCCTAAAACTAAGCACACACTATCATCACCGATAAATTCTTCACCGATAATAAAAGCCTGTGCTAGCCCATCTGGACTTTCTTGCACTGCATACTCAATTTGTAATCCTAACTCTGCCCCATTACCAAACAGTTCTTTAAATCTTGGTGTATCTTGAGGAGTAGAGATAATCAGGATTTCTTTGATACCCGCTAGCATTAGTGTAGACATTGGATAGTAGATCATTGGTTTATCGTAGACTGGCATCAACTGTTTTGAAGTTGCCTTAGTTAGAGGGTATAAGCGTGTACCACTTCCCCCAGCAAGAATGATTCCCTTCATGAGTATAAATTCTCCTTTTCAATTTAAAATTCACCTTGTTATTATCTCATCAAACTTGTTATTTGTCATGGAATTATTAACGATTTAACTATCTTTTATTAATTCCAAACCATTTTCTCTTCACAAGCGCCTTGATCAGATTCAACCGCCAGGTAATTTTTTGGGTTAGTTTAGTGTTTGTTTTGATTTCACTCACATTAAAATCATGTCTACGATAAAGTGTCAATGTTTCTCTAATAAACCCAACACGAGTTCCACCTAACATTCCAATCCACATATCATGCATTGGTACTTCAGAAGGAATCGGTACTATTTTTTTCTTTAATGAAGATCGAAAAGCCATGCCGGCACCGATATAATTACTTCGAATCAAATTATTGAGCCAGCCTGTTCGGGAATGCCGATAGGAAAAATACGACGCGTGTATCTCATTGAGTTGACCATCCACAATCACTAGATCACTCACTACTACTAATTGTTGCGGATTTTCTTCAAAATATGCGGTGATCTTAGCCACCTTATTAGGTAGCCAAACATCATCTTGGTCTGCTAAAAAAATGATGTCACCTTTAGATTGTTGAATGGCATGGTTGAAGTTGGCAATGACACCTTGCCTTGGTCCTTCAACAAATTTGATTCGATTGTCTAGTTGCGTGTATTCCTTTATAATTTGACAAGTTTCATCTGTCGATCCATCATCTGAAATAATCAATTCATCCTCAAGTGTCAGTTGGTTTAAAATACTATCCAATTGTTCTCTTAAATATCTGCCACCATTAAAGGTAGCCATACAAACTGATCGCACAAATTCACACCCTTCAGTTTTCAGTAAATGATTGTAATGTCAAACGCCATATTTTACGATTTCTGACTGTTAAAAATTGTTTTACTGTACGTAACAATAATTGTTTTCGATGACGCGGTAACATTTCTTTATCATAATTTTGATAAAAAGTTTTTTCAGCTTTCAGTATCGACTGATACCTTGTAACAGAAACTTTCTGATAATCAAGAACTGAAAGATCATGTTCCATTTTTTCAGGTAAGATAAAAACCGTCTTTTTGAACTGATAGATCGTCCAAAAAAGCCAATGATCCAAGAAATCAAGGGGAAAATCTAAATTAAAACCGCCAATTTCCTTTAAAAATTTGATAGAAAAAACAGCGCCCGAATTAATCGCCATGATTCGTCTTTGACTGAGCTGTGATCGCTCAACCTTTTCAACTTGACGATTGATATAGCGATCCGCAAAAACAGGCGATATTTGGTTGCTTCCAGCATAAACCAACGGAACTGCTGCAACCAATTCATCTGTCCAATCAATCGTTAATAGCGTATCAAAATACGTTGCAGTCAATTGACTATCATGATCAAGTGTAACGAAATAGCGAATATTCTGCTGTGCATGATTCAACGCATAATTATAAGCCGTAGCCAGACCAGGATTTGATGGATCATGATAGTAGCTTATATCTTCGTTTTGTTCTAATAATGGCTCCAATTGCTTAACGGGACTATTATCATAAACAACCAATTGAATCTTCTTCTCTTTGACAGCTTTCATGAGCAGATCAAAAGAAGGCGATTGACTAAAACGCTGCTGGTATAATACGATAACGACTACTATTTTGGGTATGGTCAAAAGAAAGTCCACCCCCACTTATTGAAAAATTTCACCATTGACTGTAAAAAGATACGAAAAAGTTTAAAATTGCGATGAGCGCCTTTTCCATATAAATGAACAATCGTATATAACGGCGTATAAAGGAGTTTTTCTCCTGCTTTTTCAAAAGTTAAGCAAAGATCATTATCTTCAAAATACATAAAATAGCGATTATCAAACCCGTTGACTTTTTTAAATTTATTGACATCAACGACCATAAAACTACCAGAGATCATACGCACGTAGCTATTGGTTGTTTCTGACAAATCATGGCATTCGAATTTTGCTAAACGTTGAGCAAACAACTGCTTGACAAAACGAGCCGGAATAAACCGCAATACATAATCGAATACATCTAATTTTTGGCGAATCAAATGTTGTGTCGTTCCATCTTCATTCAATATTTTAGGTGCTAACATGGCACATTCTGGATGTTCCTGCAAAAGTTTGACCAAGTCAACGACTGTCTGCTGATCCACCAGAATATCTGGGTTAAAGATCACAGCATAAGAAAAGTCACTCGTTAATAAGTTATGGTTATGTCCATAACCAAATCCTTTATTTTCCTGATTAAAATAGATTTTGACAAACGGATACTTTAGATATTCTTTCAATCGTTCTTGGTAGTCAATCGACGAAGCATTATCGAAAATTAAGATCTCAACCATGGCTTGGTCATTTATGCTGGCTAGAAGCGTATCTAACGTTTGAAAAATCTTTTGACTATTAGCCGTTACGATGCTAATTAAAATCGGTTGTTTTTGATTTATTTTCATTAGTGTCTAGTCCATTTCCTTTTATATTTCTGTATGACTTGTGTTCGATATTCTTTATTGCCTAAAAAACGTAAAGTTTTAAGAATGTACTGATGCTTCTCGTTGATCAATCCAATCAACTCAAACAATAAAATAGCCGCAAATAGCATCGAAACGATCAAAACAATCGAACCGAGACGCCCAGTATAGTTCATGATCATGGCAGTGAATGAAAACATCAATGCCATAGCATAAATGGTCAAAACTGCTCCTTTATGCGTAAAACCTAGACTCAATAATCGATGATGTAGGTGTTTTTTATCTGCTGTAGAAAAAGAGACACGGTTCGCTTTTCTGCGAATAATCGCAAAAAATGTATCTGTTACTGGAACGCCCATCACAATCAATAATGAGATAGAAGAAACAAATGTTACATTCTTCAGACCTTGTAGAGAAAGAACAGCCATCATAAATCCTAAGAACAATGCCCCAGTGTCTCCTAAGTAAATTTTGGCAGGATAAAAATTATAAGGAAAAAAGCCAATAATGCTTGCCACTAAACAGAATATGACGATTGGTATGTATACTGTAGAAGCATGTAGGAAAAAATATCCGATAATACCAATTGTAATCAACCCGATCAACGAGATTCCGGTTGCCAAGCCGTCTAATCCATCAATCAAATTAATTGCATTAGTGATACCGAAAATCCAAAAAATGGTCACAGGAAAACTCAGCCAACCCAATTCGATATAACCAAAAAAGGGCAATGTTACTGAATCAATGTGAATATCTGCCACAAAATAGACGATCAACGCTGCTAATAAGATCCCGACGGACTTTTGTTTAGGCGTCAACTCGTATTTATCATCCAGTACCCCCGTTAGAATGATCACTAAGGAAGCTAGTAAAATAGGAATGATATAAAATTTGGGAATGATGTCACGAAAAAACAATAAGGTGGATACGACAAATGAAATAAAAATGGGTAGTCCCCCAGCTGAAGGCATAGGTATTTCATTAATACGTCGCGCATTCGGTTTATCCACCATTCCGGTTTGGACAGAAATAATTTTAAATATGGGCGTTAGTACTAAAGATAACAAGATTGTTAAAAAAAATTTGACAACCATACTAAATGAAACAAGCATATTGGCACCTACTTTAATTAAGAGTCTAGAATTATTATAAAACACTCAAGCAATAAAAACTCGCAGTTCTATTTTTTTTTATGAGAAAATTTATTTTTGAAACGAATCCACCATTTATTTGTAGAAACTCGTCTTTTCTTGATTTCGTTACCTGTTATGTATTCTTGCACAACAGCATTGATGATTCCGCCAAATATAATGATTGTAGCAGCAAAATTGAGCCATAGCATCAAGACGATGAAACTCCCGATGATTTGGTACCCACTGACTCTTGTTGCAAAGTATTTTGCGTAGATTCCAAACACCTGAGATAGCAACATCCAGCCGACAGTAGCAAAAATCGTTCCCGGAATCACTGCTTTTAGTTTTAATTGCGCATTCGGTACTATCACATAAATCAAAAACATAATGATAAATAAGACAACTAAGGTAATCGGCCATTTCAAAGTTTGGAACTGGATGATCACATTGCCAGAAAAATTAAAAATCGGTTGGAGCGCTTCAAGTATCATTTGACCCAGTCCTAAAAAAATCGTTACTCCACTAATCGCAATCATGAAAAGCAAAATCACTACTAATGAAAAGAAACGGACGATCAAAAAATTCTTTCTATTTTCTACACCATAAGCCTTATTCATGGCAATTTGTAAAGCGTTGATACTTTGACTGGCAGACCACAAAGCAGCTAAAGCAGATAACGACAACAAGCCACCGGAACTTTGCGTTAACAAATTTCGAATTGCAGGACCGATAAACTGATAGACCGTCTCAGGGATGATTTGCCGCACATAAGTCAATACTGTCTCTTGATCGATTTTTAGAAATGGCAAAATATTACCAAACGCAATAATTAGGGGAAATAAAGACAATAATAAATAATACGCCACAACAACTGACGTGGTACCCATTTCTGAATCAGTGATCCGTTTTTTTGTTGTTGCAATAAAACGCATTAAATTTTCGTTTTGCTTTATTTTCCCTAATAATTTCATCAAATTCTCCTTATTGATCTAGCTTCTCAATACGTACCTTCTTCACCTTGAGAAGTTAAGATTCTTGGTCCATCTTTCGTAATTGCCAGTGTATGTTCATATTGGCAAGACAAGCCACCATCTCTTGTATAAGCAGTCCAGCCATTTGGATCCATTTTCATTTTCCAAGTTCCAGTATTAACCATTGGCTCAATGGTAATAACCATCCCTTCTTTTAACCGTAGACCTTTTCCTGCTTCACCATAATGAGGGACAGCAGGTTCTTCATGGATCGTTGGACCCACACCATGACCAATAAAGTCACGGACAACCGCTAAGTTTTCACTTTCAACATAAGTTTGGATAGCATGACCAATGTCGCCAATTCGGTTCCCAACTTGCGCTTGTTCGATTCCTAGATACAAAGCTTTTTTTGTCACTTCCATCAAGCGGTCAATTTCCGGCGTTGACTCTCCCACTACATAAGCCCAACAAGAATCAGAAATGCCGCCTTTTAAATCGATACACATATCCACTTTCACTAAATCGCCATTTTTCAGCGGTTTTTTACGTGGAAATCCATGACAAATTTCGTCATTGATGCTAATACAAGTCGCATACTCATAGCCTTCAAATCCAATTTGAGCCGCAATCCCACCATGGCTTTCAATATAGTTACGAACAAAAACTTCAATATCCCAACTCGTCACGCCTGGTTTGATAAAATCTCGCAGATTTTTATGTACATCCGCTAACAACGCGCCAGACTCAGCCATTGTTTCAATTTCTCGTGCTGATTTCAATGTAATCATATTTTCGTCTCCTTTTTACAAATCTTCCTCATTTTACCATAGTGTCCGGTCGTTCGCCAAATCAGATTCTCTTCACATGACTTGTTTTCTTTTAGTAAAGGTTTTGGTATAATCTGTAAATGTTAGAGGATCATATATCAATAAGTAGGAGGCAACCCATGGCTTTAGCAAAAATCGTTTACGCAAGTATGACTGGCAATACAGAAGAAATTGCTGATATCGTAGCAGAAGCTTTTGAAAATTTAGATATTGATGTTGAAATCAATGAGTGTACTCAAGTGGATGCAGATGAATTTGAGGATGCAGATATTTGTGTCGTCGCAACTTATACATACGATGATGGTGACTTACCAGATGAGATCGTAGACTTATATGAAGATTTACAAGAACTTGACTTGTCTGGAAAAATCTATGGCGTTTGTGGTTCTGGAGACACTTTTTATGATGAATTTTGTAAGTCCGTAGATGACTTCGATGCTGCCTTTGCGAAAACAGGAGCAGTCAAAGGAACAGAAAATGTTAAAGTTGATTTAAACGCTGAAGAAGAAGACATCGAAAAACTCGAAGCATTTGCTAAGGCGCTTGTTTCAAAATTATAGGCCAAAGCAGTCAGCTCACAGCTGAGAACTTTTGGCAAAACTTCAATTATTTGATAAAAAGAACGTGTGATGCTGGAGAGAGTTAGCATCACACGTTCTTTTTATCATGTTTTTAGAAGCTTTTTTAATTTCAAAAAATCAATGTGTATGTTTGAGAAAGACTTTCGAGAAATACTACAAGTAGTTTGTTTAATTCACTTGGATCGTTTCTTTCGTATTTAGCGTCGCATTGATGCTATCTTGGATCATTTTTTCAATTTGTTCCTTGGTCGGATGAATGATACTTGAAGACATCAGTGCCGCTAATCCTGTAGCGATGATCCAAATTGTGTTATGCAAAGACTCAATTTGTTCCGCAGATAGATCAGCATACTCTGGATCTTTCTTGACCCTCTCGACAAAATAATTATAAGAGAAGTTTTGCATCTCCCTTCCCCCACCATATTCTTCTAAGTACAGAGAACTGTATAATTTTTTCTCTCGATTGGCAAAATCAATATAGTTTACAGCTAAATCGATAATGGTATTTCCTGTATGTACAACTGGGAACACTTCATGCTTCAAGTACTCGTAAATCTGAGCAAATAAGGCTTGCTTCAGATCATCCATGTTTTTGAACTCAAGATAAATCGGTTGAGTCGAACAATTCATTTTATTTGCAATATTCCTTGCCGTAAATTTTGAAAATCCTTCTGTGGTAGCCACTTCAAAAGCGGCTGCCAAAATCTGATCTTTTGTGATCGTCTTTTTTCTTGCCATAATTTTTTAATCTCCTTGAAATTATTTATAACGCTTCCACCATTGATTAATTTAATTGTAACATGATTATTTTGTTATGCACAACTTGTTTTTTTATTTTTAAAAAATTACTTTAAAAACAATCAATTTTATAAATTCAAGACATCATTTAGAAGAACATCCATTTTTTTATTTTACGATTCTGGCAGATTGTCTCTAAAAGAATTAAATGTTATCATACAAATAGCTATTGGATGAAACATTAGGAGGAAATGGATTATGTTAGAAAATTTTAATGAGAACCTCGAAAAATATGCACGATTAATTGTTGAAACCGGCGTAAACGTCGAAAAAGACCATACAGTTGTTTTACAAATCAACGTCGATCAAGCCCCATTAGCTCGCTTGATCACCAAAGAAGCCTATCGTTTAGGTGCAGCTGAAGTGATCGTACAATGGACGGACGACGTGATCCAAAAAGAATTTCTTTCTTACGCTGCACAAGACCGTCTTGAAACTGTTCCACAATATAAAATTGATCAGACTGATGATTGGATCGCTAAAGGTGCTAGCCGAATCAGTGTTGTATCTGCCGATCCAGATGCTTTTGGTGGCGTAGATGGAAAACGAATCGCTACGTATCAAACTGCCGCTGGCAAAGCAATGATGAATCTAAGAAAAGCGACCCAAGCAAATAAAGTAAGCTGGACTGTAGTCGCTGCGGCTGGTAAACAATGGGCAGCTAAAGTTTTCCCAGATTTACCAGAAGAAGAACAACTGGATGCGTTATGGGATCAAATTTTTAAAACAACTCGTATTTACGAAGAAGATCCTGTACATGCTTGGAAAGAACATGATGAAAAATTAGCAAAAAAAGCCGATGAATTAAATCAAGAACAGTTTACTGCCCTGCACTATACTGCCCCTGGCACAGATATCGTCATTGGTCTACCAAAAAATCATCTTTGGGAAGGCGCAGGAAGTTACAACTCCCGTGGAGAAAAATTCATGGCAAATATGCCTACTGAAGAAGTGTTTACTGCACCTGATTACCGACGGATCGATGGTTATATCTCTAGTACAAAACCATTGAGCTATGCAGGTACGATCATCTCAGGGATGAAGTTTACTTTTGAAGCTGGAAAAGTCATTGATTTTTCTGCTGAACAAGGTCAAGAAGTATTGGAAACCTTGCTCAACACTGATGAAGGCGCACGCTCATTAGGAGAAGTAGCACTCGTTCCCGATCCTTCGCCAATTTCTCAATCGGGTATTATCTTTTACAATACTCTATTTGACGAAAACGCGTCGAATCACTTAGCTCTAGGATCTGCGTATGCCTTTAGTGTCGAAGGTGGTACTGAAATGACCGATGAAGAACTTGCGCAAGCTGGTCTTAACCGCAGCCAAACCCATGTTGATTTTATGGTTGGTTCTGACCAAATGAATATTGACGGTATCCGTGAAGACGGATCTACTGTTCCAGTATTTAGAAATGGTGACTGGGCTTAGTCTGATAAAACGATATAAAAAAAGAGGAGAAATCTTAAACGACCTCCAAAAGTTAGATTTTTGGTCTAACTTTTTGGGGTACTACAGACTTCTTCTCTTTTTTGTGATGATTATTTCTATTACAGACAACACTTTTCCCTGCTACTCACTGAAAGATGGTCGAATAAGCGATTTTTTGATGCTGTTGTTCAAGTTTTTTATAAAAATTATTTATACTATTTATCACGAAATTCTATTAATACATTTTCTATTTTTTGATAAGATTGACAAAAACAACATTTATTATTAAAAATTAGAAAAAATGATGGAGAGATAGTATGCCATTTATTGTTTATTTTTTTGTCTTACTATTAACGCTTTATATCCCTCTGCCGACTGTATTATTATTTTTTCATCGTTTAGCTAACCAACATGATATGCTCACGACTATTCACAAATTCATTTTGCTATTTTTGGTTTGTTTAGATTATCGATTCAGTTTCTACTGTATTTATCAATGTAAAATAAAGAAACAATACTACTTGTACCTTATCTTGATTAATATTATCGAATTAGGCATCCATTTTTATTTACTGGTCAAATACCAAACAGTTTGCTTAACTATCATCACTTTGAGCCAATTATTATTGCTTATTTGCATGTTTACTTTTCCTTTATCAAAAAAATTTAGAAAAGCTGTCTTTCATTCACCAGAAAAATCGAATGTAGCGTAGAAATCTATTTCGATACTACACAAACAAAAAAACCTGAACCACAACGGTTACAGGTTTTTAACGTTCCTGACTGGAATTGAACCAGCGACCTATCGCTTAGGAGGCGATTGCTCTATCCTACTGAGCTACAGGAACAAGTTCTCAATAGTATTATTTTAGCTTGTTTAAGGAGCACATGCAAGCTTCTCTTAGAAAAATCATTTTTCTTCCTAAGCAAAACGTTTCCACTAGCTTTTGACGAGTGATAAAATAGAATTATCCAACAAGTGATGAGGGAGGTTTTATTTATGAATGACAAACCAAAAGAAGAAATATACGCTGAACGCTTTGATGCTTCTAAAAAAGAACGAGAACAACTGTCAAAAGAAGCCATAAAACAGCATGAAGATGAAAAACCTCAGAAAAAAGAAAGTCGCAAATTCAAGTTTACTAAAAAAGAAGATTTGCTGTAGAGAAATGAGATAAATCAGTGGCAAAAAAGCAATCTGATTTTCAGAATGATATCGAAAAAATTTCAAAATAACTTTTTATACGATAACGCCCTCCAAGAATTCGTCGAAAACCTTGGAGGGCGTTATATGCGTTGAGCAACAAACATTTTACGTTCATTTTAAAAATAATCATTTAGAATAGGTTGCTGACTTGGAAAGCATGGCGCCATTTCTAATAGAGCTTCAGTTGACAATTGGATGTGATTGTAAAAAACAAGTTCTTCCATCTGACGATACCCCATTAATAATTGAGTCATGCGTTGAATGGTTCCACTGATGGTTGGTAATTTTGTTTCTGTTACTTTTTCAATTTTCACCTCTGCATTTAATACAGTGATCTCAAAGATCCCTTCATTCCACTGTGCGTAAGGATCTTCTGTTACCTCTAAAGCAAAAGTGAGCGCTTGTTTTTTGAAAGGATAGTCTTTCAAAAACAACTCAAGATCAACAATTCTGCCCATCATATATGGCGTGATCGTCATTTGGGCAAACGGATTTTTAAGCAAATAATTTTGATCACTACCTGAATAACCACAAGCATAGTCAAAAGAAGCAAACGCCCCACTATGGGAACTAACAAACCTCACTAATCCTTGAAAGGCTTCATGATTCAAATAGCCCCATTCCACTACTACAAATGTTGGTGCAGTTAACTGGTAAACCACATATCCCGCTGCTTGACCAGATTCATCGTAATACAGCGCATAATGATTTTCTGTCTTTTGCTTAAACTTATAAGTATACCACCAGTCTTCTCTACTTAATCCACCACGCTGATTCACTGGCATTTGTTTATAAATCATTTCTATGACTTCTTTTGCTTGTTCAAAAGTCACCCGTTTCATTTTGCCAGCCGTCTTTTTCACGTTCGGTACATCTCGACTATCCAATTGATAATTGATTTTATCAAACAATTGCTCATAACCGTAGCGACGATAAAATGGGTAAGAAAATGGAGCAAGATAAGAAAGACTTACTTTTCTTTCACGGCAATCTTTTAAGATTTTTTCCATGATTTGATTGATCCCGCCTTGTCCCCTAGCTTCAGGATAAGATGCTACATAACCGATTCCTGCCATTAAATACTGTTGTCCATAAAATTCAACAGAAAAAGGCGTCGCCATTACTTGGCTAGTGAGTTGCTCTTCCTCGTCAAAAAAACCATAATTCCATGAATTTTCAACGATCAGTTTGAATCGTTCACGTCTTGCAGGTGTATCCTGCGCATTAAATGCATAGGTTGCTAGTTCAAACATCGCTTCTTGATAAGCAACACCAAGTTCTTTTACTTCATTTGCCATTTTTGTTACCCCTTCCATCAAAAACAATAAAAAATTGTGTCAAGTTCAGTGATCCAACCATAGTCACTTTATCAAAATAAAAATGTTATTTCAATAAATCACTATTTAGCTGAATCAACTGCTTCTTGCCACAATTAGTTTTTTACTAGTAAGTTTCTTCGATCATTACTAACATTTTTTTGAAGCGACGTTTTTTAAAATACAACAACATCGTTCCTAAAATCATATCATTCAATTTTTGTAGCATCCCATATGATTGCATTTGTTCCGTATAACGTACTTCGCAGGTTTTATCATCTAACGCTTTGATTTGATAATGGACGACATAATCATTTTTTGTGGTAGATGTTCGAAATTTATACGATTGATTTTCAATAACTTCCTCGATCTTGATGCGAGCGCGGCTATTTTGTGAGAATTGTTTGACGTATTCAAGGTTTTTAAGTTGTTTACGAGTAACCGATTTTCCAGTCGCTTTACGTACATCAAAAAGGACAGAGTCCATCACTTTATCATAGAAAAAGGATGCTGGAATATTTAAAGTTTTAACGATTTCCATTAGCTATTTTTCCCCTTTGCTTCTTCTCTTTTTTTCCCTTTTAAAAAGAAATGTATACCTAAACCTGCCAGAAATAGTCCTGTAGCCATACTATACAAATCATAGTTTTGCGAACTAGGATTTAAACAATACAATACGATCAGTGAACCAATACTACATAAAAATAAGCCGTTTTTCATCATTTTGAACCCTTCCTATCTTACAACCAGTTAAACTGCTGTTGCTTGAAAATATAAAACAGTGCCCCATGGTTGTGCTTTGATTAATGCTTTTGCTTTTTGTGCTGCTGCTTCTTTATCTTGTGCGCTCGTCTCAAAAAACAATTTGATCCCTTGTTTTTCTTTAAATGTATATGAAAAGCCATCTTCATTGTAACCTTCTAATAACTCTTTGATAGCATCTTGTTGCATGGCACTTGCGATTGAAATCATTTTAGTTCCCCCTAGATTATTGTTTAGAGAGCAGAAGCAAAAAATGCTTCTGCTCATTGATTTTTATTGTTCGCCTGCTGCTGGATCCATCTTATTCGCTGAGATAACGAACGGTGCCCAGATCAAGAAAGTAACAACCATACATACTAATGTCACGATTGGCGCACGCCAGTCTGCTCCGGTAGCTAGGAACGAGAGTAAGAATGGTGGAACAACCCACACGACTGACTGCGATACTGGGGCGACCAAACCAAAGTAAGTTGCTCCCCAACCTATAGCTGTTGCAACAACAGGTGCTAATAAGAATGGGATGAACATGATAGCGTTCAATACAATCGGTAAACCAAACATAACTGGTTCATTGATATTGAAAATACCAGGTCCGATCGACAATTTAGCAACTGTCAAATAATCGGCACGTTTAGAAAGGAGTAAAATAGCAATCAATAGAACGATCGTACCACCAGAACCCCCGAACCAAGCGAAGGCATCAAAGGATCCACGAACCCACATATAAGCCTTACCATCTTCAATTGCATCTAAGACTGCAGGTGTTCCTGTTTTTCCATTGTAACCTTTTTGGAAAATATCGATATTGATCAATTGTGCTTGACCCCAAATTCCTTCTAAAACTGGAGCTAATACGTTTGGTCCATGAATACCAAAGAACCAGAAGATCTGAACAAAGACCGTAACGATCAATACAGCACCGATCCCTTGAGATAATCCCAAGAAAGGTTCAGCGATATATTTTTGAACTAAATCAATGATCAATTGTCCGTCAGCGATACGGCCAACGATATAATTAATAATAGCAATGACATATAAAGCGATCGTTGCTGGCAGAATTGCGGCAAAAGCCTTCGATACTGCTGGTGGTACAGAATCTGGCATTTTGATCGTAATGTTGGCTAACATTAATTTACAGAAAATAATGACAGAAATAGCACCCATGATCATGACTGTGAAATAAGAGTTTCCATTTAAATGATCAAGTTTTAGCCAACCCCAAAGACCAACGGATAAATTTCCATCCGCGATCGTTGCCCCTAATTCCGTTCCATTGATGGCATCAACGATATTTTGAGGAACATTGACGTTCAAAGCGGCTGACAATGAAGGTCCAAAAGAAATTCCTTGGATCAAAGTCGCCAGACCAACGATCCCTCCGGCTAGGTCATTGACCCCATAAGCTCTCGCAAGATTGTATCCCCAAGAAAAGGCAAAAATCAAGCCGGCAATTGCTAAAGTTCCATTCCATACAAATCCATTAATTCCAATAATAACATTTAATACTGCAAAAATTCCTTTGTCCGCTGCTAAACTGTCTGCATACGTACTATTAAATTGCTGTGGTAAATCTCGAATAATTGCATTGATCATTACAGCGACTGATCCCGCCATTGTTGCAGGTAAAGTACCGATAAAAGCGTCACGCAAAGCAACTAAATGTTTCTGCGCACCAATTTTTGCGGCAACCGGAAGGATGTATTTCTCCATCCAATTTGTTAATCCGTTCATTTTTATATCCTCCTATAAGTTGTTTATATAAAGAATTGCTTCCTCATACCAAATTAAAAAAATCCGTTCAAAATTTTTTCTTCTTCCGTTCAAAAAAGAAGGTTCTATTTTCGTTCATCTGTCTTTATTCGACATTGATTCTTCGGTAAAGTTCAATAAGTTCTTCTGCTAAATCAGTAAAAGCAATCGACGTCATTAAATGGTCTTGACTGTGTACGGTCAATAACGTGACCTGAACATGGTTTCCTTGTGCTTCTTGTGTCAACATTTGCGTCTGTGAATGATGGGCTTGGACTAATGATTCCTTTGCATCCATTATTTTTTGATCCGCTAACTCGAAATTACCTTTTTTAGCCGCAGAAATCGCTTCCATTGCATCGCTCTTGGCATTACCACCAAACATGATGAGTCCCATGATGGCTTCGAGATTTTGTTGATCTTCCACATTTTTTCCTCCATTTCCTATAGATTTATTGCATCAAATTTTCGGCTTGTTCTAGTACTTTTGCACCATTCATCATGCCGTAATCTTGCATATTGATTACATCTAGCGGAATCCCTTTCGGTGCTAATTTTTGCTCAAATTGAGCTTTCATAAACCGGACTTGAGGTCCTAAAAGTAAGACATCGACATTTTTTGCTTCAAGATTATTATCAGCGTCTGAAGCTGAAACAGCAAAAATATCTGCCTCCATTCCTTTTTCTTCTGCAGCTTTTTGCATTTTCGTAACTAGCAAACTTGTACTCATCCCCGCAGAGCATACTAACATAATCGTTTTTTTCGCCATTTTCTCCACTCCTTTTAATTTGTTTTACACATTTTTATAATGCAAGAAGCATGCCAAACAAAAAAAGAACCAAAATAGCGTTTTCATAGCCTTTGGTCCTTCTTTTCTGTGCGCACACTGGTGTTATCTGTGTAAAAAAATAGATTAGTGTGTTTTATTTTTTAATTTTATTTTCAATAAACATTTGCGTTAAGAAGGCAATCTCATTTTCTGGGATATTCACCTGATATTTCCGTTCCAATCCAATAAGATTCGTTCGAACGATGTCCATTTCTAAACGATAAATTTTTGAGAAAGTAGACAGATTCTCAAATTCTCGGGTCTTCTCATGCTTGATCAGTCCATCCAGTAAAAAGGCTAAATGAATCACGATCCCAATGTCTACTCCTGGCTCTACTATAATTGAGAGATCCGTTTGGATTTGCTGGATGTTTTTTTGTAAAGAATGGATCAAAAGCTCTACCGAAGAAATCGAATTTAAAGAATCTTTTAATGAATCAACGATTTTGGCAGTTGGAACTTCATCATCAGCGATCCGCTTGAGCATATTCAATTTCTCATCGTTGAAGACATCATACGCTGAGAAAAACGGAATATTTTGGTAATCCACATCTACCGTGCCCGCAATGGCTTTGATCTCATATTCTTCTAATAATGCATCAATGTGTCGCTTAAATGATTCTCGTTCTAAAAACTGCATTTGGATCACTTCGACCTTTTTTTGGTCGATTACAGGAACAATCCGCTGGTATAATTTAGCTGCTACACCTTCCCCAGTAAAACAAGTAACGATCACCGCTTTTTTACGTTCATAGGTTTCAGTTTGTTCTTCTTTGAATTGGTCCTTGACGATCGTTTCAAAGGAAATCTGGATACTTTGATAGATATCTTCCAAGCTCCGACCAACATTCGCCATCCGTAATGCCTCAATCACGATCATCGTACTACTCATTGTAATTGCTTTCGTTTTGATTCCAGTCTCTTCAAAAATCAAGTCACCAAAGGTATTTAAAGAACCCATATCCGTCAGTAAGATCAATCCATTCGTCAGACTTGCCTGACGATTTTGAACATAAGCCAGCACTTCTTCATACATCGTTTGGACTTCCATGGCTAACGGCATATTAAATGCTGTACCTAATTTCGTTCCTAATAATTCTTGCGCCATTTCCAACATACTTGAGGCGGTTTGTCTGCCGTGCATCAAAACTAAGACCTCAACTTTATTTTCTTTTACTGGTTCACTTTCGCCAAGATTAATGGAAAGAAACATACTGATAAAACCAATTTCGTCAAACGGAATTTCAATTTGTTGTTCTTCTTCAATGATCGTAGATAAATCAATGGCTACTTGAAATTCCTTTTTAAAATTTTTGCGTACGTTGTTGAGATCAGGATGAACAATCATGTGTCCTTCTTTGACCCGATCCAATGTACTTTGCAAATGAAGGGCAAAGGCAAATCGAGCTTTTTCATTGTAGATTCGATCCAACCTAGCTTCTGCAACATCGTATAACTCGTTGGTTAACCGCCAAATGTCATCTGGCAACAGATCTTTTGGAATCGTACTCTTTGTCAACTCTTTGACATAAGTTTGGAAATAAGCATCCACATCTTTCGAGATCAAAGTTTCTAAATCAATACTTTCGACACCCGTTTCTGATAAAGAAAGCATTTTTTCTTCGATATCATTATAGACCTGCATGTTTCGTTCTGGATCTTGTGACCAAACAACATCAGCAAAACCAGGCTCAAAAGTCAGGTATTGACTCTTACTATCCATAAAGCGATCCAAACGTTCAGGTACTTCTTTAATTTTCAACAACCCTTTTTGTACTTGGAGAGACAGTTCTTCTTTACGAATAATCAGTTTTTCTTCATTATGTGTCCGATAATGTAAAAATGACTTCGCACACACTAATTTCAAATCACGCTTGACTTGTCCGATATTTCCTTCTGCATCATAAAGCATAAATGCCAAAATGGCTTCTTTTTCGATATCAATACGTTGATTCAAACGATTGGCCTCTTGTTTGATAAATAAAGAAATGATTTCATAACGTTCATCTAATGAACGAGAAGCCAGATTTGGTAATGTGATTGCCATAGGAATTCGGCGATTAAAGGTTGTCAAAAAACTTTCGGATGACTCGGTGGTTGCTCCAATGATCTGAACAGATGCTTCATGGACGTGGGCGCTTTCTCCCAACGGACGATAGACCCCTTTATCAATAAAAGTAAACAACATTTCTTGTCCTTCTGGTGGTAAACGATGAATTTCATCAAGAAACAAGATCCCACCATTCGCTTTCGCAATCAACCCTTGACTATCTTGCGATGCCCCAGTATAAGCTCCTTTTTTGATTCCAAAAATATGTCCAAACAGTAACTGTGGATTCTGCGCATAATCCGCACAGTTAAATGAAACAAAAGGTGCATCTTCTGAGAGCATTTCAGAATCAATCGCAAAATGATACATACATTCTGCAAACATCGATTTACCCGTTCCTGTCTCACCAAAAATGATTGTATGCAATCCTCGAGGAGGATATAATATGGCTGCCTTAGCTTGCTGGATGCTTACTTTCAAAGAATCATTTTCACCAACTAGTGTATCAAACGTCACTTGGGTCGATGCATCAACGTGAACTTTGTCAGAGGCTGTTTTTTGCGGAGGCAATGAATAGACGACTGGTCTGCCGGAACTTTTGATAATATAGCGGTCTTTATAGAGATCGCTGAGATATCGACTTGCATTACTTCGATCGATTTTTAGATGTTTTGCCACATCACTTGCCGTCAATCCTTGCTGGTTCTCATGCAATAGATCCAATATTTCTTCTTGTCTTTCGTTCATACAATCCCCCACTATCCTCAAATAACGCTGATTGCGTTTTCAATATAATAACACAAAAAGGCGCTTATTTGCGCCTTGCTCCTTTATTTTTCTGCTTTTTTTGTTTGTTTTTAAGCTTTTTCTTTGGCGTACTATTTTTTTCAACTTGTTCTTTTTTCGAAGGACCAAATGGAGCAGTTTTTTTTGTGTTTTTGTCATTGGCTTCTTCTTTTTGTGATAGTTCTTTTTGTGGCAATTCTTTGACTAATTGTCCACCATGAAGAAAAATCTCTTCCATATCAATCGCCATATGACGTGTTAATTTTTTCAACTCTTTAACTGTATGATCTTGCACAAACGTGATCACGGTTCCGTCTTTCCCCATCCGTCCGGTTCGCCCTGAACGATGCAGATAAGCTTCTTCCGTTAAGGGAATTTCGGCATTCACAACATAAGGTAATTGTTCGATATCTAATCCTCTGGCTGCTACGTCAGTCGTGAACAACATCGTGATTTTTTTATTCTTGAATTGATCAAGTGCTGCTTTACGTAACAATTTATTTTGATCGGAAGCTAAGCTGCCAACTGAAACACCACGAAATTGTAATTTTTCTTCCATTGTCCCTAATTCATTGAGTTGGTTGAAAAAGACTAGTCCATGAAAATCTGTGACATAAGCAAGCCGTCTCAAATACTCTTCTTTTTTACGAGGTGGTATCCTTAAATAGTAATGTTGCTGACCTTTTCTAGAGTCATCGTCTTTTGTGACATCAACAACTGGGATGGAAGCCTTTGTGATTTCTTCAATTTTACTGATTGAGCGATCAGCTGTTGCTGAGAAGAATACTAATTGATAGTCCACAGGGGCTTGTCGCAAAATTTGTTCCACTAATGAACGATTCCCCTCATCAAACAATTGATCTGCTTCATCAAAAACAATCGTTTGCAACTGATGAGCTTTTAATTTTTTGGTCTTCATCAATTCCAGCACACGTCCAGGAGTCCCTACTAAGACTTCTGGTCGTTTTTTCAAACCTTCGATCTGCCTTTTGACGTTAGCTCCGCCCACAAGTGATTGGACTTTTAATGCCAATCCTTTTGACCACTCACGAGCCACTTCTGCGACTTGAATTGCTAATTCTTGTGAAGAAACAAGGATTAGTAAAGTACTGCCCCCCTCTTTAGGGACATTCAGCAGCAAAGGTAAAAGATAAGCTAATGTTTTGCCTGAGCCGGTTGGTGAAATACCAATAATTGATTCTTTTTCTTTAAGCGGTTGAAAAGCAGCCTGTTGGATCAGAGAGGGTGTTTGAAATCCCTTTTCCTGCCATTTTTCTTGCCAAGCTTGTGGAAAGTTTTTTACAAATTCATTCATTTTAAAAATCGTCCTCATTATCGGCATCAAATTTGATGCCACCATTTATTCTAAGATCGTAAACTACTTGGTTCACATTGCGAGCAAGTTCGATCCATTCTTCATATCGTAATCCCCAAGCTGGATCGTTTGGATGATTGATCACATTGGCAAAATCAGCTGCCTCTTCTGCCATGGGATTTTCAGCTGCGGTAATTGCTAATGCATCAATTTCCTGATGTTCTCGATCATGGAACTCTGCTTTTTCAATCGCATTGACCCCATTCATGACTAATGTTCCTGAATTAAAGTAGATTTCTGAAGGTAAGTAAGAATCACCGATTTTACCAGGTTGAATCGTGACATCAAAGGTCTCATAACGCAAGATCCCCCAACCTAATCCATCAACACCAGTTGAGATCTTTCGTGGGAAATAGTGAACTTCTGAAGGCATCCCAAACCATCCTATCGTAGCATAAACGAGATAAACGCCCAGATCCATCAGCGCACCACCAGAAAATCGGGTAGAGAAAATATTTGGTACTTCTCCTGCTAGTACTTGATCGTAACGAGAAGAATATTTCATATAACTAAAGTTGGCACCGAGGATCTCATCTTTCAATGGAAGATAGTCAGCAATTTTTTTGAATCCTGCTTCATGGATGTTTCGTGCAGCTTCAAAAAAATAAACATTTTTCTCATTCGCTAGATGAATGATCTCATCCATTTCTTTAGGCGTACTAAATGCCGGTTTTTCAACAATGACATTTTTTCCTGCTAAAATGCCTTGTTTTGCTTGTTGAAAATGCAGGCTGTTAGGCGAAGCAATGTATACCGTATCAAGATGTTCCAGACCAAAAAAAGTTTCTAAATCTGTCGCATAGGCAATATCTCCCTCATACTTGGCGCCAAATTCTTGTGCTTTTTCTAAATGTCTCGAATAAACTGCTGTTAATTCATATTGTTTCGTGCTTAATGCTGCTTGCACAAATTGATGGGTGATCCAGTTGGTACCAATAATTCCTAAATTGATCATTTCATTTACCTTCTTTCTATTTATTCGGGTCTTCAAACGATGCCTCTACATCAAATGGTATGGCTTGTTTCAAATTGACACAATCCGCTGTTACCTGACAATTATAGGCTAAAACATTCACGCCGTTTAACTGTCCGTAGCGTATGATATTGGCTAACTCCGGTTGCATTGCTTCGTTGATTGTTGCCAGATGAAGGTGTTCAAACTGTGCGATAAACAACACGTAAGTTTCATAGCCTTCCTGTCGCGCTTCCACTAATTCTTTCACATGTTTTAAACCTCGTAACGTTGGCGCATCAGGAAACGCCCCAATTCCTTTATTTTCTAAAGTCATTCCCTTTACTTCGACGAACACTTTTTTTCCTGAATCTGTTTCTAAATAAATATCAAATATGGACTGTCGATAGCGGACTTCACGCTTGAACTTAACGATTTTTCCGATCAACGATGGCAACTGGATTGTTCCAGATAAAATTCCTTCTAATGCCAAACGGTTGGGAAGTTGACTATCGATATTGAACCAGTTATCCCCTTTTTTCACAGCAATTAAATCATAATCTGTTTTCCGTTTTAAACTAGGTGTATATGCAACCGCTACTTTCGCTCCTGGGAGCAGGACTTCTTTACCTCTTCCAGTGTTTTTCACATGGGCTACAATCACTTCTCCTTGTTGGTTCAAGCAATGAGCGATGAAACGATTCGGTCGTTCAATAAAAAAAGCGATTTCTACTTGCTGGTACTTCAAAAACGGTCGCCTTTCTTCCTACCTATATATCCTACCATAATTTCACAAAAAACTCTTGAAAAACCAGTCGAAAGTCCTAGAGAAATCTTTATTTTTTTTAGGTACAATGAAACTGACAGAAAATGATCGTTGGAATTAAAAGAGGTTAGGAGTGACAATCGTATGATACGTAAAAAAACACTTTATGGAATCCTTGCATTTTTTGCTATTTTATTTGGAAAATTCTTTCTGAAAAAGAAACAGCCAACCACCAAAGACTTTGATCCAACGCAATATCATGGAACCTGGACCTTTATAGATAAAAATCAACAAAAACAACAACTACTGGTCACAGAAACGTTTGATTTATCTATCAACGGTCACTCCTTAGTAACGGAATTGGTCGAACTAACTCCACAGCAACTCGTCTTGCGAGATCAATATGGTTTTTATTTGATCCTATCATACAGTGATACGACCTTTTATGATGAATCATCCGATACTTCTTATACGTTGACAAAACAAAATAGTTCCTCAAAAGAGGGTGTGACAAGAGCGGCTAACTCTGAAAAATAAGTCGAAGAATTTCCAAAAATCTCCTCCTGTTTTTGGAATTCTTCGGCTTATTTTTGATAGAGCCACTTCTTGAACGACTTTTAGAGCAAGTCCTGTATCCCAAACTCTTTTCATTCCCTTCATCATTGATTTACCTTTCTGTATTTCTTCGTTTATTTTACGTTTTTTGTCTAGAAAAATAGTCATTTGATGTTTTTTTTGATAAACTTACTAATGATGGTTTCATACCATGAAAGGATGATTAAACATGACACCAAATCGAGAAGATTACTTGAAAATCATTTTGGAATTAGGCGGAGACACGACAAAAGTAAATAATAAACAAATCGTTTCCAGTCTTGCTGTGTCCCCAGCTTCTGTTAGCGAAATGATTTCCAAACTTGTGAAAGAACAACTCGTTGAGCATTCTCCTTATCAAGGAGTTCAACTTACGGAGACTGGCTTACAAAAGGCAAGTAGTTTGATTCGCAAACATCGTTTATGGGAAGTTTTTTTAGTCGAACATTTAGATTATAGCTGGAACGAAGTCCATGATGATGCTGAGGTGTTGGAACATGTGACTTCAGAACAACTTGCTGACCATTTAGAAGACTATTTGAATCATCCTATGCACTGTCCACATGGTGGAATTATTCCTAAAAAAGAACAAGTGGTTCATGAAGAACGTAGACAAACATTAGAGTCTTATCCAGTTGGTTCTAAAGTTCGCATCGCTCGAGTGTTGGATGAAAAAGAACTATTGGACTATCTTGTGACGATTGACTTAAACATTGATGAAGAATATGAGATTGTAGATGTTGCCGCTTATGAAGGACCGATCACAATCCAAAATCAACAAAAGAAAATCCCTGTCAGCTTTAAAGCAGCCAGTACGATTTTTGTCGACAAATTATAAAGGAGTACACCCATATGGCTAATGAAAAAAATGTCTTATTTACAATCTTTGGTGGTACAGGTGATTTAGCACAACGCAAATTGTATCCTTCCTTGTTCCGCCTTTATAAAAAAGGAAATCTAGGAAAACATTTTGCAGTAATCGGTACTGCTCGTAGACCTTGGAGCGATGAACATTATCGTGAAGTGGTCGCTTCGACGATCCAGTCCTTGAATCCGACTGAAGAAGAAGCAAAAGAATTTGCTAGTCATTTCTACTATCAATCACATGATGTAAATGATTCTACCCACTACAATACTTTAAAAGACCTAGCTGACCGCTTAGATGAAACCTACCAATTAGCTGGCAATCGCATCTATTATTTAGCCATGTCTCCAGAATTTTTCGGTACGATCGTTTCTCATCTTAAATCGCAACATATCGTTACTGAAAATGGTTATAATCGCTTGATCATCGAAAAACCATTTGGTTCAGATTATCAATCTGCATTCGAGCTGAATGAAAAGATTCGTCAAGTCTTCCCTGAACAAGATATTTTTAGGATTGATCATTATTTAGGTAAAGAAATGATCCAAAATATCTCAGCAATTCGTTTTGCTAATAACATTTTTGAATCACAATGGAACAATCGCTATATCGATAATATTCAGATTACATTCGGTGAAGCTTTAGGTGTTGAAGATCGTGGTGGCTACTATGATCACAGTGGTGCTTTAAAAGATATGGTCCAAAACCACATTCTACAAGTACTAGCACTTTTAGCGATGGAACCTCCTGTCGCCTTTTCTGAAAAAGAAATTCGTGCAGAAAAAATCAAGGCACTGAAAGCTGTGCGAATCTATGAAAAATCTGAAGCATTAAAAAACTTTATCCGTGGGCAATATGCACCTGGTGAGTTAGATGGTAATACATTTAAAGGCTATCGTGAAGAAGATAAAGTAGATCCTGAATCTACTACCGAAACTTTTGTAGCTGGGAAGTTTGTCATTGACAATTTCCGCTGGTCAGGTGTTCCCTTTTATGTGCGCACTGGGAAACGTTTGACAGAAAAAGGAACTCGGATCAATATCGTCTTTAAACAAGTCCCAGTCAATGTTTTTAAAACTTCGGTCGAAGATGAACCTTGTGAAGATAGGACATTACCACCAAATGTTTTAACGATTTATATCCAACCAACGGAAGGTTTCTCTTTAACATTAAATGGAAAAGAGGTTGGACAAGGGTTTAACACTGAATTTAGAAGATTAGAGTACCGCAATAGCGCTGAAATGGTTGAAAACAGTCCTGAAGCTTATGAGAAGCTGCTTTTAGATGCTTTAAAAGGTGATGGTACAAACTTTTCACATTGGGAAGAAGTTGCTCAATCTTGGCATATCGTCGATGTCATTCGTAAAGCTTGGGATCAAGTGGAACCTGACTTCCCTAATTATAAAGCTGGAACAATGGGACCAGAAGCTGCATTTGAATTGCTGGAAAAAGATGGGTTTGAATGGATCTGGCAACCAGATGGCTGGTACCGTGATCGTGGAAAGCTAGAAGACTAGCTGTGTGTAACGTTTAAAAGTAAAAATTTACTAATATTAGAGGGGGAAATCAATAATCATTGATTTCCCCCTCTTTCCTATATGTATTCGTTTAAATTTTTATTTTTACGTAGGAATAACTTACGGTGCAGCAAACGCTAAACACTTCCGATGTATTTCTTGAAAACTGTTATATCTTTTAAAAGAACGTTTGAACCTGAGCACTTCCAACTTTTTTATAGGAACATTCACAATAAAATTTCAAGGAAGCTCTCTATGTTTGAAACAATTATTACTTATTACCTTGGATTTCGTGCTTTGAATATAGAGTTTGATTAAGTCAAACTATAGCTAATATGAAAAATTAAATAAGGAAAGATTCTGAGTCAAAATAGATTATCTATATTTTAAGGATAATAAATAAACAATTAATCAGGCGTTTAGAATCGTTTTTTCATTTAAATAGTATGCATTTTTCTAGTCTTCTAGCACATACTTGGGCAATAAAAATTATTAAAAAATTTCGAACAGAACATGTTCCGTTCGAATTATGTATACGGTCAATGAAGTTACTGATTATACCAATATTGATATCGATAATTTTGGTAAACAAACACTCTGCCATGTTTAAAGTTACTATCAGCAGAAATAATAGTGAATAATCCCGATAATAACCAACCTGCTCCTCCAGGTATTATTTTTCCTAATGCACCAATACCAAATGTTTTGATAGCATTTAATGTATTTTTAGTAAGATATACTTTAAAATTTCCTGAACTTATTTTACCTTCTATCTTATTTACGCCATTAGATCTAGGTACTTTCAATACTGGAATAGCTTGAGATTCTTTTACAGAGTTGTAAACATCAGCATCAGTAAATGTAATTGAGAAATCGTCACCAATCACTTCTACATCAACATTAGGATTTTGTTGGGCTTGTTTTAATAGTTCTGCTATTTTGTTTGAGTTTTTTCCATCTTTTATCTCCAATACATTCTCTGAAGCATCTACATTGAGTAGAGTTATAAAACAAGGAATTAATAATACTATCGAACAAAAATATACCCAGATTTTTCTTACTGCCTTTTTCATAAAAATTCCTCCTAAGTTAAATAAAGATAAGTAATGATAATAAACAAAAGCAAAAAGAAAATTACAATAAGTGGTTCCATCCAAACTTTATCTGATTTTATAAATATATTTTTTTTACTTTTCTTTATTCCCCAACCATATTCATTTGGAATAAATAGTTCTAAAGAAAAGCCAATTGCTAATAACACTATTGATAAATAAGTATGATTTTTAATTAATGAGTAAATAAATGTAAAATAAAGTAACAGCTGTATTACCTTAACAACCCTAACAGAATTAATTGTTCTCAACCTCAATATATTGGCACCTTTCTCAAGCTTAATAGCTATATTTATTTAATTATACTTATTTTTGTTGCTACTATGCTCTAAACAATAAACCAGTATATTGATAGTATGCACCAATGTGAGTACCATTTTTATACCGACCTGTCCAGTTTACATATCCTTGATATTTTTTCCCATTTTTGTATTTCACTTGCCAAATCTTTGTCATACTTGGAATCCAGCGACTTGTACCATGTGGCTTATTTTGCATATAGACATAATCGTTAAAATTCATCGTATCAACACCACGTTGTAGACTAATCTCTGTAATATTACTATGTAAATCAGTACTAGAATTATCGAAATAATTATTGCCAGTAAAGTAATTATTGTTTTCACTAGCAAAAATAGTTTCACCTAAAATACCCATTGAACAAGAAGCAAATACTAACAATGACACGAGTAAGTATTTTACTAAATTTTTTGACATAATTTTCACCTCCTTCTATAAATTTGTGAAATAGTCTACTAACCTAGTTTAACATTTAATTTTTTGTTAATTGCTTTTTTTCATAAAATGTTGTTTTGAACTCAAAACTGTTTAAAATTTAATTAGCTCCTTTTTCAATAGAATAAATGTTATTAGAGAATAAAAAAACATCAAAGCTAGTAATTCTTACTAACTTTGATGTTTTTTAGATAACTTTCCTTTAGTCACCAAACATGACCAAATTTTTATTCAAATCCTTCTGCCACTGCTTCTGGATAGTTTTCTTCAACGATGTGCGCACAGCGTCCACATAAGTGTGGTAATTTTTCATCAACGCCTACGTCTTTGCGGATTTGACGACAACGATCGCATGTTTGTCCGTCAGCTTTTTCTACTAAAATGGCTACGTCATCAAATTTCACCGCAGCTTCTGGTACTTCTGCGTTAGCTGACATCACTTCATAGTAATCTGGTGACACGATCAACAATTGTGGAATATCCGCATCCACAGCTGTCAGCAATCCACGAACTTGTTCATTTGGATAGATCGTCAACTTCGCTTCCAAAGATTTACCGATCAATTTATTGTTTCGTGCTTCTTCTAAAGCTTTTAACACTTTATCACGGAAGTCCATAAATGCTGCCCAAGTATCCATCAATTCTTCTTGATTTGGATACTCTTGGTAACCTGGAAGTTCACTTAATTGAACAAACTCTTCTTCTTCTTTTAAGAAAGACCAAATTTCTTCTGCAGTATGTGGAATAATCGGTGTTAATAATTTTGTTAAAGCTACTGCTGTTTGATAAAACACAGTTTGCATGCAACGGCGTTGGTAATCATTTTCTGATTCGATATAAACAACATCTTTAGCAAAATCCAGATAGAACGCAGATAGATCTACTGTTAAAAAGTTCATTACGGTACGATAGATGTGCATGAAGTTATATTTCTCATATCCTTCTTCACGAATTTCTTTAATCACTTCGTTCAATCGGATAGTCATATATTTATCTACTGAACGTAATTCTTCAAATGAAATCGTATCTTTTTGTGGATCGAAGTCTTCAGTATTTGCAATCAAGAAGCGCATCGTATTTCTGATTTTGCGGTAAACTTCTGCTACTTGACTTAAAATGTCCATGGATACACGTACATCTGCTTCATAATCCACACTAGCTACCCACAAACGTAAGATATCCGCACCAAATTGTTTGATCACTTTATCTGGCAAGATCGTGTTACCTAACGACTTACTCATCTTACGCCCTTCGCCATCCAGAGTGAACCCTTGAGAAAGGACAGATTTATACGGTGCAACCCCATTGATTGCCACACTTGTAGTAATACTTGAATTGAACCAGCCACGGTATTGATCAGAACCTTCTAGATACATATCAGCTGGGAATGATAGTTCTGGACGTTGACGTAAGACTGCTTCGTGAGAAGAACCTGAATCAAACCAAACATCCATGATATCTGTCTCTTTCGTAAACTGTCCATTCGGTGATCCTGGATGCGTAAAGCCTTCTGGAAGAAGATCTTTCGCTTCTTTCTCAAACCAAATGATTGAACCATGTTCAGCAAACAATTGCGCTACGTGTTCAATCGTTTCCGGCGTAATGATTGCTTCCCCATTTTCAGCGTAAAAGATTGGCAATGGCACACCCCATGCACGTTGACGTGAAATAACCCAGTCGCCACGATCACGGATCATATTATAAAGACGTGTTTTCCCCCAAGGAATGATCCAATCTACTTTCTCTACTTCCTCTAAAATATTTTGTCGGAAATCGTCGATTGATGCAAACCATTGTGGTGTAGCACGATAAATCACAGGTTTTTTTGTACGCCAGTCATGAGGATAACTATGCGTAAAGAAGTCAAGTTTTAATAAAGCACCTTTTTCTTGTAACAAATCAGTAATCATTGGATTCGCTTTGTCGTAAAAGACCCCTTCAAATCCTGGTGCTTCTTCTGTATAAACCCCTTTTGAATCTACTGGAGAAACTACTGGCAATTTATATCTGTTTCCTGCAATATAGTCATCTTCCCCGTGACCTGGTGCTGTATGGACTAATCCAGTACCAGCGTCTAAAGTTACATGGTCACCTAAGATGACTAATGATTCCCGCTCATAAAACGGATGCCAAGCAGTCATGTATTCCATTTCCTGACCAGCAATCTCTTTCAACACCTGAACATCAGACCAACCGATTTCAGTTTGAACTTTTTCTAATAAATCTTTTGCAACGACAAATTTACGTCCATCTGCTTCGATTAAAACGTACGTATAAGTTGGATTTACTGCAATCCCTTGGTTTGCTGGTAATGTCCATGGCGTAGTTGTCCAAATAACGAAAGCTGTATCTTCATCTAACAACCCTTTGCCATCTTTCACATTGAAAGCCACAAAGATAGAAGGAGACTTCACATCTTTATATTCGATTTCTGCTTCAGCAAGTGAAGATTCACTTGACGGAGACCAATAGATTGGTTTCAATCCTTTATAGATATAGCCTTTTTCAGCCATTTTACCGAAAACACGGATTTGTGCCGCTTCGTAAGAAGGATCCAACGTGACATATGGATGCTCCCAATCGCCTGCCACTCCTAGTCGTTTGAAATCTTCTCGTTGTTTGTCGACTTGTGAAAGGGCATATTCACGACATTTTTCTAAGTACTCTGACATTGTCATTTCTTTTCGTTTGATCCCTTTATTGGCTAATACTTGTTCAATCGGTAAACCGTGAGTATCCCAACCTGGAACATAAGGTGCACGAAATCCTGACATTGATTTTGAACGGATAATGATATCTTTACTGATTTTATTTAATGAATGTCCTAAATGGATATTTCCATTTGCATAAGGAGGTCCATCATGTAAGATGAAACTTGGCTTTCCTTCATTTAATTCTTGTCTTTTTTGATAAATTTTATTTTCTTCCCATTCTTTTTGCCAATCCGCTTCACGATTAGGCAAATTACCACGCATTGGGAATTTTGTTTTACCTAGTTGTAAGGTTTCTTTCATTTTCATAAACCAGTTACGCTCCTTCTTTCATCATTTTAAAGAACACAAAAAAGCATGTTCATCCAAAGGGACGAACATGCCGTGGTACCACCCAAATTCAGTTACATAATCATGTAACTCTTAAAAACCAATAACGAGGTCAACCGTTGTTTCTTACTCCTATTTCAGAAACAATTTTCGTAGAGGATCTTTCACTTTGCAGGGTCTTGCCGAACTTCCACTATCATCGGCTCGCTGAAAAGAATGACAAAATGCTTTTCTGTTCTACTCTTCGTCATCACCAGGAATGATCGAAATATCGATCGCCTGTGTATCAAATGCAGTCATTGGTGCTTCCATGATGCCTGTGTCTGAGTTTACATCAGTTTGATTTTCATTGTCAAGTTGTTTTGCTAAAACTTCTTTGATCACTTCATGACTATCTGACACATAGCTTGAGAAAGGTTGTAAAATTTCATCCCATTCTGGACTTTTTACTTGTTCTAATTGAGATTCTAACATCAAGCTGATTCGTTGGTGGAAAACTCGTGTTTTTTTCTTTAAGTCTTCTGTTTCAACTGCTAGCTGTTTTGCTTTTTCAGTTGCATCTGTTAGGATTTGTCTTGCTTTTTCTTCCGCATCTGTCGTTAATTGGTGCGCACGTTTTTCAGCCGTAGCCACTAATTCATCCGCTTTGTTTTGAGCAGATGTCACGATTACTTCGGACTCTTTACTTGCACTTGTTTTAACTTTATCCGCTGTGTCTTGAGCAACGATGATTGACTGATTCAATGCATCTTTTAGTTCATTGAAATATTCTAATTTTTCTTCTGAATGTTTCACTGCTTTTTCAAGTTCACGGTTTCGTTGCGTGATTTCTTCATAGTCACGAACAACTAAATCTAAGAAATCATCTACTTCGTCTTGATTGTATCCCCGCATTTTTGTGGGGAATGTTTTGTTTTGGATATCTAATGGAGTTAAAGCCATGTGTAAACCACCTTTTTGTTTTATTTACGTAATACACCAAATAATACCCTGTATTTTTCTTTTTTGGTTTTTCCTTCAAGTTCTTGAATTTGGATTCGACCAAATCCTCTGATCGAAACGATATCTAATAACTCAAGTAAAAAATCAGGGCGTGTATTTTCTGTCCAATTTACTTTTACTTTTCCAGACTCAATCAGCTGCTTCGAACGCTGTCTGGAAATATTATAAATCTCCGAGATCACGCTGTCTAGTCTCAATGAAGTCACTGTACCTCTTTCTTGTGTCCAACCATCTTTTGGCACAAGTAATTCCGTATACTTGATTGGCTCCATCCGAACAGAGACTTTGCCGATTTTTGTTACTTGCGTTGCTACAAACTGTTCAACTTCTCTTGCAATGAACACTTGCCAGCGATCACCATCAGAAATGATATCACCAAAGTAAGCTCGTTTGATACCTGTACCAACCAATGTACCTAATACTTTTCCATGAGTCAAACTAGCAAACTTACTCGGATAATGGATTTCATAAAGTGACACCTCAAAATCTTCGTCAGTAGGCTCATAATAGTCAGGAAAAATCAAACATCGCTTCCGTTCTGCTTGCTCATAACCGCCATAAAATGAAAAGTGTAATTCACTATCTTGACGGATCAGCGTCTCTAGTATATAGGATTGTCTTGGATCAAGAAAGTCAGTAAGATAAGGTGCATATTGCCCTTGTACCTGTTCGATCCAATCACCTACTGAATCGATGAAAGAACGTTCATCTGCACGGAAATGCTGATAAACATTAGCGTCCATATTTTCCCCTCCTATCAGCTACTCCTTTGATCATTTTAATAAATTGCCATGACTATCCATAAAACGATATGTTGAAGACCTTGTACTGCTAAGTTTAAAATCAAGATCGCAGCTAGAATCGTAAAATCAATTCCACCAAATCGAAGTGGAAGCCGATCAAATAACTGGATATACGGTTCACAGATTTTTGCTAAAAAGCGACCAATCCCTGATTGATATCCTCCTGGAAACCAGGATAAAAGTGCATAAACCATTAACAAAAGACTGTAAAAGTAGGCTGCTCGTCCCAGCAGATTAAGTAATATAAAAATAATATAAATTGTCGTTCCTCCTCTTATAGGTCAAATAGGTTCACGTCTGCAAAAGATTGTGCTGTTGAACTATCGATTTCCATTCCAGTTGGCGTGCATAGAAAAATCTCGTCACCTACTCGCTTAATGTCACCATCTAATGCATAGACAGTGCCAGTTAAAAAATCAACGATTCTTCTCGCTTGTTTTTCTTCTACTAAATGGAAATTTACTAATGTTGCTTCACCAGCAATGATTCGTTTGGCAATAGCCATTGCTTCAGAATAAGCTCGTGGTTCCATGACCGTAATTTTTCCAGCTAAATTTGTTTTAGGTGTAAAAGAAGTTTTTGCTGTTTCTTCTTTACGTGTTTTTTTAGCTGGTGTTTGATGTAATTCAATCACTTTTTTTGTTTCATTTGCCGCTACACTTTCACGAGCAACAGGACGTGTTGTTTGTTGCGCACGTGGCTTTGAGACAGCTCTTGGCTGGCTCATTTGAGATTGTGTTGGCTGTATTGGTTTCTTTTTTGTTGTAGGCTGTGCTACAGCCGGCTTAGATGTTTCAGGATACTCCTCGTACTCTTCCTCATCAGCTAATCCGAAAAAATTAGCAATCGCACCTCTATTTAAAAGTGGCATTATTGTTCCTCCTCGTCTTTGAATAGCGCTGTTCCTACACGGATGAATGTGGCACCTTCTTCGATTGCCAGTTGAAAGTCCTGACTCATTCCCATGCTTAATTCCGTACATGGTGCATGCGAAAAACCTTTCGAATGAACAAGATCACGCAATTCTTTCAGCGTTCCAAATACTTTGCGAATTTGTTTAGCAGAAGCCTCTTTAGGTGCCATCGTCATTAAACCAACAACTTTTATTTTAGACAAAGCAACTAAAGATTCGATAAAAGGAACCAGCTCTTCTGGCGAAAAACCATGTTTGGATGCTTCACCAGATACATTCACTTCCACAAAACAATCGAGGGGTTTTGTTGCCCTTTTTTGTATTTCTTCTGCTAATTTCAAACTGTCTAATGCGTGAAAGCAATCAATTTCATTTATAATCAATTTTACCTTTCTACGCTGCAAATTACCAATTAAATGCCACTTTACATCAGGATAATTAACTAAATCTTGTTTTTTTTGTAACAATTTATCTACGCGGTTTTCTGCGCAGTTTTTTACACCCTGTTCAATCAATTTTTCTGCCGTAGCAGAATCCACTGATTTGGTGACAGCGACTAGTGTGACTTCTTTCGGATCACGATGAACAAGAGCACACGAGTCCTGAATCTCTTGCTCGATTTTTAGCAAGTTGTCAGCAATCATGTGCTCTTCCTCCTTTATTTTTTACGACGGAAAAATGGTGGTGTACTTAATTCATCGTCACCTTTTGCTTTTGTTTCTTCACGATTGAATGTATCAAATTCTTTTTTTTCGATAGGTTCAAAATTTGTTTCTTCAACTCTAGGACGGACATTTTGTTCACGTCTGATGTCCCAGTCACCAAAACTGCTATTTTCTTCTTCAGCAGAGATTGGTTTTGCTTGATCCATATCTAAAACTGTTTTTTGAGTAGATGATTGCATTTGTGTTTGTCTAGCCGGACGACTAGACTTGCGTTCCTTTTTTGATTCGTCGATACCCGTTGCAATAACCGTTACACGGATTTCATCGCCCATTTCTTCATTGATTGATGTACCTAGAATGATGTTAACATCGCCTGTAGCAGCATTTGCTACGATATCTGAAGCATCTTGAGCTTCAAATAAAGTCATGTCTAATCCACCAGTGATGTTAAGCAAGACTTGCTCAGCTCCATCGATTGATGTTTCAAGAAGTGGAGAAGAAATAGCTTTCTTCGTCGCTTCGATCACACGTTCTTCACCGCTTGCTACACCGATACCCATTAACGCTGTTCCTTGGTTTTCCATAACAGTTTTCACATCAGCAAAGTCAAGGTTAACGTAACCTGGGGCTGTAATCAAATCTGAGATCCCTTGAACCCCTTGACGTAATACATTATCAGCTTCACGGAAAGCTTCTAACATTGGTGTTTTCTTGTCAACTACTTCAAGAAGACGGTTGTTTGAGATAATCAATAATGTATCGACGTTTTCTTTCAAACGTGCGATACCTTCAGCAGCAAATCTGCCACGTTTTGGTCCTTCAAAAGTGAATGGTCGAGTTACGACACCGACAGTTAAAGCACCAAGTTCTTTAGCAATTCCTGCTACGATTGGAGCAGCACCTGTACCAGTTCCGCCTCCCATACCTGCAGTAATGAAAATCATGTCAGCGCCATCTAAGGCTTCGCGTAAAGCTTGTTCACTTTCTTCGGCAGCTTTTTGACCAACTTCTGGTTGAGAGCCTGCACCTAGTCCGCGTGTATATTTAGGTCCTAATTGGATAACTGTTTCAGCTTTTGAATTTTTCAATGCTTGGACATCTGTGTTGGCAGTGATGAACTCAACACCTTTTACATTTTCTTCAATCATACGGTTAACAGCATTTCCACCGCCGCCACCGACACCGATGACTTTGATTACTGCGCCGTCATTGATATTATTATCAATTGAGAATTCCATATTTTATTCCTCCCAGGATGAATTAATCAAAAATTTTTGAAAAGAAACCTTTAATTTTAGTTGTTACATCTTCGTCTGATTTCTTTTGTTCAGGTTCGTCGTAGACCGTTTCTTCTGGAACATCATAGCTATCATTATCATATGATGTCACTTCTTGTTCTACAGTTGTGTGATGCGCGACCACTGTTTCACCTGTCACAGCAATTTTAGCCAATTGATAGACTTCACTCAAGTTAGCTGAGTAATCCACGATGCTGATCACATTAGTAAAGACTGGATTACGAAGTCCCATTTGGTTAGGTACATATAGCTTCACATTCACACCAAAAATCTCTTGTGCCAGATCAACAACACCTGGAAGGCTTGCAGCACCACCAGTTAGTACGATACCACCAGGTAACTCTAGTGCTTCGATTTGGTCTAACGCTTCTTTGGCTTTATTGAAAATCTGTTCCATACGGGCTGAAATCACTTCTGATAAATAGCGTTCATCCACTTTGACAGGTTCAGATTGACCGATCACATCTACTGGAAACTCTTCATTTGCAGAAGTACGTTCTGGATAAGCATCCCCATAATTGATTTTTAACGCTTCAGCATTATTGAATGACGTATTCAACACAATCGAGATATCTTTTGTGACGAACTCGCCACCTTCTTGATCTAGACTAGTGAACTTCAATTGTTTGTCATGCATAACAGCTGTTGTTGTTTGTCCACCGCCCATATCAATCACGATCGTTCCAAAATCTTTTTCTCCATCTGAAAGGATTGTTTCTGTTAAAGCTAATGGTGTAATGACTAATTCATTGACAACCAATCCTGCATTTTCTACACATTTACGGATATTATGAACAATCGTCTTTGGCCCAGTAAATAACAAGCCATACATTTCTAATCTGACACCGATCATTCCACGAGGATCTTTGATTCCTTCGAATCCATCAACGGTAAAGTCTTGTGGCAAAATTGATACGATTTGACGTTCAGGAGGAATTGAACGAACAAGGGCAGCTGAAGCCACGTTTCTGACATCTTCATCGGTGATTTCTTTCGAATCCCCGTTTACTGCAATCATTCCTTGGCAATTTTCCACTTCAAGCAAGTTTGCTGGTAGACCAACACTAACCCCTTTGATCTGTATCCCTGCTTTTTCTTCTGCTTGTCTTACTGCTCGTTGTATCGCTTGGACCGTTTTATCGATATCAACGATAATGCCGCGGTTAATCCCTTCTGATTTTGCGTTTCCTACTCCAATAATATTCATTTGGCTGTCGATATATTCAGCCACGACAACTTTGACAGATGTCGTTCCAATATCAAGGCCTACATACATTCCTGTTTTTGCCATGAACGGGATTCCCTCCTACTTACTATTCCATATACAAGCGAACAACTAACGTCCGTTTTTAAATATACTTTAATAGATATATTCACTGCCTTCAATTCTACCATAAATTACCGGTTTTTAGAAAGTAGATTATCACTTTTTAAAGCTGTTTTATTAATTTTCGGTTAAATCTGAAGACGATGAACTTGAATTGTCATCGATTTGGCTAGATTCACTTGTATTCTCTGACTGACCTGCTTGATTTGACTCAACTGATTCCGAAGATTGGTCTGACTGATCACTTGATGCTCCCGATTGTCCTGTGAGATTTTCGGTAGAACTTGTCTGCGCAGATGGATCTGTTGCTCCGCCATTCTCCTTCTTGCTTTCACTGTAAGGATAAGAGAAAATCCCTACCTCCATATCAATGACGCCCTTTTCCTTCATCTCTTTAGCGACTTGTGGATAATATTTCATTTGACTGGCTAGATTTTGAATATTGACGATCACTTGGTTCCCATCATTCATATTTAGTTGGATCAAATTTTTATTGCTCTCTTTTGGTGTATATTTGATTTCTGAAATTGCTTTTTGTAATTCTGAAGTTAATTGATTATATTCTTTAACCAATTGACTAATTTTGGCGTTATCTGTGAAATTCTCTAGAATTGGTAAATTCTTAGTCGGATTTGCTACTTTTTCCTTTAAGACTTTCCCATTTTCGATTACAGGAAAATATTCGCCGTCCTTCATCACTAAAGCAATCTCTTTGTATTCTTTGATAGCCAACTCAAAAGTATTGATTGACTTAAAATGCAATTGTGCGCTCTCTACTCTTGGTTGTTCTTTTTTCAATGTATCAAGATATTGGTTTTTATGGAAATACTGACTCCAAACATTTCCATCAATTGCCAAATGAGAGTCGGCAATGGCTGTTTGACTCGTAATCATTTGGTTCCCTGAAACTGTTATCCCTTGCAGTCGACTATAAGGGGAAACATAATAAATCAAAAAAATCAGTGGGATCGTTAGGATTGAAATAATAAAAGTCAGTCTTCGATAAAGAACTTTATTTCGTTGATTTTTCAGATTCGGTAGCCGATTTAAAAAAGAGCCATTATAAGGACTACCAATTTTTGGTTGTTCAATTTTTTCAAATGGCTCAGAGTCTCCTTTTTTCATTGGATCAGAAGCGGTTGCTTCTTGCTTCTCACCTTCCGCTGAGTCTGCTTCTTTAGTAGCGGAAGTGGATGCTGCCGGCTCATTTGTATTTTCATTTTTTTCTTCTTTTTGCTCTTCTTTTTGTTCTTCCTTTTTTTCGTGTTCTGCCAAATATTTCCGGTTGGCCTTTTGCCAAGGAGTTAGATTTTGTTCACCCTCAGATTCATTTGGCAGCTTGTCTGGCTTTTTTTTCTTACTCACTAAGACCACACCACCTTTATTTTTGAATTAATGATTTTACTAGCTCGTACATTCTTTCTGATGCGTCTGGGATTCCTTGCTGTTTAGAAGCTAAAGACATTTGTTTTTGTAATTGATCATTGGTCATGATCTCTTCAATCGCTTGTTTTAGGGAACGTCCATCTAATTCGTCATCTTTGATCATCTTCGCTGCATTGTTTTTGACTAAGCTCATTGCATTTTTTGTCTGATGGTCATTCGTCACATAAGGACTTGGAATTAGAATAGCTGGCAAACCTAAAGCTGTTAATTCAGCAATCGAAGTCGCACCTGCTCTACCAACCAATAGATCGCTTGATGCCATTACTTCTGCCATTTTATTGATATAAGGCTGTATGCTGACATTGGCACAAGCAGGAACTTTCGTTTGGATATCTTTATAATAGCGTTCGCCTGAGGCATACAGAACCTGGTATTCCTGATCGAACGACATTAAAAATTCTGTCACTGCCTGATTGATTTTTAAAGCCCCTTGACTACCACCAAAAATCAAGACTGTTTTTTTCTCTGGATCAAGTCCATAAGTGGCTAAAATTTTCGATTTATCCATATCCGCCACTTCTTGCGCCCGAGGATTACCGATCAAAGACGATTTTTCTGCAGGAAAAAATGGAGCAGCATCTTCAAAAGAAAGTGCGATTCGATCCACATAGCGACTTAAAAATTTATTGGTGATGCCAGGCACACTATTTTGTTCATGGATGATCGTAGGAATCGCTAATTTAGATGCCGCATAGACTACTGCACCCGACACGTAGCCCCCAGTCCCAATCACCACATCTGGTTTAAATTCTTTTAAAATTTTTTTTGCTTCTCGAATACTTTTTAAAAAAAGTTGGATAGTCTTCAGATTATGTAGCGAAAGTTTCCGCTGAAATCCTTGTATTTCTAGCGTACGAAAAGGCATCCCGGTCTCAGGAACAATCTTATTTTCTAAGCCTCTTTGCGCTCCAACGTACATAAACTCAGTATTCGGCTCTTTTGTTTTTACATAATTGACGAAGGCTAGTGCTGGATAAATATGCCCGCCAGTTCCGCCACCAGTAACCAAAATTTTCATTCATTCTCGCTCGTTTCTACTTTTGTATAGTTAGTTTATTGACAGCTTCCATAAACCGTTCGCCTCTAATTTCAAAATTAGGGTATTGATCCCAACTTGCATTTGCTGGGGACAATAAGATCGAATCACCCTCTTCACTCAATTCAAGGGCGATCGGTACAGCGGCTTCTGCGTTTTCAGCTGCCTTGATCACAGGGATACCTGCTTTCTTGCCGGCATCCGCTAATCTATTTTGAGTTTCCCCAAAAGTGATCAACGCTTTGATGCCTTTTAAAGCTGGTATCAACTCATCAAATGAATTTCCCCGATCCAGACCTCCAGCGATTAATACTAATTGATCTAACTGAAAACCACTTAATGCCATTTTAGTAGCTAAAATATTAGTTGCTTTTGAATCGTTATAAAACTTCCTTCCTTGAAATTCCCCCACATACTGTGTACGATGCGGTACTCCATGGAAATGGTGTAAAGCATTTTTGATCGCTTCATTTGAGATACCATATAATTTAGCAACTGAGATGGCAGCTAGTGCGTTCTCAACATTGTGTGAACCAGGAACACCCAATTCTGTAATATCCATGATTTGTTCTTGGTTATAGTAGATACTACCATCTAAAGAATAGGCACCTTTAGGTAGTTTTTGTTCCGTCGCAAAAGGTAACACCGTTGCTTTAGTCTTTTTGCTGAGTTCTCTTAACTCTTCTTGATTCCAATTCAAAATCAAATAATCTTTCTCTGTCATATTCTGTTGTAAATGCCATTTTGCTTTTACATATTCTTTTCTCGTTTTGTGGTAATCGATATGAGCCTCATAAATATTGGTTACTACTGCTACATGGGGACGAAAATCAGTGATTCCCATCAATTGGAAACTAGATAGTTCCATAACGATTTTATCGTCAGCTGTTGCTTCTTGCGCCACACTACTAGCTGGATAACCGATATTCCCGGCTAGGCGAGCTGTTCCTGGCAAATCACCAGCGTTCAATAACAAGCCTGTCATAGTTGTTGTTGTTGTTTTACCATTTGTTCCCGTAATCCCAATAATCGGACATTCCGCTACCTCGTAAGCTAATTCCACTTCCGTAATTACCGGAATACCCAGTTCTTGTGCTTTTTGAACAAATGGATGACTATACGGAATCCCCGGATTTTTCACCATCAAAGAAAATTCTTCATCCAATAATTCAATCGGATGGCTTCCAGCAATCACTTTGACTCCCAGTGATAGCAACTCTTGTGCTTCTGGATTTTCATCAAACGGCTTTCCGTCATTAACAGTGACAAGTGCGCCCAACTCATGTAACAGTTTGGCCGCACTAAATCCACTTTTCGCTAATCCAAGAACAAGGACTTTTTTGTTTTCATATGTTGAAATTTTTTTCATTTCCTGTCATCTCCTACCAAATGAACCATAGTGTTATTAAAGAAGTTACAATACTTACTAACCAAAAAATGATGTCGATCTTCCATTCCGACCAACCACACATTTCAAAATGATGATGGATAGGAGACATTTTGAAGATACGTTTTCCTGTTAATTTGAAAGAAGTAACTTGAAGCATCACACTTGCTGTCTCCATAACATAAATCAAACCAACTAATAACAATGTCCATTCTTGGTTTAACATAATAGAAATTGCTGCCAATAATCCACCTAATGCCAGAGAACCAACATCGCCCATGAATATTTTGGCTGGTTTACGATTATAAGCAAAAAAGCCAAGTAACCCACCAAGCACACTTAAACAAATAACTAAGACATCATATTGTTGCTGATGCCAAGCAATGATCCCGTACGTTGCAAAAGAGATCGTTCCTAGTCCAGCAACTAATCCGTCGATCCCATCTGTCAGATTAACCGCGTTTGAAAAACCAACAAGCCAGAAAATAGCAAATACCCCATAGAATAGTCCAAGTGGCAACTCTATTCCAAAGAAATTTAACGTACCAGGATAGCCTTCTGAACGATAGACAAGATAAAAAATAATTCCGCCAATGATCTGCCCTAGCAGTTTTTGTTTAGAGTTTAGCCCCATGTTTCGTTTTTTAAAGATTTTAATGAAATCATCTAAAAATCCGATCACACCATATAAAGCTAAAACAAATAGTAGGATGAAAAGAGTAGGCGTCAACTGATTTTGCCAAGCGCCAACCCAAATTCCGGTTAATATTGCTGCAACTAAAAACACCAATCCACCCATCGTTGGAGTTCCGGCTTTTACATTATGCCATTTTGGTCCTTCTTCACGAATCGCCTGCCCTTGTTTTTTCATTTGAAAATACCCAATAAATAGTGGCATTGCTGCAATAGTCATTGCACAACTACTAACGATAGGAATCAATGCTTGTGTCCACTCCATACTCTTTTTCTCTCCCAATTCTATTCTTATTCTTCTAATGTAAAACTTAATTTTTTATCAGTGATTTTTTCATAGGGTGCTAAACTTTGCTCCTTACAGTAACCATCGCCATGGAAGGTGACTTCAACCCCTAAGATTTTCCCTAACTTCATAATATCTGCTTTGGACCAATCGGTGACATCAGGCATTAGCTTTTCTCCGCCTGTATACAAGATCAGTTTTTCGCCAGAAATCAATTGATCACCATTTGCAGTAGATTGTTTCTTCACTTTTTTCCCATCACCAACAACGATAGGTTGCAATCCACTTTTCTGTGCATCTGCTGCGGCAACGTCAGCACTTAGATTACGGTAATCTGCTACAGTGATTTTTTCTGTTTTTGCTTCTGGTGAATTTTCTTCTTCACTTTCTTGGAAGTCCATCGCACGTTTCATCAATGGATTAGCGATTTTAGCTAAAGCCATTCGATCGTAAGTCTTAGGATGTTTCATCGTAATGTATAAAACATACTCTGGATCTTCAGATGGAACCATTTCGACGATGGAATATAAGTATGCTGTATCGCCAGTTTGGTACCCACCTTTATCAGAAGCAATCTGTGCCGTACCAGTTTTAGCTGAAACATTATAACCCGGCACACTATATACCCCATATGCACTACCATAATTTTCGCTTTCAACTACGTCACGCATATATTCTCGTACTTTTTCGGTCGTTTCTTTTGAAAATGGTTGCCCTAAAACTTCCGTTTGCGTTGTACGCTCTTCATTCGTTGCAGGATCTACAACTTTACTGATGTAGCGTGGTTGGATCATCGTTCCATTATTTGCGACGGAAGTGAAAGCTTTCATCATTTGGAAATTTGTAACACCAATCGCTTGCCCATAAGAACTCATTGCGCGGTCAACGATATTTTCTGTTGGCAAAGCACCATTTACTTCATCATCTAGACCTGAATGAGTACTTTGACCAAAGCCTAATTTTTGTAGGTAGTTGTACCAAGTACCGCCCATTCGTTGTTCCAGCATTACCATCCCAACATTACTTGACCAAGATAACGCTTGTCGCATCGTAAGAACTCCTTTTGCGCCAAAATCGTGGTCGTTGATCGTCGCGTCAGCAACTTTTATTTTCCCAGATTGGTACGTTTCATTCTCATTGAATTTCCCTTCTTGGATCGCTGCTGCAGTCGTGAAGACTTTCATAGTTGAACCAGGCTCATAGCTATCTTGCACTAAGAAATTACGCCAAACAGCATCCTTGCCGGTTAAGCCTTCCATCGTTTCAGGATTAAAAGTAGGTCGTTGACCCATTGCTAGAATTTCTCCAGTTTTCGCTTTCATCAACATGGCTGTTAATTCTTCTGGCTGGTATTCTTCATTCACTTGATCCATAAGCGTTTCAAGATAACTTTGTAAACGACTATCCAACGTCGTATAGATATCTTGTCCGTCAACTGCTTTCACTTCTTCTGCCACTGTTCCTGGTAGAGGATTTTGGTAGTTGTCTTTTTGGTAAACGATCTTCCCATTTTTACCACTTAAAATATCATTATAAGCAGCTTCTAGTCCGAGCTTTCCAACTAAGCCATTTTCATTTTTATCTGGAACAGCATAGCCGATAAAGTGGGAAGCAAATTCGCCGTTAGGATACATCCGTGCGGGATGATCTTCAAAATACAGACCGACTACTCCTGCTTTCTTCATATCGTCTTCTATATTCTGTTTGGTCTCTTGACTGATATTTTTTCCATAAGAACCAAATTCAACTTGATATAGATTATTTTTGGCGCCATCTTTTAAGATTTGTAAGGCATCGTTCTTTTCTATAGAGAGATTTTTATTTAGTATCTCGGCGATTTTGTCAAAGTTCTTTTCTTCGGCATACAATTTTTTGTCACCAGAAGTATAAGTTTTTGAAAGGATTGCTTTGATTGAGTAAGAAGTGGCATCTTCTGCCAAAGCGACCCCATTCCGATCATAGATCGTTCCTCGTTTTGCTTTTACGACCTCGCTCCCTTTGTAAAGTTGTTCGGTCTTTTCTGCCAAAGAGGTTCCTGCCACGTGACCACCGATCACGATATAAGAAAAACGAACGGCAAATAAAAAGAACAATCCAATACTCGTAGCAAATAAAATGATACCTACTTTTTTGCGATTGTTCGTCGGATTTAGATTTTTCTTTTCCATAAACCGCCGGAATTTATTTTTAAGACTCATTTACTTCACTTTCCTTAAATTGTCGTCATTGATTGACAACCCTTTTTCTTCTGCGATTTTTTTGATTCGTTCAGTACGTGATAATTCATTTTTTTCCTGTACTAAACTAGTTTTTTCTTGGTTTTTTTGAGTGATCTCTGTTTGAATCGTTGTGATTGCTTTTTCGACACCACTGATATTTGTTCGTAACATGACTGTTAAGACACATAGTGCGATCACTGAAAAAATAATACTTACTACTGCTAATTTTTCTAAAACAGAAATATGTTTTAGGCGTTTAGCCGGTGATTGAGGGCGTACGATTTCTTGATTTGAATCTGGCAATTGTTGTTCTGGTTGATCAACCACTTCTGGTAAATCATATGGATATTCTTGGACTTTTTTTAATTCTGCCATTACGCTACTCCTCTTTCACTCGTATTTTTTCAGCAATCCGTAATTTTGCACTACGTGATCGATTATTTTCACTTAGTTCTTCTTCTGATGGAAGAATCGGTTTTCGATTAATCAACTTCAGCTCTGGCTGAAATTCTTCAGGAACAACCGGTAATCCGGGTGGTAAATCTTGAACGGTACTGTATTCTTTGAACATACTTTTGACAATTCGATCTTCTAATGAATGGAAGGTGATCACACTGATTCTTCCATTGATTTTTAATAGCCGAATCGCCTGTTCTAATGAAGCTTCTTCTGCACCTAATTCATCATTTACTGCAATTCTTATTGCTTGGAAAATTCGTTTAGCTGGGTGTCCACCTTTTCTTCTTGCTGGTGCAGGAATCACATCTTTAATGATTTCTACTAATTCACCAGTTGTTTGGATCGGATGGATTTTTCTTACTCGTTCAATTTCTCGAGCAATTTGTTTAGAAAATTTTTCTTCGCCATAACGAAAGAAGATTTTTACTAATTCATTATAGGAATACTCATTAACAACGTCATACGCTGACAGAGGTGCTGATTGATCCATACGCATATCCAAAGGAGCATCCTGATGATAACTAAAACCTCGTTCAGCTTCATCTAATTGTGGAGAAGATACGCCTAAATCATACAAAATACCATCGACTTGAGGAACATGCTCTTTTATCTTTGCTTCTAATTCACGAAAATTCGCTTTGATAAAAGTAACCATACCTTTTTCAATGTATGGGGCTAACCGTACTTTTGCATGATCAATGGCTTTTTGATCCTGATCGAATGCATAAAGGTGCCCGTTTGTATTTAATTGGCTCAAAAGATATTCACTATGTCCGGCACCGCCTAGTGTACAGTCTACATAAATGCCATCTGGTTTGATGTTCAAGCCATCTACCGTTTCTTTCAACATGACTGTATAGTGTTGAAATGTCTCAGTCATTAGTCAGCCTCTTCCTATTCTTATAGTCCAAAATCAATCATATTTTCAGCAATTTCATCAAAGTTTTCTGCTGCCACTTCAGAAAATTCTTGCCATCGTGCCTCATCCCAAATCTCGATTCGATTGGATACACCAATGACAACACATTCTTTCGTTAAAGCAGCGTAGTTTCTTAATGTACTGGGAATGTTGATCCGTCCTTGTTTGTCTAATTCACATTCAGTGGCTGCCGAGTAAAAAAAACGCACAAAAGTTCGAGCATCTTTTTTCGCTAAAGGCATGTCGTTCAGTTTTGTTTCTAAATTCGCCCATTCTTTCATTGGATAGCCAAAAAGACAGCCATCTAATCCACGAGTGAGAACGAATTGTTCACCTAACTCTTCACGAAGTTTTGAAGGTACGATCATACGACCTTTTGTATCAATATTATGCCGAAATTCGCCCATGAACATTGAAACTACCCCCATCTCTCCACTAACTAAAATTAGTCTACCACAATCCCCCACTTTCTACCACCTTTTATGGGAAATCAGAGAATAACTTTTTTATTAGTAAAAAAAATTTTAAGAATCAAGCTGTAAAAAGTCTTTAAAAAGTCTTTTTACAGCTTGATTGGCTTTTTATCAAAGATACGAGAGAAGATTTAAGACGATTAAAACGACATAAAAACCACTTGTTAACAAGAAAGCTAGACGCCAAGTCATTTTAAGATAACGTGAATAGATAATTTCATCATAGTAATATGCCTGAAATACAGCGATACAAATCGCCATCAACAAAAGTGAAATCATAAAGAAAGGCAGGAAGGAAACTGTCGCAGAATTGCGTGACAATGCATGCATCCCTCCCCATAAAAAAGGAACGGCAAGATCAGGCGCTTTGATTTTAAAACGACGATCTAATGAAAAAATTTTCACTAAAAAATTACAGCCAAACAACACGATGGCTGGAAAGATATACCAAAATAAAACAAGTGGCGTAAAAGTGCCCATCTAACAAAACTCCCTTTCATAGTTGGTTCAAGTATACCTGATGTATTTTACACAACTATTTCATTTATTTTAAATTTATAAAGTTTTCTACTATTTTTACTTCTTAGATAAAGATCTAATCCAAATTGTATGAGTCCACTCCTTTAATACTACCTTTTTCCTGTTCCTAGCCAATCCCATTTTCCAAGCTCTTTCACTGTGTTCTATTCTGATATTCGTTATAATAGATGAAAGAGCGTATTAGGAGGTTCAAAAATGATCAAGTATTTTTCTATCGAGAATCGACAATTGGTCAATACTCAAAAAGAAACAGCAGATACGATTTGGTATTGCGTCGAACGTCCGAGTGAAGATGAAATCCAGCAAATCACACACCAATTTCAAATTCCGTCTGATTACATTACTTCTATTTTAGACGATGCTGAAAATTCACGAGAAGAAGAATTTAATCAGACCAAATTAACAAAACCAGCGTTATTATTATTGCAATACCCGTTTCCAAAAACAAGCCCAAGTGGCTATTTTCAAGTAGATACTTACCCTTTTTCTATTATTGTGACACCTAAAAAAAAGCTTATCACAATTACGAATCATGAACCACTCTTTTTGAAAAAAGTATTTAGTCAAGCTTTTACTGAAAATGATTTACCAGCCAACTTAAATATCTTCATGCAATTATTGTGGCAAATTACTTTTTCCTACAATACTTATCTCAGCACCTTACAATCACAATGCGATGTCTTGGAAAAACAATTGCGTGTCTCAACAGAAAATAGTCAACTGTATCAAATCATGGATATCCAAAAAAGCTTGGTTTATTTCAAAGAAGCAACCACGGCTAACTTGACCACTTTAAAAACCTTAGTAAAAAACAAAACGATCCAAGAAAACCACGCTTTAAAAAATCATCTCCATGATGTGATTATTGAAACCGAACAATCACGCACTACCGCTCGAATTCAATTAAAACTAGTTGAACAAATGAATCAAACCTTTTCAGCGATTGTTTCTAATAATCTAAACAATATTATGAAAATTTTAACTTCTCTAACGATCATCTTAACGATCCCGACCATCATTGGTAGTCTATATGGAATGAATATCAAGCTTCCTATTGCAGGAAGGGACGATGCGTTTTTATGGATTATTCTACTGATGATTTTTATCAGTATCGCTACTGCTTATTATTTAAAAAAGGGAAAGTTTTTGTAACCGTCCCCTTGTGAAGAAAAGTAAAAGGAGTTAAACTAAAGACAACTAAAAAATTTCGAGGTAAAAATTATGCGCGAGAATAAACAAACAAGTACTTTTTCAAAAATCACTAAATTCGTTGTTTGGACCATGTTGATCTTAACGATTGGTTCAGTTGTCTTGACTGCAGTTATGAGTGTCATGTAAGAATGGCTTAAAAAACAAGTCCCGCACTTCCTAAAAAGAAGTGCGGGACTTGTTTTTTACCCTGCTAGGAAAGAATGTTCGCTTGCTAATGGTTCGTTTTTTATAAGAAAGCCAAGTGTCGTTTTAGTTGCTGCCATACAAGTAGCATCTCTGAGTCAAATAACTGTTCATTCTAAGATATCCTCTTCTCTTAGACTGCTCAGGCTTCTACCTATTTTTCTATTTACTTGCTAAGCGTAATAATTCTTTGGCATGCTCGACTGTTAGTGGGGTAATTTCACTTCCAGCTAACATTCGGGCAATTTCGGTTTCTCGTTGTGTGGGTTGTAGTTCGGTAACCGATGTTTGGGTACGCCCATCAATGACTTCTTTTTGAATATAGTATTGAAAATCGGCAACTGCAGCGACTTGCGGTAGATGGGTAATACACAAAACTTGTGAGTGACATGAGATCTGTGAGATCTTATCTGCAATCGCTTGGGCAACTCGACCGCTTACTCCTGTATCCACTTCATCAAAAATGATACTAGTCACACCTTGTTCTGAAGAAAAAATAGTTTTTAACGCCAACAACATACGTGATAGTTCCCCGCCTGAGGCAACTTTTACTAATGGCTTCAATGGTTCTCCAGGATTTGTGGTTATGTAAAATTCCACTTGGTCCAATCCATTAGCATCTAATTGTCCATTTTTTTCAGATGAAAAACGGACTTCAAACTCCGTGTTTTCCATATACAGACTTTTTAATTCCGTTAAGATTGATTTTTCTAGTTCTTTAGCGATTTTTTTTCTTGTTTTATGCAGTGCTAATGCTTGTTCTTGCAAGAACGTTTCTTTTTCAGTTAATTCCAGTTGCATTTTTTCTAGTTGACCTTCTGAGAAATCAGAAGAATCCAGTTCTTTAGTGATTTCTTCGTAATAATCAAGGATTGCTTCCACTGACTCCCCATATTTGCGTTTCAACTGACGAATCAATTCAAGCCGTTGATTGACTTCTTCTAATCGGTTTTCATCCAATTCCAACAGATCAATTTGGCGACTCATGTCACCAATGGCATCTTGAAGTAAATAATAAGCACTTTGAACATTCTCAACGATTGCTTCATATTCATTATCTAGATGAGCAATGCTTTGTAGTTCAGAAACAGCTAAACCAACGTTATCCACACTACTGGGTTCTCCCGCACTCAATGCACTATAACCACTAGCAAAACTATCCACGATCTTTTGATAATTGCTTAATTTTTCTCTTTCCTCGCTTAACTGTTCCTCTTCGCCAACTTGTAAATCAGCTGCTGCGATTTCTTCTTGTTGAAAATGAAGCATGTCGATCCGTTGAACAAATGATTTTTCATTTTGTTGGACTTTCCGCATTTTTCGTTCGAGCTCACGATAGATAGCATACTCTTTTTGATATTTTTTCTTTTGTTGTTGAAAAGTACGATCACCAAAACGATCCAATAAATTTAAATGGGCTTCTGGTTGTAATAGCTCCTGGTGTTCATTTTGTCCTTGAATATCAACTAGATAACTTCCGATCCTTCTAAGGTTTGCCAGCGTAACAATATGTCCATTGACTCGGCAGACATTTTTACCCGTTAATGCCATATCACGACGAACAATCAAGTTATCACCATCTGATTCGATGCCAAGTTCTTCCATCAATTCAGTAAATCCTTCTTGACTTGGCCATTCAAACAACCCTTCTAAGATACACTTATCGGCTCCTTGGCGAATATAATCACTGGAGCCTCTACCACCAGCCAGTAATCCAAGGGCATCAATGATAATCGATTTACCTGCCCCGGTCTCGCCAGTTAGAGCTGTCATTCCTTTATGGAAAGACAAATGCAATTCCGGAATAATCGCAAAATTAGTAATACTGATCTCTTGTAACAAGGCAACCACTCCTCAACTCAAAGGTAATGTAAAAAATCCATTTTCAATGCAACTGCATCTTCTTCTGTTCGTGTGATCATCAACACATTATCGTCATCATTAATGATGGAAAACAATTCTTTTTTATATCTTTTATCAATTAAATTAGCCGCAGCAGAAGCGTTGCCTGGTAAAGTTTTTAAAATGACAAATTTTTCCATTTGATCAACAGCCACAAATGCATCTTTCAATAACTTTTCTAATTTCGTACTAACGTCTTCAGTAGTTTCTGCAGGAAGACTATAGCGATAACCTCCATCAGCTGCAGGAACTTTGATGAGTTTGAGTTCTTTGATATCTCTGGAAATCGTTGCCTGCGTCACTGAAATCCCTTTGTTTTTCAGGATCTCCACAAATTCTTCTTGTTTTCTGATATCATTTTCATTTAGTAGCCGGGTAATCAAACGATGCCGATCTTTTTTTCGCATACGTTCTTCGCTCCTTTACGTATTCTTCCTTACTATGATAGCTTATTTCAAACGCTTAATAAAGAAGAATCCGCTGTCTTCTTTATTGCTTGCCCGTCATTATTTGTGGTTAAACTGGTTGTGGGCTTCTTGGACGATCTTTTCGGGCGCCACATCTGGAGATAACGTTCCTTGATCAGAAACTTTTTTCAAATGGGCTAAAAATTCAATGTTCCCTTCTCCACCGGTTATTGGCGAATAACTTAAATCTAATACATCATACCCATGCATCGCAGCAAAGTGTAAAATATCCTCAATCACTTGTACATGCGTTTGAGGGTCACGAACGATCCCATTCTTGCCAACTGCTTCTTTCCCCGCTTCAAATTGTGGTTTGATCAAAGCAATCACTTCGCCACCGTCAACTAAAATTTCGTGTAATGGCACTAACATCAAACGTAAAGAAATGAATGATACATCAATGACGGCAATCTCTGGGGTTCCTTCTTGAAAATCTTCTGGTTTGGCATAACGAAAATTCGCTCTTTCCATTACTACAACTCGTTCATCTTGTCTGATTTTCCAAGCTAATTGATTATACCCAACATCCAGAGCATAACTCATTTTTGCACCATTTTGTAAAGCCGCATCGGTAAAACCACCCGTTGATGCTCCAATATCCAATAATATTTTACCTTCTACAGATAAATCAAAGACCTTTAGTGCCTTTTCTAATTTCAATCCTCCACGAGAAACATAAGGTAATTTTTTGCCTTTGATCTGTAATTCACTACTTACAGGGATTTTTTCCCCTGGCTTATCGAAACGTTCATTTTTTTCGTTATAGATCAAACCAGCCATAACTGAACGTTTGGCTTGCTCTCTCGTTTCAAACAAGCCTTGTTTGACTGCTAAAACGTCTACGCGTTCTTTTTCCATTTTTTTCTCCATTTCTATACACTGAATTGCTGAACTAATTGACGTAAAAGTTGCCCATCAAATGAACACACCGTTTGTTCTAACTGATCAATCATTCGATTCGCCGCATCAATCTCATTTTCAAGTGCGCTTTTTGTTTCTTCGATACCTAATAAACCTGGATAAGTCGTTTTTTCCATTTTAGCATCTTTACCAGCTGTTTTACCTAATACTTCAGTCGTGCTAACCACATCGAGCAGATCATCACGGATTTGAAAAGCAAGGCCTAGATGACTGGCTAATTTTTGTAGGCTAGCTAAAACTTCCTCCGGTTGATTTGCTAATACTCCTCCCGCTAATAAAGCGTAGTGCATCAAGCGACCAGTTTTTCTTTCGTGAATAAACATTAATTCCTCTAATGTTAATTGTTTTGTTTCTCCCTCGATATCCGCTGCTTGACCAGCAACCATCCCTTGGGTACCAGCATTGATTGCTAATTGTTGCAGCAGTAAAAGTTTTGGTGAGTTTGCTAAATGAGCCATACTGATGAGTTGAAAGGCACCTGTCAATAACCCATCTCCTGCTAAAATAGCCAGTGCTTCCCCGTAGACTTTATGGTTTGTTGGTTTCCCGCGGCGTAGATCATCATTGTCCATTGCCGGAAGATCATCGTGAATCAACGAATACGTGTGGATCATTTCCAAAGCAGCTGCTACTTGATAAGTTGTTATATTGATCGATTCGCCAAACGCAGCTACTGTACTCAGTAAAAGCAAAGGACGAATCCGTTTGCCTCCAGCGCGAACGGAATAAAGCATACTTTCTTTCAACTGTTCATCAGAAGTGTAGTCATTTAGAAAAGAAACAATTTCTTCTTCTACAGAAGATAGATGGATCGTTGAAAAATCAGCCAACTTCATTATGCTTCCTCATTTCCTTCAAAAGTAACTTCTTCATTTGCCTCTGACATCATTTTCGTCAAGGTTTTTTCAGCTTTAGTTAAAGTATCTTGGCAATGTTTACTTAATTCCATTCCTCGTTTAAAAGCATCTAAAGCAGATTCTAAAGGTACATCACCTTGTTCTAATTCCATGACAATTTTTTCTAATTCTTGTAATGATTCCTCAAATGTCGGATTTTCCATATTGATCATTCTCCTTCTTCTACTTCTTGTACCGTAGCATTCACTTGTCCGTCTTGGTAATGGATCGTGATCGTATCCTCAGGCTTCATCTCTGTCACACTTTTCACGACACGACCTTCGATTGTTGTGTAATTGTATCCTCGCCCCATGATTTTCAACGGACTAAGCAAATCTAATGATTGAATCGCTTGTTGGAAACGTTGCTGCTGGCTCTGCATATATTGTTCCATTTTTTCAGCTAACCGCTTCTCTAAGTAGTCTGTTTCTTGCTTGGCAGATTTCACTCGATAAGTCGGTGCAACTTGTGCCAACTGATGGTTCAAACGAACCGTTTGTTTTTCTTTCAAATGATAAATTTGTTGTGTCGCTTGGAACAAGCGCTGTTTGAACTGATCAAGCTTAATTGTTTGTCCTTCATACAGACGTTCCGGTTGACGGAAAACATATGATTGTTTTGCTCGTTCAAAACGTTCTTGTTTGCGTTGAATTTGACGCAAAAAGGCCTGTTCAAGCCTTGCTTGCCGTTCTTTCAGCTTCAACAATACTTCAGATAAAACAGGAACAGCTAATTCAGCTGCCGCCGTCGGTGTGGCTGCTCGTACATCTGCTGCTAAATCAGCAATAGTAGTATCCGTCTCATGTCCAACTGAAGAAATCACAGGTGTTCGTGCCTCAAAGATGGCACGTGCTACTCTTTCTTCATTAAATGGCCACAAGTCTTCAATCGATCCGCCGCCACGTCCAATGATCATCGTGTCGAAATCTCCCAGTTCTTCAACACGACGGATATTTTCAACGATATTATCAGCTGCTTGATTTCCTTGCACCACCGTTGGGAATAGGACGAGTTGGGCGATGGGGTAACGTCTTTTGACAGTTGTGATGATATCTCGGATAACTGCACCGCTTGGACTGGTCAAAACTGCAATTCTTTTTGGAAAACGTGGAAGAGCTTGCTTATGTTCCGGCTTAAAAAGACCTTCTTTTCGCAATTTTTCTTTTCGTTCTTCTAATTCTTGATATAGCGCTCCTACACCATCAGGTTCCATGTGTTCAACGTAAATCTGATAAGAACCAGAAGCTTCATAAAGAGAGATCCGTCCGACAACTAATACTTTCATCCCTTCTTTGGGCTGGAACCGCAATTTTTGAAATGCACCTTTGAACATGATTGCTGAGATTTTTGCATGGTCATCTTTTAAACTAAAATATTGATGTGCATTTGCTCTCAAACGAAAATTCGAGATTTCACCTGTTAAATAGACCCTTTCAAGATAAGGGTCTACATCAAATTTCCTTTTTAAATACTTGGTTAATGTGGTTACTGTTAAATATTCTTGTGTCATCTACTCACCTGCTTCAGCAGCCAGCACGGTTTGATACATCAGCATCGTAATCGTCATAGGTCCTACTCCTTTAGGCACTGGAGTGATATAGCTTGCTAAAGGTTCTACTTCATCAAATTTTACATCACCGATTAATTTCCCATGCTCATCACGATTCATACCAACATCGATCACCACTGCGCCTGGTTTGATAAATTCCTTAGTAACAAAATGGCCTCGCCCAATCGCTACGACTAAAATATCAGCTTCTTTTGCAAGTTCAGCAAGGTTAGCCGTTTTTGAATGAGCAATCGTTACTGTAGCATCTGCCATCAATAATAATTGTGCCATTGGTTTCCCTACAATATTGCTACGTCCGATCACCAGCGCCCGCTTCCCTGCCAAATCGATATCATAAGCTGCGAACATTTTCATGATGCCATATGGCGTACAAGGAATCTTATCCGGGTTACCAGCTAATAATCGTCCTAAATTCATTGGATGAAAACCATCTACATCTTTTTTAGGATCAATTGCTAATAAGACTTTTTCTTCATCAATGTGTTTCGGCAATGGCAACTGAACAAGAATCCCGTGAAAATTTGGGTCTTGATTATATTTTTCGATTTCAGCTAACAACGTTTCTTCAGAGATCGTGCTTGGGTAACGTTCAACTTTTGAATGGATCCCGATTGATTTTGCGGAACGTTCTTTATTACGTACATAAACCTGACTGGCTGGATTTTCTCCTACTAATAAAACGACCAATCCGGGGGAGATCGATTTTGTTTTTAATTCGCTCACTTTTATCGCAATCTCTGCTTGCATTTTTTCAGCTAGTTCTTTTCCATTAATCAATTCTGCCATACGATCACTCCCAGATTTTTTTGTGCTTTCATTCTACCATAGATAAACAAGCTTTTAGAACCCGTTTCCTTGTTTTCATAGAAAAAAGCTGGGACTATGCCCCAGCTTCAATCTCTTTTAAAACATTAGATAATACACCGTTGACAAACTTACGTGATTGATCATCACTAAAAGTTTTGGCTAATTCAATGGCTTCATTCAATGCGACTGCGGATGGTACATCTTCAATGTACTTCATTTCAAAGATGGCGATACGCAAGATGATCAAATCCATCTTAGAGATACGATTGATGCGCCAGTTTCCTTTGAGGTGCTTCTCAATGGTTTGGTCTAATTCGCCTTTTTTCGCACACACACCGCCAACCAATGTATCTAAATAAACAGGAACAAACTCTGACTCCTCTTCATTGATCATTTCTTTGTGATCCAACTCAATTGCATGGAAAATTGCGTCTTCTTTGGTCAAATCAGCATTAAAATCTAATGGAAATAATGCTTGTAAAGCCATTTCACGAATTTCGTGTCTTGATAATTCTTTATTCATTTTCTTCCTCTTCGTCTTCAAAAAGTTCTTCAATTGCTGGTTGTTCTAGTTTTTCCGGTACGACTGCTACCACATGAACATTGACTTCTGCTAAAGCAATGTCTGTCATGAAAAGAACTTGCTGATTCACGCGTTCTTGCATTTCCATCGCTACTCTGGGAACAGAAACCCCATATTCTAAATAGCAATAAAGATCTACTTTTAACCCATCTTCATCATTTACTAAATAGACACCTTTACCATGCGCTGCACGCCCTAATAATTCCGTTACGTTGCTGGCAAATGTTCCACGCATCCCATAAACGCCTTCTACTTTTGAAGCAGCGATACCAATAATCACTTCAATGACTTCTGGCGCAATGACAATTTCACCAAGCTCTTGAGTCGCATTCAAAACTAAATTTTTGTCCTCTGCCATTTTATCTATTCCTCCTTTTGCCTCTACACAGATTGTTGCCTACGAATGAACCGTTCTTTCACTTATTCTTCATTCGAAACGTATAAAGGTAAACTGTTCACTTGCCTATTTGAGAGTCTTTTTCTCAAACAAATTACGCTTTGTTTTCAAAGCTTGCTGTCTTCTATAGTGTATCATTAAATCAAGTGATTTTCTATAACAAAGTCTGAGTGAATGATGCTTTAGGCTACGCTCATCATAAAATAATCAACTCTTTTGGTGAATGCGTCAACACGCGATTTCCATCAGAAGTAATCAATAAATCATCTTCGATTCTAACGCCACCGATACCTGGTAAGTAAATGCCTGGTTCGTCGGTAATAATATTTCCTGGAACAAATTGTTTCTCAGCTCGAACTGAAACATTGGGTCCTTCATGGATCTCTAAGCCAATTCCATGTCCTGTTGAGTGTCCAAAAGCTTCGCCATAACCATGTTTCGTAATGTAATCTCTAGCTACAGCATCTAGTTGCTTACCGGTAACTCCTGGTTTAGCTACTTCCAGAACTGCTAGCTGGGCTTCAAGAACGATTTGATAAATTTCTTTTAATTGTTCTCCTGGGTCACCAATCGCAAATGTTCGTGTCATATCAGAAACATAACCTTCATAGTAGCATCCAAAATCTATTGTGATTAAATCGCCTTGTTCAATGATTTTTTTGCTAGCAACTCCATGCGGCATAGCTGAGCGTAAACCACTAGCAACGATTGTTTCAAAAGAAACACCTGACGCTCCAAGTGAACGCATATAAAAATCTAATTGGTTGGCAACTTCGATCTCTGTCATTCCCGGTTGAATCATCTTGAGAATATGGTCATATGCCAAATCTGCAATACTACAAGCTTTTTCAATAATCGCAATTTCTTCTTCGTCTTTGATTTCTCGAAGTTCTTCAATCATGCCCGAAATAGGAATCAGTTGCGCATCAATGATCTCTTCTAATACCGAATATTCTAAGAAGGAAACAGTTGTTTCTTCAAAACCAAGTTCACGTAGTCCTTCTTTTTGAACTAAGTCAGCTACTTCTTCAAAAATCGGTCCTACATTTTTGATGATCTCAAATCCTTGAGCTTGAGCTGCTGCTTGCTCGGTATAACGAAAGTCAGTAATAAAAAAGGCTTTTTCCAATGTGATGACCGCTAAGCCTGTCGTACCAGTAAAATTAGTCAAATAACGAAGATTGTATGGACTAGTGATCAAAAATGAATCTAAATTTTCTTCTTGCATCTTTTTACGCAATTTTTCTACTCGTAGCATCATAAATGAAATTCCTTCTTTCTTTGCTCTCTTTTTTCTATTATAGCAAATTTTCTTTCTGACACAGCAGATAAAACAAATTTTCTTAATAAACTTAGTAAAACAAAAATAGTTAAGACAAATCAGTTTCAGATCTGCCTTAACTATTTACTTCTATCTGCAAAACTATTGGCTAAGCGTTAATCTATTTGATTATGATCGTTTCCCAAAAAAGAATGAAACAACTGCCACTAAAATAACTGCGCCTAAAATTGATGGAATAAGTGCCATACCAGCTGCATGTGGTCCCCAGTTACCAAAAATTGCTTGACCGATACTTGAACCAATCAATCCAGCAATGATATTTGTGATACACCCCATAGAATTTCCTTTACTGGTAATTGCTCCAGCAATGGCTCCGATGACTGCACCAACGATTAAAGTCCATATCCAACCCATACTAATAACCTCCTTCTTTACAGTTTCATTCTAGCATAGGAAAATTATTAGGAGCAAATGATTGAACCAGCGTTGAAGCTGACCTAGATAATGACACCGCACACAAAAGAAAAAGCGAAACACAAAACAAAACACGAATGACATGCTGCGAAGAGCATACATTCGTGTTTTTCTACTTGCGTTTGAAGATACTTTTGACACCACGTTTCACTACATCAAAAAAGCTCAAGGATTGAACCATACGACTAGGATCTACGTATTTTCTGATAGCGCGAAGTACTTTTTTGGGTTCTTTAGAAGAAAATGTATATGTACCATTTTTCTTTGTTTGAATGGCATAGCGCGGAATCCATTTTCCTTTGAACATAACGGATGCGATGACGTAATCAATCTCTTCCCAAGGGATTTGAACAAATTTCCGAGTGTCTCTTGCATGATAAAATTCGAATCCTCGGTCTCCAATCATGATTTTCCCATAATCAGTCAAACCAGTAAACGCAGTGGCATCAATTACCAAATCAACTTTTGTATTGATTGATTGAACCATTTAATCACTCCTATTATTTTATCTATCTAGTATACTATCGTTTCAATGTTGAAATCTCAAGCAGCATCTACTTTTTGATAAAAAAAGCTCGGGGCTACGCCCGAGCTAGATTCTTATTATAAAAGACCAACAACATGGCCAACTACACCGACAACGAATAGACCTAAGATAATGACAATTGGAGAAACTTTTTTCTTCAATAACCACATGCATAGTAATGTCAATGCTAAAGCAGCTAACCCTGGGATCAATTGATCTAAGTTATCTTGTAAAGTTGTTACTTTTTCAGGACTAAGTGCTAGACCACTGTTTACTTGTTCAAAAGCACTCTTGATTCCTTCGCCACCAGCAGGTAATTTATCCCACTCAATGTAAGCACCTTTATCTAACTTAACAGTTGATACAACTGGCAAGAATTTAATCGATACCCACCGCTGTACTAAGGCGGCTAATACGAACATCCCTAAGATAGATGCACCTTTTGTTACGTCTTGCAATAATCCACCAGATAAATCATCTGTGATTTTAGAACCAGCTTTGTAACCAAATTCTTGTGTATACCACATGAATGACCAACGAATAATGTTCCAACCTAAGAAGAAGATGATTGGTCCAAGAATATTACCACCCATTGCTAGAGAAGCACCAAGAGCTCCTAACATCGGACGAACAGTAAACCAGAATACTGGGTCACCAACACCAGCAAGAGGTCCCATCATACCAACTTTAACCCCTTGGATCGCTACATCGTCAACTGGAGCGCCATTTGCGCGTTCTTCTTCTAATGCTAGCGTAACACCCAAGATAGGTGAAGCAATATATGGATGTGTGTTGAAAAATTCTAAGTGACGTTTAAGAGCTGCTGTGCGCTCTTCTTTCGTTTTGTATAATTTTTTGATTGCTGGGATCATTGAGAAAGCCCAACCACCATTTTGCATACGTTCATAGTTCCATGAACCTTGAATGAAGGTAGAACGCCATGCAACAGCTAAACGGTCTCTTTTAGATAAAGTAATTTTTTCTTCTGCCATTTTTATTTTCCTCCTTCAAGATTAATAGTCATTCAAAATGTCGCCTAGAGGGTCACCTGAGTTGCTTCCTCCGCCACCATTTGAAGAGCCTCCCATTTTAGAAAGGTTCAAGTAGATAAGAGCTAAAGCAACACCTAAAGCACCTAGGGCAATCAATGTTAATTGAGTAATTGCAGCTACAACAAAACCGATAACGAAGAATGGCCATACTTCTTTAGTTGCCATCATGTTGATTACTAATGCGTAACCTACAGCAACAACCATTCCCCCACCAATAGCCATACCGTCTGTTAACCATGCAGGCATTGATTCTAAGAAAGATTGAACAGTTTGAGCTGGGATGAATAATAATGCTCCAGCAGGAATTGCAATACGGATACCTTGTAAACATACTGCAATGATGTGCCACATTTCAACTTTGCGGATGTTACCTTCTTCAGCAGCAGCATCCATCAAGTGAACGATAGGAACAGCGATTGTACGTACGATCATTGTTAAGAACAAACCAGCAACAGCAAGTGGTACTGCGATAGCAATAGCTGATGGAACGCCTCGAACACCTTGACCACCTAATACTAAAATAATTGCAGATGCAACTGATGCCAATGCAGCATCTGGTGCTACAGCAGCTCCGATATTTGCCCAGCCAAGAGCGATCATTTGAAGAGTACCACCTAATACGATACCTGCTTCAAGGTTACCTGTTACTAAACCTATTAATGTACATGCCACTAGAGGTTGATGAAATTGGAATTCATCCAGAATCCCTTCCATCCCTGCTAGAAAGGCAACGAATACGACTAAAATCATTGAAATAATAGACATGATAAGCCTCCTATAAATATTAGTTTTTTGAATTATGCTTTAGATAATTCAGACTTAGCTTTTTTAAGAATTTCGTCCATATTGTCGCGAGAGTCATTTGGTACTTTACGTACATCAAATTTAACTCCTTTGCTTTCTAGTTTTTCAAATGCCTCTACGTCTTCAGGGCCCATTGATAAAACTTTACTTACGACAACTTTCCCAACTGAGTGGGCCATTGAACCTACGTTTAATTCTTGGATGTCAACGCCGCCTTCAACAGCTGTCAACACGTCTTCAGGATTTTCAAACAATAGCAAAGCTTTTGTATTCCCAAATCTTGGATCTTTAGCAACTTCGATCATTTTAGAAATTGGGATAACGTTTGCTTTAACCCCTGGAGGAGCAGCTTGTTCGATCAATTTCTTACGTAAATCATCTTTTGATACAGCATCTGAAACAACGATGATCCGATTTGGTTGAACAGCTTTTGTCCATGCAGTAGCAACTTGACCATGTAATAAACGTGAGTCAACACGTGCTAAAACATATTTAATCTTACCGTCGCCAACTACTGTTCCTTCAGGTAATGCACCTTTAGGTTGTCCATCAGAAACTTCTGCTTTTGGTGCTTCTTGTGGTTCAAGCTCTTCTGGCTTCACTTTCACACCATCTTTTGCTGTTTCAATGATATGTGCTGCAATTTCTTGAGCAGATTCCATTGAAAAACGTGACGCATAAGCTTCGATCAACATAGGCAAGTTCAAACCACTAACAATTGCCCATTTGTCTTTGTGTTCTTCAAACAATGTGTTTGATTGATTGAACGGTGTTCCGCCCCATAAATCAACTAAGAACAATACTTCGTCTTGATTATCAAAAGAAGCAACAGCCTCTTCTAATTTGGCTCTCAAGTCATCTGGACCTTCGCTTGGTTTTAAAATGACTGCTTTGACGTTTTCTTGTTCGCCAAAAATCATTGAACCTGATTGCAAGATACCTTCAGCAAATTGTCCATGACTTGCAAGGATAATCCCTACCATATTTATACCTCCTACTTCTTTTTGTTGTAACAAATCAAATATTAAAATAATTGCTAACCATTACAACAGATGAATTTGACCATTTTCCAACAACAATATTATGCCTTTTTGGCTTTTGCTAGTAATTCCATCAAAAGGATCTTTCTATCTGCGGGTACTTTGCGAATTTCTAATTCTACACCTTGCTGATTCAAGAATTGGAACGATGCAATATCTTTATGGTCGACTGACACAAAATTTGTAATCATCGTCTTCCCCTCAGAAAAACTCATCCCACCGATATTCAATGAATCCAGCTGTACACCACTTAAGACAATTTTCTCAACGTCTTGAGGATTAGTGAATAAAAGCATCACTTTCGTCGTTGCTAGTAAACCGCTTTGATAAACTTGAATCATTTTTTTCACCGTGATCACATTTGCGATGATCCCCGGTGGAGCAGCTTCTTTTAAAAGAAACTTTCTCAATTTATCTTGGGCTACTAGATCACTAATAACAATGATGCGTTCCACGCCGGTCAATTTTGACCAGACCGTTGCAACTTGTCCATGGATCAAACGATCATCTATACGCGCTAACCGAATATCCATCAGCAAATCTCCTTTTGTTAAACTACTTCACAGAAACCCCTCTCATTTTCTGTGTGTATAACCATCTATTGGCACATTTATATAAAAGCAAGAACCGTGCCAACTTTTTATCAATACACTAAAGGGTTTTAAGGCGTTTCGAAGCAATACACAAAAAAGATACACTAACAACAGTGTATCTTTTTTGTGTATTTTTCATTTAGTGTATTCATTTTTTGCCAATTCATTACGAATCAGCTTTAATGAATAATAAACTTCAGATGAAGGTGTTTCAAATCTGATGGTCTTTTCCAACGGGGATAACAATTGTTGGATAGACGAAAACAAAGGATCTTCCATCGCTTTTTCCAGTTCGTCTGATTCAACATTCAATGGCTCGTTTAATAAAATCCGTTCAATCATCCCCACTGTGTGTAAAACTAAATTGATTTTAAAACTATATCCATGATTCTCAATCGATAGCTTCTCAGACACTTGATTACTAAAATTCCATAAAGGATCAATCAATTTTGTTCCATTGATAAACGTAAAATTTTGTTCGATAAATTTCACACAAGTCTGTTTTGCAGTTTCTTCACTCAATGGCACTTCTTCTGTTTCATCTAATTCTGCCTCAAGTAATAATTGATCTAAAATCAACTCGATATTTTGATCGATAAACCGCTCCAATGGAATAAATGGCGCAGCAATCTGCGGATCTGTAATTCCAGTAGTCGCAATGACTTGGTAATTTTCGATTAATTTAGGCAATTCTTTTTCCAATTCTAAAACAGAGAGTGCCAAAACAGTCAACTCGACATCTTGCCGTTTACTTATAGAACGTTCGATCAATTCTTTGATTCGTTGTGCGGTTCCTTCACCAGATGCACAAATAGCTAAGATGGCTTTTTTTCTGAGTGCGGTCGGTTCAGGTGTTTTTTCCATCGAAATTTCTGCATAACCACGGAAATTTTTCAAGGAATCGTATAACATATCTAAATCCGTACCTAACACAGAAACTTTGCGAACCGTCTCTAATACCAAAGAGGTCGTCACCATGTCAACTGTCCGCACAGGAATTCCTGTATCTCGCTGAATCTGAGAATTAAATGAAGCAAGCGAACCCATATCCACTAATAAGATCGTTCCACTGCCTTCATCCACCTCTTGCACCATTCGTTCGATCCGACTAAGCGCCGTTTTAGGATCCATATCCAATGGCATATCGACCGCTCGTACATTGTCTGCATCTAATAATTGTTGGACCACTTGAACCATGCTGCTTGCTGTACTATTACCATGTGCTGCCACGACTACCCCAATACGACCGCTTGCTTGATTTGCCCTTAGCGACACAAGCAAGACAGTGAGATAGTAATCTTCGCTATCTGGAATCGTTACTTGGAAATACTCCTCAATATACTTTCTAACTTCTTTCGCTACTTCATACTCCACCGGAAAATCAATTGCCATTTCACGTATATTATCATTCGTATGGCGCTCTTCACCGATATTGATTCTTTTTAAAAAAGAACTGATATGCAGACTCATTGCGTAGATAAAATTTTGCTGAAACTCATATGGCAAGGCATTTTTTACCATTATATATATTTGATTGGTGACTTCGATGATTTTAGGATCAACAAACTCAGCTAGTTTATTATCGGCATTGAATGAGAATCCATGATCCTTGTAAAAAGATTTCAAATGGATGTTGATATCCGTTGAAATAAAGTGATTGATGGCTTCTTGATCTAATCCGTCAGACTTTAATAGCGCTGCTTTGTCCCCAATAATGTCATAAAGATTATAGGGTAGTTCATAAGAATCAGATTGAATCTTCATGATTGTGTCGTTAGGGTACACCGTAATTTTGGGCTCCAATAGCTTCGATAGTTCGGACATCGCTACTCGATTACTTGCTAATTGGATCAATCCACTTCTAATCCCTTCCGTCAAATCATCGATCGTAATCGAAATTTCAGGAGAATTGATATGATTTAAAAAACCACGAGCGCAAATCAATTGGATATTCGATTTCAACTGACCGATGTTCCCATAGGTTACACTACCGATCAACGCTTTAACAACATCTTCAGTTAGCGAAATTTGCCGCTGGATACGGTTAGCTTCATGGGCGATCATAATTTTAACCAGGTCGATTTTTTCATTTGCAGGGCGTTTTTCAAAAGATGGCAACTTGATATTGATCGGTATTCTTCGAACAAAGGTCTCTAATAGAGAAGAACCAGGGTCCTCAGTTGTCGCTCCCACGATCCGAACATTTGCTTCATGAGATTTTGTTGTTTCTCCTAATCGACTATAGGTACCATGATCCATGAAGTAAAAGATCATTTCTTGCCCTTCAGGTGGTAACCGGTGAATTTCATCTAGGAACAACATTCCTCCATCTGCTTGGTCAATGATTCCGGTTTTTTCCTCTTCTGCTCCAGTAAAAGCACCTTTGACATACCCAAACAAGTGACTCATCAATAATTCCGGGTTATTAGCGTAGTCGGCACAGTTAAAGACGATCAACTCGTTGTCTTCACTAATGACGTGATTGGCTTTGGCAAAATGAAACATCGCATGTGCAAAGTAGGTTTTCCCCGATCCAGTTGGTCCAGTGATCAAACAATTCAGACCTCTCGGCGGATATAAAATGGCGGCTTTCGCTTGCTCAACCGAGTTTTTCATACTCCCATTTGCGCCAATGATCTTAGCAAAAATATCTTTCGTATCAATCTGAATCCTTGCTTTTTCTACTGGTACTCTTTCTTCTTTATAGCTTATGACATGTTTGGCGGTCGGTTGTTCATAGGCAACATTTTTTTGATATATGTAACGTACAGGTCGTCCATCGGTTTTCAACAATTTTCCTTCACGTACCAACTGATTCAAATCTTTACTACTATTGGTCCGTTGGATTCCTAAAACCTCAGCTATCTCTTTCGTTGTGACCCCTTGATCATATTCAATCGGTTTTAGATGAGCCGTTTTTTCTTTGACATACGTATAAATTCGATCAATGCGCTTCGCCATTTGGTTTCGCCCCTTTTTCATTAACTGGCTTCAAAACATAATACTATAAATTTAATTCCATTTCGTCAACTATTTACAGTAAATATCTCTTATTAAAAGAAATATTGACTGGATCAGCTACTCTTTGTCTCATTAGAATGATCCAAAAACGTCCCCTTCAACTTAAAGCTTTTCTTTAAAATGATCGGATCGAAGTGCTTGCGCCGATAAACCATTTTATCTATTGTAATGAAACACAGACAAAAAAAGCTCTCCTCTTAATCAACAAGAGAGAACTTTTTTCATTGAGTTTAGTTCATTGTTTATTCAATTTATTCTGTTTATTGAGTGCTCGGATAAACAATCACTTCCAATCCAATATTTTCTAGTGAACTTTTATTAACTCCGATCGTATAACCGAAACACTTGTCTTCTATAATAATACGCTCATCATACCATCTAATTATTCTTCATTTTTACTATCAAGTATGGTCAAAGTACGGTCATAAAAAAAGCTTTTAAAATACCCATTTCCTTTTACCAAATTATCTGTTTTTTCAGGAACATTAAAATAGAGAATTTTGTTTAACGGCTTATGAACCCACTCCATTCTGCACAAAAAGAAAATACATATAGTTACTATTAGAATCGTAATACTCTGCGGTACACCAAAACTTTTAATAAACAAATCCAAATGAAGTTTATCATTCACTATTCTGACGATAGGTATATGCAACATATATATGATCAAGGATAATTCTCCAAAACTCGTAATAAACAGTCGTTTATTACTTATCAAAGCAACCAAACTACTGATTATAAGGAAGACTGCAATATAGTAAATAAATCGGAAAAAACCACCATAAAGACCTACTAATTCGCTTACATTCGCATAAGCATTTCTACCGGTCAAAAATCCCATCGTCAGTGAGGTGCCATATAACTTAAAATAAACGACAAAAAAACTTCCTGACAAAAGGAACAACGCGCACAACTTGATCTTAAAATTGTTTAGATAACTTGACATTTTTTGATAATCAATTAAGTATCCAGCATAAAAAAATGGAAAGAAAGTTAAGATTCTTGAAGAACATAGAAAATCTCCCAAATTTGCATCATATCCTGCCAAACAACCAATTACAACAGCTATGCCTAGCACCCAGTATTTGTCATATCCATCAATAACCATGCTGATTAATTGAAAAGCAAAAATAGCAAAACAATACCACGGCAGTCCGCTTTCTGTTAAAAAGGAAAAGCTTAAAGAACCTGAAGAGAGAAAAGTGCTAATCAAAAATATAATTTTTAAAATGAAAAACCATTTGAGATATCTAAAACTTTTACGGAAATCCTTGTTACGAATTGTATTCTTGCTGAATAGACCAGAAACAAAGATGAATGCTGGCATATGAAACATATATATCCAATAGTTAATTTTCATTAACAAGTCGCTCTTTTGATTCGCCCGATCAATTAAATGACCTACTACAACCAGGAAAATTAATAAAGCCTTTAAATTGTCCCATTTATACAAACGCTTTGAAACGTTATTTAAATTCATATTTTTATTCATCACTCCTTTTTAAATCCCAGTATACAATACCACATTCACAAATAGTAGTGATTTTTTCCACTCATATATTGTTATACTTCAAACGAGAAACTTTTTTTATTTCTTTCAAACCGATCATTTAGAATGACGTTTGTTTTTTTAATATGTAATTTCCATTTTAACTAATGATAAGCACAGGATTTTGAATAAAAAAGTAAAGAATGTTATTGATTTTTATGTTTAAGCACTTTTTTGTCAACCGTTTTCATTAAAAGTCATAAAAAAAGCTCTATCCTTTACGTAATAAGGGATAGAGCAAACTGTTCATTAAGCTTCTTGAGCTACTGGATAAACAGACACTTGTTTTTTGTCGCGGCCTTTACGTTCGAAACGTACTACTCCGTCAACTTTAGCAAATAAAGTGTCGTCTCCACCAATACCCACGTTCACACCTGGATAAATTTTTGTACCGCGTTGACGGTAAAGAATTGATCCACCTGTAACTGTTTGTCCGTCAGCGCGTTTAGCACCTAGACGTTTTGATTCTGAGTCGCGTCCGTTAGATGTAGAACCGCCACCTTTTTTGTGGGCAAAGAATTGTAGATTCATTGATAACAACATGGTCTGCACCTCCTATTTATCATTAATTGTTTTAATTTGGATATATTCTGAATTTTCAGCTTCTATCGATTGTAATCCCAACAAGAGATTTTCTAATAGAATCTCGGCAATATTGTTTTGCTCTTGTGTCAATCCTGAAGTGACTTCGGTATATAAATAACCGCCCTCTTCTTCATTCATTTCGACAATTGGTTCAAAACCAGCTAATGAGGCAATCCCATTGACAGTACTGATCGCTAATGCAGAAACTCCTGCACAGACGATATCACTCCCATAAGGACCAGCATCAGCATGCCCTGTCAAAGTAAATGAAACGATTTGACCAGCGTCATTACGTTTAAATGTTCCTTTGATCATTATTCAGGCCTTCTTTCTCAAGCGCTAATTAAGCGTTGATCGCGTCGATAACCACTTTTGTGTATGGTTGACGGTGACCTTGTTTACGGTGTGAATGTTTTTTAGGTTTGTATTTGAAAGTAACGACTTTCTTTTGTTTGCCGTGTTTTTCAACAGTACCTTCAACAGTTGCACCAGAAATAATTGGAGCGCCTACTTTTGTAGTTTCGCCACCTACTAAGATAACTTCGTCAAAAACAACTTTTTCACCTGCTTCAACGTCAAGTTTTTCAACGTAGATTGCTTGTCCAACTTCAACTTTTACTTGTTTACCACCAGTTTTAATAATTGCGTACATGCTATAAAGCACCTCCTTATAATAGACTTAGACTCGCCATCCAGAGTGACAGTTACCTGTACTTACAAACTCGTTCTGTGCGGTTGTAGCTGTGGAGTCCACAATTACAACAGTACTAGATTACCAGAAACTAGCGCATTCGTCAACTCTAGATTCTAGAACTTTTCTTAAGTCAATCAATCGCAATTTTCCCTTTTGCTCATTATAATGTTAGTGAAGACGAAGGAGGTAAACGAATGATCTATCCTGATGAATTGGTTCAAGAAGCAACGATTCGTATGCAAGGTCGTGCGGTAGAAGGTTTCGTTGCTGGTCAAGGCCCACTCCACCCAAAACTCATGCTGGTAGGTGAAGCTCCTGGCAAAACAGAAATCGATAATCATATTCCTTTTAGCGGACAAGCAGGCAAAGAACTAATGCAAACTCTTGCTCTAGCTGGTTTGACAAGAGAAGATGTTTATATTACTAGTGCAGTCAGAAGTCGACCTTATCGGACAGTCCAACGACTCAATAAACGAACTCAGCAAGCAGAAACTGTTTATCCGAATCGGACACCAACGAAAGCGGAAGTATTCGCTCATGCGCCGATCCTAGATTATGAAATCGAGCATGTCGAGCCCCATTTGATTGCTACATTAGGCAATATCGGTTTGCAACGGTTATTAGGTTCTGCTTATACGATCTCTAAAAATCATGGTCAGCTTTATACTGGGCCTATTTTAAAACTGAATCAACAAAAAGATGCTTACGAGTGGAGTGATAAAAGCTACCAGATCCTCCCGCTTTTCCATCCTGCAGCTATTTTTTACAATCGAACATTAGCTGACGTGATCCGCAAAGACTGGCTTACCTTAGCAAACTATCTCGAGAAAGATCCTAGCAATCAATAGCCACAGCTTCCATAGGTAAAAAATCCCGAAACAGAAAAAAGCTGTTTCGGGATTTTTGAATTTTTATAGCTTATTTTAATTAAACACTGCAAAAAACACTTTGTTTGCCCTGCTTCTCAAAAACATTTCTCCTGCTCATGACTGATTACGTATATTGTTCATGCAGCGCTGAGAGTGCATGCGCTACTGTTTGGTGTTGTTCAAAGCCAGCTTTTTGCCATAAATGTTGTAGTTGTTTTTCTACTTCTGGTTGTAGCGAGGTGTAAATAATCGTTTGTTCTCGCATTTTAGCTTTTTCTTGAAACTCATCAAAAACAGCTCGGGCAGTTAAATCAATACTTGGAACACCACGCATAGAAAAAATGATCCCCTCTTTTTGATTTAGATCAGCTAATGTATTTTTTAATTTTTCAGCAGACATAAAAAAGAGTGGTCCGCTAATATAGACAACTGTCCAATTATCTAATTTTTTCGTTTCTGGCAAATCCATTCGTTCCCAATCGATTGTTTCAACCGAGATCGTGATTGCCGCACTTTTGATCACAAAGAAAATACAGCCACCGATAATACCGATGACGATCGCAATACTTAAGTCAAAAATCACAGTACATCCCATAGTAATCAAAAATAATAAGATGCCAGACCAATATCTCTTAGTGAACAAGACGTTGATCGTTTCCCATTCATTCATGCGCCAAGCAGTAACAATCAACACTCCTGCCAAAGCTGGCATAGGAATGTTTGACATAATTGGTGCAAAAATAATCATAGATAAAAACAAAACCAAAGCATGAATGATACCAGCTAAACGAGTCTGTACCCCTGATTTAATTGCCACACTTGTTCGGGCAATCGCAGCTGTCGCTGGAATGCCTCCAAAAAATGGTAAAACTAGATTTCCGATTCCTTGCGCAACAAGTTCTTGGTTGCTGTCCAATGGTTTGTTTGCCATTCGTCCCGCAGAAGCACCACAGAGCAAACTTTCCACCATGCCAAGCAAGGCAATGCTAATCGCTGGCACCATCACTTCTTTTAAAGAATCAAGATGAAAGGCTGCAAACGTTAAGCGATCGCTACTGATCAACGTCTGTGGAATTTTTCCCACGGTTGCTATCGGCAAGTGAAATAAGAACATCGCAACCGTTGCAAGAATAATTGCCATCAAAGAACTTGGTATAGTTTGAGCCCATTTTTTGGGGTAGATAATCATTCCGATGATCACTAATAATCCCATAATAAAGGAGGAAAAATTTATCGAAAAGCCAAAGGTCTGATAGCTGAGAAACTTCTCAATCACATTTGCACCTTCTGAATGGACACCAAACAAGTTATCCACTTGACCCAAGGCAATGATAATAGCAATTCCCGAAGTAAATCCAGTAATCACTGGAGCTGGAATAAAAGAGGTCAATGTTCCTAATCTAAAAATGCCTGCCACTAGCAATAATAGTCCTGCTAAAAATGTCGCCAGTAACACCCCAGACATCCCTTGAGTAGCTGCAATCGACATCAAGATCGCAGCCATTGCGCCTGTTGGTCCTGAAATTTGATAAAAACCACCTGACAAGCCACCAATAATAAGTCCAGCAATAACCGCTGTAATTAATCCTGCCGCAGCATTTGCACCACTGGACACGCCAAACGCCAACGCTAAAGGTAAAGCTACTGCAGCTACAGTAATACCAGCTAATAAATCTTTTTGGAATTTTTGACGATCATATCCGTCAAATTCTTCATTTAGTAAAATAATATACTTTTTGAACAACCTAGAGACTCCTTTTTTATAAAAATTTTACGAAACACGCAACTACTAGAATAGCATATTTTTCTAACTCATGTCAGCTTTTTCACAAAGTTAGAGGCGTTTTCATGAAAATTTTTATAAAATAAGATTAACTCAAATCAAAAGAGTCAGTAATCCAATGATTGCCAGACCACCTTGTTTCAAAATAATTAGTTTGTCACTAGTGATACTACCGTAAGCTGCGACCAATACAATATAAATCAATAACAAACTTGCCATTTCTTTTGGTGCAGACGAAATATAAGTGGCATACAATAAACCAATACCTAACAATCCATTATAAACACCTTGATTTTTAAATAACGTTTGTACCGACGGATTACTTAATTCTTTTTGACTCATTTTAAATACTCTGCCAGTTGCTTTAGAAGTTGTAGCAAAGGTTTCTAAATACATGATATAAAAAAATTCAATTGCGACTAATGTAATGATAATTTGTGAAATAATCGACATATTTTCTCCCCCTATTCATTTCTGCTTATCGGCTTAGAATAAGTATAGCCGAACCGTTCAAAAATAAAAAAACAAACACACTTGTAGCGATTAAAAAAGCCTTGGATCCCCCGATATCAAACATCATCCACCTATAGAGGATGGACTGATTTCTGCTTAAACGAAGTTAAAATACACGAATGTATGAATTTGTAGAGTAAAAATTTTACCTACTCCTTTTACTTAGAAAAACATCCAATATATTCTTTTTTAACACATACCTAGGTCCTACCTGATTAGACTGCGTATCATAAGAATACTTGCTACGTACCCATTTGGTCCAACTACCAGAACAAAGAAAAACCGGTAGAAACTTTCGTTTCTACCGGTTTTGGTTTTTTTTTTACGTCACAGGAGGGATTCGAACCCCCGACCGTCCGCTTAGAAGGCGGATGCTCTATCCAGCTGAGCTACTATGACAGCTTTTTCGGAACAAAAATAATTATATAGAATCATTTTGGTTCTGTCAATATGAAATAGTTATTTTATCAATAAAAAAGATTGCTCAATAGAAAGCGTTCCTCTTTTACCTAGTGTCCGACAAAAAGCAAGCTTTTTGTCGTAACAAGGTAAATACTCTTAAGGTAGATGAATTTGCTCTTTTTCTTTAGTTATCAAGATCACACCATCACCTAGCGGCACTAATGTGGAAGTCAAGTCTGGATGGGTCATGACGACCTGTAAAAATTCATTTAATTTACGATGAATGGCACGTTTGCCTCTAGGAATCTCTTCATCAGGCAATAAAATCGTTCCGCCTTGAAAAATATCATCAACCATCAATACGCCACCTTTTTTTAGCAGACGTAAACATTCTGGTAAAAACTCAATATATTTCGATTTGGCACTGTCCATAAAAATAAAATCATAAGGCCCAGTTAGTTCTGGTAAAATATCAGCCGCTTGTCCTTCTAGTAAAGTAACTTTTTCGGTTAAGCCAAGTCTTTCATAAGTTGCCTTGGCCTTTTTGATCATAACATCAAAACGATCGATCGTCGTGACGTGACCTTTTTCACTGATTAATTGAGCCATCAAACTAGAAGAAAAACCAATAGCTGCACCAATTTCTAAAACATTCTTTGGTTTTAATTGCCCTAATAAAAACTGCATGAATACGACTGTTTCATGGGGAATGATCGGTACTTCCGCTAAATGGGCTTCTTCTTCAATCAAACCAAGTTCTCCAGACAGTTTTTTCTGTTTTGTCCGCATAAAATCAACTAACTCTTCTTTTACTACCGGACGATGCATCATTTCATTACGCATAATCTGCCTCCTCTTCCAAATTATTATACGAATAACCTGACAAATCCACAAGTTGCAAACAAGTTTACACTCACTTTCCTTTTCGTTGGCTATGAGTAAAAAACCGATTGAAACTTTTCTTTTTTTCAAATTCATCTAGCATATTCCAAGCTGTAATACCTGTTAAACAAAAGGCGATAGTAAAAAATAGCCAGCGCATCCAAGTAAATGCTGATTTTGATAAAAGAATGCCAATATAGGGAATCTGAAAAATGGGCGTTCCAATGATGTATCTTCTCCCCACTACACCAGATTCGGTCTGCGTGGAACTATCTGCTTTAGTATAAAAGTCTTGATGGTCTTTTTCCACTGCGATCACTCGTCGGGTGGTTATTTGTTCTCCTGAGTTTTCATAGTACGTAATCACGTCACCAACCAACAATTCTTCTGGTTTCTTCGGACGTACATAGATCAAACTTCCTTGGCTATAGTAAGGACTCATACCACGATCTTCAATAATATGGGTTGATAGACCAGCTATTTTAGGAAGTAAAATAATGCTCAAAATGATCGCTAAAATAACAATCAGTGTAATTGAACTAATATAGGTTATTTTTTTATAAAATGGCACTAGTTTCCACTCCCTTTACTCATTTCTTATTTCCCATCATATAATAACGATTTAATTTTATCAATTTTAACTCTATTTCTTCTACAACGAATTGAAAGAATTTTAAAAAAAATCTAAAAAATAACTCTGGTTATCTAACTTTATGCAGGTTTATGATTGACTAGAAAACAAAAAACGTTTACCCTAAAAAAAATGTTACTTTTAGAAAGGACACATTATGAACTTTTTTAATAACATTGAATATTTTAAAAAAGCGAACTCATTAAAGATAAAATGGTTTTTCACTATTCTATTATCAACGTTATTTTTAATGATAACAGTATATTTCTTTTATTATATTTTTACTCCTTCTGATAGTGGAAAGGTCAAAGAAATAAAAAATTCATGGGAATTTTACTTAAAAAATGAACCTGATTTTCGTTTTGATAGTCATTATATTAGTTACCTTCCAACAGTTGAAAGAAATGAAACTTTTGTGATGGAAACTATATTAAAAGAAGAGATGGATGATTCGAACTTAGTGATTCGGGGAAACAACCAATGGATAAAAGTTTATTTAAATGATCAACTTTTATATGATCGAACAAATGAACAAGACCAACTTCATCCTGGTTTATCTTTGGCAGTTATTGATCTGCCTACACATTATGCTGGTGAACACTTAAAAATCGAAGTTACTTCACCTTATGAAAACTATTCGGGTATTCCACCAAAAGTTTATGTTGGAAATACGGGACCAATCATCAGCTTTATTTTTTCCCAATCTGTTCCTCAAGTAGTTACCATGATCATTGCCATCTTTTTAGGAATTGGGATATTGGTGTACGCCATTTTTAAGCTTTACAAAAAAAAGACACTAGATATTTCACTGATCATTCTCAGTTGTTTTGCGTTAGTCTTAGGGTTTGAATCAATCTCTGAAGATATATTAAGCGGCATCCTTTTTGAACCAATCGTCCATTCGATTTTATCTGATACATTTACTATTTTAACTTCAGTATTTCTGGTCTTGTATTATTTATCCCGAATGAAACATTATCAAAAAATATATGGTCTCTTTTGTTTTCTGCAAGTCTCCATCCAAATAGGTGTCCTTATTTATTCATTGATGACAGTAGGAGAATTAACTGAACTAATGCCCATTGTTAATGCGGTTAGTGTAATCAGTACATTAGTTACTTCCCTTGTCTGTGTTGGGGAAGCCTATCGGAATAATCGTTTTTTCATTGCTTGTACACCGTGGATTGTGCTGATTGCCATTTTCCATTGTATGCTTTATATCCAACCATCATTAGGTATTTATAATGCAAATATTAATTGGTCTACTATTCTATTTATGATTATTCTGATTATTATCATTTGTTATAATATTATCGAGTACATCATCAGCTTTGATAAGCATCAGCGAACTGTTAATTTCTTGAAAACAAAATCGGATTTACTTGAACAGCATTATGATCAGCTACGTGATCACATTCAAGAAATCAGTACATTAAGAACTGAGTTTATCCAAACTATGGAAAACTTAGAACACTTGGTCAAGGAAGAAGAAACCGATGAAGTACAAAATTATGTGCAAACTATCTTAACTAATGCTCGAAATTTTGAATTTATTTTCTCTTACTCCTCTCACCAACTCACTAATCTTATTTTAGCTCGTTATCAAGAAATTGCATCAAAGCGAAATATCAAAGTGAAGTTTCAAGCCGAACTACCAGAAGTATTGACCGTCAATGATGATGACTTGACCCAAATACTGATTCATGTCTTAGAACATTCTTTTAGAGAAACACATGCCATTGAAGATCCAATGCATCGAAAAATTTATTTATCGATGCAGGAAAAAGAAAATCAACTATTGATTCGTTGTGAACATAGCGCAAACTATGAAACAAATCTCTTTTCACAAGGAATTACCGAAAACTTTGCTGAACAAGAACAGTTTGATTTAAAAATAATCCAAGATGTGGCGGAACGTTATGCAGGAACGTTGACTCAGGAAAAAGATAGTCAGGTAGATCGTTTAATCATCCAATTGACTAAAACAAATCCCAAGAAAAGCATATAATGTCTTTGGTAGATTGGAAAATTGATTCATTGAATGAAGGTTTGAGCGGACAAAATAATATTCGTTCTCTTTCTCAAAAAAAGATAAAAAACAGGGAACACCAATCATTGGTGTTCCCTGTTTTTGACTAATGACTAACATTCGATCAATATAAAAGAGCAAGAAAATCTTCAGCTTCGATCGCACCAAAATACTTTTTGATATCAATCGTTTTTACTACATCACTTAAAACTGATTTATCATATCTTTGTCCAATCAGTTTCTCTTCGACGTCCTTTATCTCTCCTAACCCAAAGAAGTCACCAAATATTTTCACATCATCAATCAAACCATGTGACACATTCAGATGGACTTCGATCGAACCAATCGGATACCGCTTTTGTCTCGAAAAGTTAAAATCAGGTGATTTCCCATAATTCCAATCCCAATTACGATAATAGCGATCAGAGATTTCGTTGATTTTGATCCAGTCTTTGTCTGTTAGCTGATACGTATTAACCTCTGCCAGCGTTGCTACTCCAAATATTTTTAATAGAATTTCATCACGAAATTCTTCTGTTAACATTTCTTGTTTTTCTTTAGGTAAAAATGGTTTGATATTGGTCACACGAGAACGAATCGATTTGATCCCTTTGGACTCGATTTTATCTTTTTTTACTTTTAACGCATTGACCACTTCATTGATGTCAGAATCAAACATGATGGTTCCATGGGCAAACATCCGACCATTCGTTGCATACATCGCATTACCAGAGAATTTCATACCATCAATCACTAAATCATTTCGGCCTTTTAATTCTGCTCCAGATACCCCTAATTCGTGAAGAGCTTGAATAATTGGCTTAGTAACTTTAGCAAAATCACGGAAAGAATCGCCATCATCAGGCATGATAAAACTAAAGTTTAAATTTCCAAAGTCGTGATAGACGGCTCCACCGCCACTTAAACGACGAACGACATGGATGCCCTGTTGTTCAACGTAATCTCGATTGATTTCTTCGATCGTGTTTTGATTACGCCCAATAATGATAGATGGTTCATTGATATAAAACAATAAAATCGGTTCATCAACAGGCATTTCTTGGAGTAAAAATTGTTCAATTGCTAGATTGATACGTGGATCATGCTTGTCATTCGGTACAAAAATCATTGTCTTCCTCCTAGATATCAAATACTTTATCGACTTTTGCTAGTGCTACTTCTACTGTATCACCCGCAGCTTGTTGCGCTTCGTTCTGTAATTGTGTAAGATCCCCAAATTGAGGTAAATGGGTCAATACTAGCTTTTTGACTTTTGCTGCTTTCGCAAGTTCCCCCGCTTCTTTTGACGTAAAGTGCGCTTTGTGTCGTTCATTACCAGCAAACAGATAAGTATCTGCTAGAAATAAGTCTGCATTTTCAGCAAATTCTACAAAACTTTCCAAATAGCCGGAATCACCTGTAAAAACAAAGACTTTGCCAGTCTCTTCTTCGACGATCCGCATGGCATAGCACACCACTGGATGGATGGTTTCCATAAACGTGATTAAAAAAGGACCTACTTTCAATTCTTCTGCCTCAAAATAGCCACGTCCTTCTGACACGTTCGGCATTGTTAACTCATCAAAATGAAAAGTATCTTTAGTATGACCATAGATTGGCAAGATAGCTCCTGGTTCTTTTTCAGGATGTAGTTGCCAATAATATTGCAATACACCTAGATCAGCGATGTGATCATGATGGTAATGGCTCAAGATAACCGCATCAAGTTCTAACGGTTCAAGATGCTCTTGTAATTTTATCAAGGTGGCGCTACCAGCATCGATCAGTAGGTTAAAGCCAGCTGACTGCAATAAATAGCTAGTCGTTCCTTGATTTTTATATGGATAGGCTCCTAAGCAACCTAATACAGTTAATTTCATGATCGTTCTCCTTTCAGAATCAATGTAATAGAATCCTGTTTTTTCTGTGAAACCTCTCTCATGTTTTATGAAAAATAAGTAGCTGGGGGTTCTTTTTCAAGTCTTGCTTGCTCGTAAAAACCTGCAATAGTCACATTGACATAGGCGATAATCCACAATAAACCAAAGAACAAGGCTAGGGCTCCAACAAGGTACCACCCGATAAATGAAAGTTGTAATAGGATATAAGTACCTAAACGATCTTTTAATAAATACCACGCGTATTGCAAACACTGGATGATTGAAAGTTCTGGGTAATCAAATTTAGTCCAAGCCGCAAATTGAAACAATCCGCCTACAATACTCATCAACAAAAGAGAAACAAAGGTCATGAGCAGGGTGGTCAAAACGTAACTAATGTCCAAAGCATTCCCTGATAACACATCTGTTGAAATTGTGTTTGAATTAAATAGTAATTGTGTATAAGTATTGACACCACCAATCAAAAAACCTGGTAATAAAACAAGGGCATTAATGATCCAATTGATCACAACATTGATCAAATTAATCACTAAAATAGGTCCAAAATATTTTTTTTGAAAGACGGCAAACAATAAATTACTTTTTGCTCTGCCACCACGAACGACTACCAGCGCAATGTAATATAAGGCATATGAAAAAGCAAATAAAAGGAAATTCTCTAGTAAAAAGCTAACTATTTGTTGTTGCGTGCTATCTACGAAAAAAAATCCCTCAAAAAACATTTGGATCAAACCCGCAACAAACATCGAAAGAAAGACTAGCCAAGCATTGATTCCCCATTGTTGCGCAAGGCTAGCTCGAGCTTTTTTGCGATAATCTGAAAGTGATAACTTTGTTTCCATTAATCATAACTCCTAATCTTTTCAACTGTTTTGTGGTCTAATCGCTTCACTAATTCCGTCACTAATTTCACAGTATTCAAATAATCATCTTCATGGATCACTGAAGTATGTGAATGCAAATACCGTACCGGAACAGTAATCGCCACAGACGGTACCCCATCTCTTGTCAAATGCATCTGTCCTGCGTCTGTCCCACCACCAGTAATGACGGTGTATTGGAATGGTATATCCATTTCTTCCGCCACATCAATCACAAAATTCAACAGTTTTTTATGTGGAATCATTGAAGCATCAAAAATCAAGATTTGTGGACCTTTACCCAAAATCGAATCCGCTTCTTTTGGCGTCATCCCCGGTGTATCTCCAGCTGTTCCTGTATCTAAAGCAAAGGCGATATCTGGATTCACTAAGTGTGTACTTGTGCGTGCCCCTCTAAGGCCAACTTCTTCTTGCACATCGCTCCCTGCGAATAAAACATTGGGATGTCCTTCTTTTGCTAAATTCTCAAGAACTCGTAATGAAACAGCTGTACCGATGCGATTGTCCCAAGCCTTAGCTAGTAAAAATTTACCGCCATTCAACCGTTTATACTCAATATATGGGGTTACCATATCGCCAGGGCGAATACCCCATTCTTTTGCTTCTTTATCGCTTGTCGCTCCAATATCAATAAACATATCCTTGATATCATACGGTTTATTTCTTACTTGTGGGGTTAAAACATGTGGCGGTTTCGAACCAATCACGCCATGGATCACTTTCCCAGCTTGCGTTTTGATTTCCACTTGTTGGGCTAACATCACTTGTCCCCACCAACCACCTAATGTTTGAAATTCCAAAAAACCTTTATCAGTGATCTTAGTCACCATAAATCCCACTTCATCCATATGACCGGAAATAAAAATCTTAGGTCCACCACCAGAACCATGTTTGGCGATAATACTACCTAAACCATCATAAAAAATATCTTCCGCAAAGTCTTTTGCATACTTTTTATAGACTTGTCTCACTTCTTCTTCATTGCCTGGTACTCCTTTGGCTGAAGTCAGATCAATCAATAACTGTTCTTCTTTTTTATCCAAAACGTCTCCCTCATTTCTCGTATTGATAGCTAGATTATACCATTTATTAGGTGTGCTTTTCAGCAGAACGATTTTTTCAGTTAGAAAAAAGCCAGGATTCCTCGAAAGTTTACCGAATAACTTTCAATAATCCTGGCTTTTTTGCATAATGCATACGATAGCAATCGCTATTTTCTCTTAAATGGACTGACAGCAGTAAACGAGCGTTTCTTTTATGCACTTCGTGTTCGAAACTCCATTACTGTTGGTTTTCTTTTAAATCATTTGGTGAATGTTTTTGCCAGTCTTTACTATAAAATGATGGATCCAATTGATAGTGACTTGGTTGTTGTTGGTTTTCTAAAAACGGTCTAATCCGTTGATCTGCTGCTAGCCACCCTTTCCAACCTAAATGAATGGTGTCTTCCATGAAATAAGGTTGATCAGCCATTTTTGTAAAATCTGCGATCCGATCAAAGCCTTGACTCTGCAATTGAAATTTGATTTTCTTTGCAAATCCTTGAAGCATTTCTTGAGATAACCCAGTATAATCACTCCATTTTTGATTCACAGGTGGAATGATGAATAATGCTTCTGCCTGTTCTTGGGCTAATTGCTGTAGGACTAATTGAAAATCTGAAAATTCAGGTGAAAAACGATAATCCCAATTTTTTTGAGAATTTTTCAGCTCTTTTAAGTGGTGACGAATGCGCTCTTTATAAAAATCATTTTTTAACTCAAAAGAATTGTCGCTTGTACTTTTTCTCCCAATATTTTCCGCTAGGTTTGCCAGAACTTTTTCTTGATAATTAGCAGGCAACGGCTTCATTGCCTGATCAATTTTGCCTTGTTTACTTTTCAGACCAATATTGCTGAACATTTCATCTTCTCTTTTTAAAATATTCCAGTTCAAGCGCAATTGATTTCGTTTTTCAACAGAAGGAAGTTGACCTTTTTTGATCATTTGTAACATTTCCGTCAATTTTTCATCTTTTTTAACGATAGAAAAATGTAAAAGTCTTCTAGCTAAATAACGGTCAGCAGGAGTGATTTTTTTCAATGAGAACAGCCAGTCAAGGGTTTGTAACTGTGAATAATACGTATCAAAATAATCTTTTTTTACGCCATCTTTGACAAACCATTGTGGAGAAATGATAAAAACGATTTTCTTATTTTTCAAATCATCTCCTGCAGAGCGCATCATCATATACTGACTTAATGATTGTGTCCCAGGTGCCCCTAATAAGAAGGGACGATAATCACGATGGTATTTCTCCGCCAAGACGGATGGGTGAAATGGACTGATCCGACTGAGTTCACTTGAACCAAAAAAAGGAACATATTTTTTTTCAGCTAAGGCTTCGTTTTTGATGGTATCTCCTTTTAACACATTTTCGGACATGGATGTAGAAGCTTTTTTTATGATTGTTGGGTCGGTTAGATCCACACGATACGAAGAAGTGAAAAAAACTGCTATCAATCCAAAGGCTAAAAGGATTGGACCGAAAATAGCAAATAATTTCTTTTTCATTCTCATCCCTTCAATTCTTGTACTTGTGCAATGATTTTATTCGGTGTGCCCCACTGTTCACGATCAAATTCAGAAACAGGGACTTGAACATCTAATTGTCCATCTAATTCGACTAATAATTGAACAGAAGCAAGTGAATCCAGCAATCCTTCACCAAACAAATCAAGCTCTCGATTTTCTCTTATTTCATCTGTTCCCGTAATGTCTTCTAAAATAGTTAAAATTTGTTCTTCCATAATATAATCTCTCCTTAAATAATCATAATGTAAAATAAATCATTTTTAAGTCTTAGATAATCATCTGCTTTACTTAAACAAAAGTTGGTCTAAAAAGCCCGAAAATATCAATAAACTAAAACAAACTGCTTGGAAAGTCATAAAGACAGCAAAAGCGTGAGTAAACCAATTGGATGGTAGTTGTTTTTTATGTTTTTTCTTGAATCGTAGCCAAACGTCGGTTAAGCAAATCAAAGTAGCATGATACAACCCATACACGATGTAATACCAAGTTAGACCATGCCAGATTCCCATCAATAGGAATAATGCATAATAACCAATATTCGAGGTTACAATTTTACTTTTGAACCATTTTTTCTTCATCAAGAAAAACATCAAGCGCATATAAACATAATCTCGAAACCAAAATGATAACGTCATGTGCCAACGATTCCAAAATTCTTTGATATTCCAAGACAAGAATGGTTTGTTAAAGTTGATTGGTGTTTGGTACCCCATCAAGTAACTCGTTCCCACCGCAAACAAACTATAGCCTGCAAAGTCAAAAAACAGATATAAACTATACACATAGGTATATCCTACTAATGACCAAGAAAAACCACCATGTTGCAAGGCAGCTTTGGAAACGATTGGTAACAACACTTGACCCAAATAATAGCCAATAATAAATTTGTATAAAAAACCTAGAAAAATATTTTGGATACCTTTTTCTAATAATGTCAGATATTTCTCAGTTGCAGGCGGCTGACATTGATCCTTTTCAAATCTTCTATAGCGATCGATTGGTCCAGATGAAATCGTTGGAAAAAAGAGTAAAAATTGAATATAACGAAAAGGCTGATAGTTCTTGATCAATCCATCCCTAATTTCCATGATCATCTGAACAGATTTAAAGGTTAGATAGGAGATCCCTAGAAAAGCTAGAAAAGATTCTTTCCCATGGGCAAAAAACGGTGTGACTTTTGTTAAAAATAATGGGAAAATCGCTAGGATCACCGCTAAGTAAAACCAAATACCTTGATTTTTCTTTTGACGGTAAACGAAGTAAGCCCAAACTAATAATGTCTGCCAAACAACATATGCAATCAAGGCTACACCTTGTTGCCAATAGACACCACCAAAACTGATGAATAAGAAAAGCAAGGTGATGAGTGTTTGATAAATTGGCAATCTTTTCCCTCGAATCAACAATGATAGCACGATCGGTACTAAACCGATGATTAACAGCAGAAAATAATAAGGTTCTGCGTACGGGATCATATGTGGAAAGGTCATTGAGGATTCACCTCAGCTATTAATTTTTTCCGATCGATTTTCCCGTTCACCGTTTGTGGTAAAAGATCAATGTAATTGATTTTTTGAGGGACCATGTAATCCATGACCGAATGTGCCAATTTTTCCTTAATTGATTTAGAGAGTTTAAAACTTGGTTCTGGCGAATTTTCTTCTAATACAATAAAAGCAACTAGTTGTTGAACTTTAGTTCCTTGGTATTTTGGAACAACTATCGCTTGTTTAATCCGTTCATCTAACAAAAGCCCGTGTTCGATATCTCCTAATTCGATACGATACCCATGAAGTTTTATCTGTTGATCCATTCGTCCCTCATAGAACAAAAGACCTTCCTCATTAAGAAACCCAGCATCGCCAGTATGATAACTTTGTTGATCCTGTTTCTTGAAAAAAGCAGCTTTGGTTTTTTCTGGATTATTCAGATACCCCTTGGAGACACTAGGACCCAAGATAATAATTTCACCTGTTTGATTGACCGGTTGCACTTTTTGATCATTCACAATCTGAACCTCGGTATCTTCTTTGATATAACCAATCGGTAAACGTTCATAGCGATCTAAAATACCTTGAGTGATTTGGATACTTGAAATAGCAACCGTGGCTTCCGTTGGTCCATACGTATTATAAATACGGGCTTCAGGGAATCGTTTCAATAATTCTTGCGCTGTTTTTTTGGTTAATTCTTCCCCACAGAACAAGAAAGTGGCTAGATCTGGTACATGTTCCGCATCAAAAGTGGGTTCCATCAAACAGATATCGATAAATGAAGGAGTTGACACCCAGACATCTAATTTCAACTTTGCTAAAGTAGAAAATAATTGTCTAAAGTCTTGAATAACCGCTTTTTCTAAGGGTTTTAACATTCCTCCTGTCACAAGTGCTGGATAAATCGAAAAAACCGATAAGTCAAACGAAAATGGTGCTTGTGCTAAGAAACGTAGACCCTGTTCAAGATGAAATTCCTGGATCGTCCAACGAACAAAGCTCAATAAGTTATCATGACTGATTTGCACACCCTTGGGCTCACCTGTAGTACCAGAGGTAAAAATAATGTAATAATTTTCGTCACCTTTAACTGGATGTGTTGTTTCGTATTGACTCTCTTTTTTCGTGATCGTTGCTAATTCTTCCCGAGAAATCACTGGGATACCATCTGTTTCCATCTGCCAGTCACCGACACTAATGATCAAAACTGGTTTTGCTACTCGAAGAATTGATTCAATTCGCTCATTCGGCGTATGCTCTTCAATCGGAAGATAGGCATGACCAGCTTTGGTGGCACCCAGAAAAGAAACGATCATTTCAAACTCTAGATTTCCAAAAACCACGATTGGTCCCTGTTTCTGTAGATTTCTGTCTAAATAAGCTGCTAAAGCATCGGACTTTCTTTTTAGCTCCCCATAGGTATGCTCTGTGGTTTCTGTCTGATAAACGACCCGATCTGGTTCCGTTTGACCAAAAAAATCAATTGATTCAACGATTGTTTGAATATCCATCGTCTTCCTCCTAAAATTCATTATAGATAAAAGATCCGCCTTGGACATTTTTATAATGGTACAAATAAATCAACATAAAAATAATTGCACTATACAATAATGTTCGTACCACAACCGTGCCCCAGTACCTAAATTGAGGATTATTCCACCAATTTTTCAATTTATATTTCCCTCCTAATCGAATCTCAAAACAATTTTACCCATTCTTTTTAAAAAACAACATTTGTTTTCCTAACAGTAATCGCTTTTCTGCTAACAATTTTGTCACAATTTAGATTAACTACAAAAAGACGGTTATTATAATATAAGCATCACCTCAAATAAATAAAGATTTTTTTTTAAAAAGCTAAAAAGACTTAAACGATCTATGTAACCAATCGTTTAAGTCTTTCTTCATTCAAATAAAAAAAACAGAGTACTAACCTTTTGCTCATTTAAATATAGCTTGATTTACTCCTCAATAATCCTGCAATATAAGACACTTGTGATGTAATAAAACAAGATATAGATCAAGACAAGTGAGCCACAAATCAGATATGCTAACCCATAATTTGCTGTATCGACATATTGAGTAAATACTTCAATGGCAAAAAAGGTATGCATACTCCCCAAAATAATTGGTGGGAAAAACATGATCGCATTTTGCCCAAAGATGACTCGCTTCACTTTTTTTCGAGAAATCCCTAATTTCGTTAATAATTGATAATTCTCTCGTTCTTCTTCTGCTTCTGCTAATTGACGAACCATCAGCATGCTTCCAGTCGTGACAATAACAATTATTCCAATAAAGATCGAAACATACGACATTAAACCAATTCCTTGTTCAACTGTCCGTTTAAATGGGAAACGTGCAGAAAAGTTAAGACGTGAATCTTCATTATTGTATTCATCAGAAGATTGATCTGAAGCTGCTTTTTCTTGGTGCGATTCATTTTTATGAATCGTTCCAGTTATAGCCTCTCCTTTGATCTCATAATCATAATAAATGATGTTCTCATAACTTGTAGGAATCTCTTTGGAAATACGTTCAATGATTTTTTCCTGATCTCCCCCTTGCACATTCCAATTGACCACTTGATAGTTTAGTCCAGATGCTTTAGCAAAATAATCATCACTGACAACGAGTGTCGGACCGAAATACCTCAACGAACCATCTCCTAAAAAATTAGGTAAGGTTGCTTGAATATCTAAAGTTTGATCGGGCAAGTAGAATGTTGAATCATACATTGAAAAATTTCTAAAGATATTTTTCATACTATCTAATACCACAGTGCTGTTATCCGATGTTAAATCAATTTTAGGCATTTTAGGATTGAATTGTCGAAAGGCATGATATTCTTTTTCTGGAATCAAATTTACCAATTGAAATACTTTTTCCTCAGAAATCCCGTCTAACTTATCATTATAGTAACTTCCAATTACTTTGTAATTGATCGTCATTTCTTTTGTGATCGTTTGCCCTTCACTTGCAAGAAGCGGTCGCAGCTTGTCAGCTGTTGCCTTATCCATTTGATAAGATACCGGTGAGACCATCTCCACATTTCGAGACATGATGACAGTCGCACTCATCATTGCGCCAATCATCGTTAAAGCTAGAGCCATGATCAGTGTGATCAACGAATTGATCCGCCAGCTTTTCAGCAGATGGATCTGCGTATTGCCGATCAGCAAGAAGTTGATCCCTCGATACTTAATTCGAGAACGACTCACCAAATCGATTAACACACGTAGGGAAAAACAAAAGAACAGATATGTCCCGATCACACAAAACAGCAGGATCAGAACAAATAATAAGAAAGGAAAGCGAAGATCTTGCGTAAAAATAAAAAGTTTAGCAGCAAATTCCCGATAGTGGACCGCAAAGAAATAACCACTAGAGATCAGCAATAAACCCAGTGTTCCTAAAAAACGATGGCGTGTCCGAACTCTTAACTTGCTACTTTCCAAATGATCGTATTCGCCAAAATTTCGAATCGTCGGATAGCGCCAGATTTTCCATAATGAATACAAAGAAACAACAGATAAAATCAAAAAAAATAACAGAAATGTTTCAAAAATCGATGGCACGGAAATGAAGAAAAGACTCGTGATTTGCAAGTTCATCATGCGAATCAAGATCATAGAAAATAATTTTGAGAAAATGATTCCTAAAATAATCCCTGCTGTACAGGCGAATAATCCAATAGCCATTGTTTCCAATACATAGATCAGTGAGATTTGGGTTTTCTTCACACCAAACAACTGATAGATCCCAATCTCTCTTTGTCTGCGGTTAAAGAAAAAACGATTTGCACTAATAACAAAAAAAAGTAATACGATTAAGATAATCCAACTACCAATACCAAAAAAAACATTGAATAAAGAATCTTGCTGTGTCCTTCGGTTCAATAATTGATCATAAGAAATCGTACTAAAAGAATAGTAGATCATCGTTGATAACGTTAGACTAAAAAAGTAAACGAGATACCCTCTTGACTGTCGCAGAAAACTTTTCGCAGCCAACTTATAAAGCATTGAGTTTTCCACCTCCCCCAATGGTCGCCTGCATATCAATCACCCGTTCAAAAAATTCGTTTCTTGAACCTCTGCGAACTACTTCAGAGAAAATCACCCCATCTTTGATAAATAAAATCCGATCACAATAACTGGCTGTATACGGATCATGTGTTACTAATAAGATAGTTGATTTTTCTACTCGGTTCATCGTTGTTAAATAATTTAGTAACTCGGTGGCTGATTTCGAGTCCAGAGACCCGGTTGGCTCATCAGCAAAAATGACTTGTGGTTGAATAACTAATGCTCTAGCAGCCGCAATCCGTTGTCTCTGACTAACTGATAATTCATCTGGATAACGTTTTAAGATTTCTTCGATCCCTAATAATTGAGCAACATGCAACACACTTTTTTCCATCTCTTCTTTCGAGATTCGTTCCACCGCTAATGGTAGTAAGATATTGTCCTTCGCATTCAATGTATCGATCAAATTAAATTCTTGAAAAATAAATCCTAATTTTTTGCGACGGAAGTCACTCAATTCATTATTTTTCATTTTAGTGATCTCATTTCCTTGGATCAACACACTTCCCATCGTTGGTAGATTGATCGTCGAAAGAATATTCATCAAAGTCGTCTTTCCAGCACCACTCGGACCCATGATGCCAACAAATTCTCCTTTTTCTACTGTAAAAGAGATATTATCAAGTACTTTTACCGGCGAAAGCTTATTTCCATAGCTTTTACTTACATGTTTTACCTCGATCATTTTATCCATGGCTTTCCTCCTTGGGTTTTGCTTACTCGCCACACTGACACACTTACCAGCATATTAGCATATTCTTTGGTTTTTTTCTCTGATCTTTACAGCATTTGAGCATTTCTTTTTAGATTTTTATCATTTCACAGACATAACCTTTTTTTAAAAAAATTTTTATTCATCTATTTTATTCACGAAAGCGGTATATTCAAAATAAAAATCCTATAAACTTACGTTTTCACTTTTTTTCACAAAGAAATATATACAACATATAGTATAGTTGTCCGTTTATACACCTGTTTGCATACTATATATAGCTAGTATTTAGTTGCTCCTTCGTGGATTTTGTTTTATGATAGACAAGAAGAATTTAGCAGGAGTTGAATAAAATGAGTGTACAAATTGAAGAAAAAGTAACAGATCCCCTTCATTCAGAAGTATCAAACATAACAATCATTAAACGAGATGGTCGACGTGTCGAATTTGATGAAACAAAAATCAATGAGGCTTTAGTCAAAGCTGAAAAGAAAATTCATGGCTCATTGTCTCCACTTACTTATGAAAAAATTCAAACGATCGTGGATTTAGTCGTTCAAGAAATCAAACGACGCTTTACCGACAACGTTAAAATATATGAGATCCAAAATATCGTTGAACACATTCTTTTAGAAAAAAACGAATATGAATTAGCAGAAGAATATATCAATTACCGCACAAAACGTGATTTTGCCAGAAGTAAAGCGACAGATATCAATTTTTCGATCAAAAAATTGATCAATAAAGACCAAACAGTTGTCAATGAGAATGCAAATAAAGATAGTAATGTCTTCAATACTCAAAGAGATTTAACCGCTGGTATCGTTGGAAAATCCATCGGTTTGAAAATGTTGCCCCCACATATCGCAAATGCACATCAAAAAGGCGACATCCATTACCATGATTTAGATTATCATCCATACACACCAATGACAAACTGTTGTTTGATCGATTTCAAAGGAATGTTGAACAACGGATTCAAAATTGGAAATGCTGAAGTGGAATCACCAAAATCAATTCAAACTGCTACTGCTCAAATTTCACAGATTATTGCAAATGTAGCTTCCAGTCAATATGGTGGTTGTTCTGCTGACCGAACAGATGAATTACTTGCTCCTTTCGCTGAACTGAATTATCAAAAACATTTAGCGGATGCAGAAGAATGGATCGAAACACCTGAACGTCGAGTAGAGTATGCGAAATCAAAAACCAAAAAAGATATTTTTGATGCGATGCAAAGTCTAGAATATGAAATCAATACTCTTTTTACTTCAAATGGTCAAACACCATTTACTTCTCTTGGCTTTGGTTTAGGAAAAAACTGGTTTGAGCGAGAAATTCAAAAAGCAATCTTACAAAATCGGATCAATGGCTTAGGTAGCGAAAAGCGGACAGCTATCTTCCCTAAATTGATTTTCACATTAAAAGATGGCATAAACTTGAACCCAACTGATCCTAATTATGACATTAAACAATTAGCTTTGGAATGTGCAACTAAGCGGATGTATCCTGATATTTTAAACTACGACAAAATCGTTGAATTAACCGGTAGTTTCAAAGTACCTATGGGTTGTCGTTCATTTTTACAAGGTTGGAAAGATGAAAATGGCCAAGAAGTGAACGTTGGTCGAATGAATCTTGGTGTGGTCACACTAAACTTACCTCGTATTGCCATCGAAGCGAAAGGTGATCAGGAAAAATTCTGGCAAATCCTCTCTGAGCGCTTAGCCATCATGAAAGATGCTTTAGTTTATCGTGTCGATCGTTGTAAAGAAGCGATCCCTGCTAACGCACCAATCTTATATATGTATGGTGCATTCGGTAAACGTCTCTCAAAAACAGATGCTGTCGATGAATTATTCAAAAATCGTCGTGCAACGGTTTCTTTAGGTTATATCGGTCTTTACGAAGTGGCTTCTGCTTTTTATGGTGGGGAATGGGAAAACAATCCCGAAGCAAAAGATTTTACCCTTGATATCGTGAAGGAATTAAAAGCCAAAGCAGATGCTTGGGGTGACGAATATGGATATCATTTCAGCGTTTACTCTACACCTAGTGAGAGCTTAACTGATCGTTTCTGCCGTTTAGATACAGAAAAATTTGGCGAAGTCGAAAACATCACTGATAAAGAATATTACACGAATAGTTTCCATTATGACGTTCGTAAAAACCCAACTCCGTTTGAAAAACTAGATTTTGAAAAAGATTATCCGAAGTATTGTTCTGGTGGTTTTATCCATTACTGTGAGTACCCAATGCTTCAACAAAACCCGAAAGCATTAGAAGCCGTTTGGGATTATGCTTACGATAAAGTTGGCTATTTAGGAACGAATACACCAATTGATCATTGCTACAAATGTGGCTTTGAAGGTGACTTCAAACCAACCGAACGTGGCTTTGAATGTCCCGAATGCGGCAATCATGATCCAAAAACTTGTGACGTCGTTAAAAGAACCTGTGGCTATTTAGGTAACCCACAAGCACGTCCAATGGTTCACGGTCGTCACAAGGAGATCTCTTCACGTGTCAAACATATGAAGTAATCTTTCTCTACTATTTCGTTCTAATTTACTCTAAGAAAAAAGATAGAGCGATCAGTTATTCCTTAGAAAACAATCCCCTTTCACAGCGTGACTACGATAAATCGAACGGTGTGTGAACCGTGACCGTTCGATTTATTTGCATTTTTTTGAGGCTAGTCCATTATCTTTTCTGAGACTGCTTGCTGTGAAACTGGTTTGAGTTTTAAGTAAATTTTTCATACTTTGATGTTAGAAAGAAGTTTTGTTATGCGAAATCCTAAACCTAAAGAATGGCTGGCACAAGATTACAGCCAAAATTACATTGCTGATTACAAACCATTTAACTTTGTGGATGGCGAAGGTGTAAGAAATAGTCTTTATGTGAGTGGCTGCTTATTTGCTTGTGAAGGATGTTTCAATAAAGCAGCGCAAAACTTCCGCTATGGTAAACCTTTCACACCAGAGCTGGAAGAACAAATCATTACCGATCTCCGCCATGATTACGTTCAAGGACTGACCCTTTTAGGCGGGGAACCTTTTCTAAACACGGACGTCTGTCTCCAAGTCGTTGAGCGTATCCGAAAAGAATTTGGTCAGACCAAAGATATCTGGTCGTGGACCGGTTATACTTTTGACGAACTACTTCAAGACTCCGAAGACAAGTTAGCTCTTTTAACAAAAATCGATATCTTAGTTGATGGACGTTTTGAACTAAGTAAAAAGGATTTAAAACTACAGTTTCGCGGTAGTAGTAATCAACGCATCATCGATGTCAAAAAATCGCTAGCCGAAAATAGAGTAGTGATTTGGGAAAAATGCAGCGATGCTACAGAATCGTATGAACAAATCAAAAAACAGGAGTTCATTTAGGTCCTCCCACTCCTTATTAAATAAAAAACAGTAGAAACGTATGTTGATTTCCAACACGTTTTCTACTGTTTTTTCATTCCCACAAAGGTAACACAATATTCTCATAAGTCATGGGATCTAAATTCGTTAACGTGATCCCCAAGAGACGTATGCCTTGTTCAATCCCTAAAATTTCTTCCCAAATCAAACTTGCTTGATAAAAGAGCGCTTCTTTCTTATAGATATACTCAGGTAAAGTGACTCTTTTCGTGACTGTCGTATAATCCGTATATCTCACTTTTAGCACTACGGTTTTTCCATGTTTCTGGACTCTTTTCAACGACTCTTCGACTTTCTCAGCTAATTGTCGTAATTGTGCTAATACCGCTTCTTCCGTTTGTAGTGGCTGACCATAAGTATGCTCTTTTCCTACAGATTTTCTTTCTCTTGTCACATTGACTGGTGCATCATGGACACCTCTTACTTTTCGATAAAGCGAATAGCCCATCTTTCCAAATTGTTGGATCAACATCATCTCTGTACAATTATAAAGATCTTCTCCAGTGAAAATACCAAGTTCATGCATCTTAGGGACGGTTTTTTTTCCTACCCCATGAAATTTATCAATAGGTAATGCCTTAAGGAACGTCAATGCGTCTTGAGGTGCAACGATAGTAATGCCTTGAGGTTTTTGAAAATCTGAGGCTAATTTCGCTAAAAACTTATTATAGCTCACACCTGCCGAGCAGGTCAGTTTTACCTCTTCCCAAATGTCTCTTTGGATCAAACGAGCAATTTTGATTGCTGATTTACAATTGCGTTTATTGTTCGTCACATCAAGATAGGCTTCATCAATACTGACAGGCTCAACGATATCCGTATATCGGTAAAAAATCTCACGAACAATTTGTGAGATCTCACTATATTTTTGATGATCGCCTGGTTTAAAAATGGCTTGCGGACATAATTCATATGCTTTTTGCGCACTCATCGCTGAATGGATGCCATACTTTCTTGCTTCATAATTCGCTGTAGTAACCACTCCTCGACCACCAGTGTCACTCGGATGTCTGGCAATAACTAAGGGTTTCCCTCTAAATTCTGGATGATCCCGTTCTTCGACAGAGGCAAAAAAAGCATCCATATCGATATGAATGATTTTTCTAGATGTATCATTATGTAAAGGAAACTGTAATTCCATCTCACTCACCCCTATCATGATTATATAGGAACTTTTGTTCGGTGACAAGAAGATGGTTACCACCGAACGGACCACAAAAAAGAGCCGAAATTTCACAAAAACTGAGACATCAATTTCGGAAATCACGACTTCTAAAATGATCATTCATCACTTGAGACTGTTTAGTAAACCAACCAGGTCATCTGAATCATTCGTTACTCAGTTTCTTCAGTCGCTTGCAAGGATGCATCAGAATGAAGAAAATAAATCAACGTTTGTAATTCATTCGTTAAATCAACATTTTGAATCAACACGTCTGCTGGCGCATTTAATCGAGCAGAAGTAAAATTCAAGATACCTTTAATGCCCGCTTCAGTCAACCGATTAACTACTTCTTGTGCTCGCTCAGCTGGTATCGTCAATATTGCTACTTCGATTTGTTGGATCTTGATTTGCTCAAACATATCTTCCATAGGGTAAACGGGAATCCCATCCACGATCCGTCCAACGATTGCTTCGTTGACATCAAATGCACAACTTACACGGATACTGTTACTTTGATGGAATTTATATTTTAAAAGGGCACTTCCCAAATTACCGACACCGATCAACGCCACATTAGTCAATTGATCATCATTCAATGTTTTTGCGAAAAAATGCATGAGGTCTTCAACATCGTAGCCATAGCCTCGTTTTCCTAATTCTCCAAAATATGAAAAATCACGGCGAATCGTTGCACTGTCAACTTGAACAGCCTCACTTAATTCAGTTGATGATACTTTTTTCTTACCAGCATTATTTAAGATTCGTAAATAACGGTAATACAAAGGTAGCCGTTTGGCTGTTGCCTTTGGAATAACATGATCTTTCACTTAATTACCTCCACTTTTACTTTAAGTTTACTTTGATTTATCCATCATATCAGTATATATAGGAAAAAATCAATTTGATTGCTTGGATATTGTGAAATTTTATTCTTTATTCATTTTTTTATCATTTCTTTGAACCTCGCAGTATCAAGGAATTTATGGTAGACTACTAGTTGAAAAAGAGATTTATTCTTAGAGAATTCACAAAGTAGAAAAGAGGATTCCATGATATTATTACAAGCCAATCAAATTGCTCGTCACTTCGGTGCAGAGATCTTATTTGAGAATATCCATTTAGAAATCAGCACAGGGGCTCGGATCGCATTAGTCGGCCGTAACGGAGCAGGAAAATCAACACTTTTGAAGATCCTTGCTGGAATCGAACGCCCCGATGAAGGAACAATTGCTAAAAATAAAGCTGCTACTTTAGGCTATCTGGCACAAGATACTGGGTTAGATTCAGCAGAAACAGTCTGGAATGAAATGCTTAAATCATTCGAAACAATCCGTCAAATGGAAAATCGAATGCGCGAACTTGAAATCTTGATTAGTGAAGGAACACCTGATACACCTTCCTATGAGTCACTTTTGAAAGAATACGATAAATTACAACACGATTTTTCAGATAGAAACGGTTATGGCTACGAAAATGAAATACGCTCTGTTTTGCATGGCTTTAAATTTGATCCGTCTTTTTATGATCAAAAAATCAATGAATTGTCTGGCGGACAACGCACTCGCTTAGCGTTAGCAAGAATGTTGCTCCAACATCCAGATATACTGATTTTAGACGAACCAACCAACCATTTAGATATTGAGACTCTCTCTTGGTTAGAAGGCTACCTGCAAAGTTATACTGGTGCCTTACTGATCGTCTCCCATGACCGATATTTCTTAGATAAAGTCGCAACAGAAGTTTACGAATTAAGTCGAAAAAAAATGCGCCACTATAAAGGGAATTATTCGAAGTATCTTGACATGAAAGCTGAACAATTAGCAACTGAATGGAAAGCTTATGAAAAACAACAAACTGAGATCCATAAATTGGAAGATTTTGTCGCACGCAACTTGGTACGCGCTTCTACGACGAAAAGAGCCCAAAGTCGCAGAAAAGTCCTTGAGAAAATGGATCGGATTGACCGTCCTCAAGGAGACGAAAAACAAGCTCACTTTCTTTTCAATGTAGCAAAGCCATCAGGAAATGTTGTATTACAAATCGAAGATGCTGCGATTGGTTATCATAATGAAGTTTTGTCTGAACCGATCAATCTTGATATTCGGCGTCAAGAAGCCATTGCACTGGTCGGCCCCAATGGTATTGGTAAATCCACGCTTTTAAAATCGATCATCCATCAGTTGCCTTTTATCCGTGGAAAAGAACATTTAGGAACCAATGTGACGATCGGCTACTACGATCAAGGTCAAGCAGACTTACACACCAACAAAACAATTTTAGCTGAATTATGGGATGAACATCCAACGACTCCCGAAAAAGAAATTCGTAGCGTTTTGGGTGCCTTTCTATTTTCTGGTGAAGATGTAGAAAAGACCATCCCCTTGCTAAGCGGTGGTGAAAAAGCCCGAGTCGCCCTTGCAAAACTCGCAATGAATCAAGAAAACTTTTTGATTTTAGACGAACCAACCAACCACCTGGACATTGATAATAAAGAAGTATTAGAAAATGCCTTGATTGATTATGATGGTACTTTGTTGTTTGTCTCTCATGACCGTTATTTCATCAATCGGATTGCCACAAAAGTCATCGAATTATCGGAAAACGGTAGTAAAGTTTATTTAGGTGACTATGATTATTATTTAGAAAAGAAACAAGAAGAAGCGGAGATAGCAGAGCTGTTAGCTGAAAAAACACCAGAAGAAGAGCATATTTCTACGAACAAGAAAACCTATTTCCAAAGTAAAGAGCAACAAAAGCTGATACGTAGTTTGCAACGTAAAATCACTCAAATTGAAGAAGAATTAGCTATTTTAGATGAACAGATCGAGTCACTAGAACAGCAAATGGTGTCCCCAGAGAATTTGGATGACCATCTCAAATTAAATGAATTGAATCAAACACTCGAAGCAACTCGCCAATCTCAAGAAACAAAACTTTCTGAATGGGAAGATTTGAGTATTGAGCTTGAAGAATATGAAAATGAATAAAAACAGATAAATGAATATTCATTTCTGCACTAGAAACGCTCTCAAAACAGTACCCTCTGTTTCGAGGGCGTTTCACTTATCACAACGCACACTATCAAAGCAATCTCAAAGTGCTTGTTTATTCTCTACCTAAATTTTCTTGAACTTTTGTCTCACTAGATTGTGCCTTTGTTTCGATTAAACTGGGTTCCTTTATTTTATCAGTTATACTTTCCATCGTTTGGCATCCATTCGTTTGAGTTTTTTGTTTTGTCTGACTCTCCATCTGATCCCTCCCCTTATTCAATGAGAAATCATTGATCTTCTTTGTTACTTGAAAATCAATTACCACTTTGTTTCTTTGACAGCCTTTAGGATTTATTCGCCCGAACATTTCTTGATAAGCTTGTTGATTTAGCCGATAATTAGTAATTTCCCCTCCCAAACACCGCAATAAAATTTCACTTTTTATCTTTATATCCTTCGCTAGTTCTTCTTTGATTTCCTTTAAATTTCCTTTCTCGAACATTGTATCCAACTTATATTCCTGTAATTTTGCTTCATTTATTTGTAGCCAGATATTTAAATAATCTGTTAGATAAATCTTTTCTTGACTATGGACTTGTATTTCTTTATGAAAGGCTTCAGTATGAGATTCATAACTGGTTTCACCTTTATTTATTTCTTTTGCATTTTTTTCTCGGTCATACAAGCGGATTAATGCTGTAGTCGCCGGACAAAAGTCTTTCGGTTCATGAATTTTTTTATTTAGCTTAAGTAGCATTTCATTGACTTCTTTATCTTGATTATTTGAAAATTTTTTTCTAAGCCATTGGGACAATCCCATTCTAAACACTCCTATCTATCGCTCTTTTACAAGAATTATATCTGTTATTCTTTTTATTAATAGGTCACTTTATTCCTTTCAACCTAAAAAAAACGACTATTACTAAAAGAGAGACTGAGCAAAAATTTTCTCAGTCTCCTCTATTCATTTCCTACTCATTCATACTAGCTGAACCGAAATTCTGTTTGTTTAAGATACTTGATTGAATTCTTGATTTTTCAGTTCATACACCACATCGCAGCCTTTAGCAACATCCTGTTCGTGGGTGACTAAAATAATACATTTCTTTTGCTCATGTGCAATCTCTTGGAAAAGTTTAACGATCTCGCTGGAAGTTGCTTCATCCAAGTTTCCAGTCGGTTCATCCGCAACGATTAGATCGTGTTCACAGCATAGGGCTCTAGTGATTGCTACTCGTTGTTGCTGACCACCAGATAGCATCGTAACTTTTTTATCTGCTAAATCCTTAGTGATTCCGACTTTTTCCAAGTTCGCTAAGGCGTAGGCTTTTTTATCTGTCTGTTGGCTTTGAGCAATCTCCATCGCTGTTACCACATTGTCTACTGCCGATAAATACGGCAGTAGATTATAGGCTTGGAACACAATTGATACATCTTTACGACGATATTCCCGCAATCCAATTTTTTTCAACGATTTGTCGTCATAGAGAATTTCTCCGCTTTTTGGTGTATCTAATCCTGCGATCAGGGATAAAAAAGTCGTTTTCCCTGAACCGCTCGTACCTAAAATTGCATACATTTTGCCTTTTTCAAAAGTTAAATTAACATTTTCGAATAATCGTCGGTTGTCTTCATACCAGTAACCTAAATCTTTTGTTGATAGTGTCATTAAAAATTCCTCCTTTAATTAGGAAATCAATATTTTCTTCGGATTCAGTCGTAGAATTCCTGCTGATGAAAGGACAATTGAGAATAAACTAATCCCCAGCCCAATTCCTGCAAGACTTAAAATCTCGGTTGGCTGCATTGAAATATTTAGTTCTTGAATTTCTTTTGATTGTGTAAATGGATTGCTTCCCATTTGACCACCACTAGGACCACCGTTTCCGCCACCAGGTGCTTGTCCTTGGTTACCTTGATTTGGACCGCCGTTTCCTGCCGTATTCGCTTCTTGTCCATCTGCATTTTGCGAAGTTGTTTGCTGACTCAACAACTGATTGCCGACTGCATTGCCAACAACATTTCCGCTAGCTGCAGCGATCCCTAAAGCGAAGATCATGCAGACAAAAATCTCAACGAAAAATTGTGAAATAACTTTGACCCGTGATTCACCTAATGAAAGTAATACACCGATCTCATATTTACGTTCACGAATCGACAGCATAATAATCAATGTCAAAATAATGACTCCGGCTACTGCTACTAAAATCACGATATTCTTCGCAAAGCTTGATACATTATTCAATGGTTGAAGCATTTGCTGATACATTTGATCATTGGTTTCTAAGCTGAATGTATCCGTATCGATCAATTTATTCGCTGCTTCTACAAAGCTGTCCATGTCTTTGGGATCATCTAAGTTATAAACTGCCGAATCGATCGTTTTTCCTTCCGATCCAGTTAAGGTGTTAACCAGTGTATAAGAAGAAAAAATCGTGTTCGCTGGATTCATAAAGTTGAAGCGAGCACTCATACTGTTGCCAGAATCACTTGTTTTGTAAATACCTTTAATAGTAACTTCAACATCTTTATCATCGGTATCTTTAATCTTAAATTTGTCCCCGACACTTAGATCGTTTGCTTCCGCTAAACTTTGCTCGATCAGTACATTATTCGTCCCTTCATCATCCGAAGTGATTGCCTTTCCTTCAACTAGGCTAGCTGTTCCTGATGAAAAATCACTGTAAGAATTACTTTCGGAAACACCTTTAATTTGGAAATCCCCTTGACTCATCCCACCAGGTGCTTTCTGTCCACCAAATCCAACAGCTTGTTCATCCGAAGATTCCTCTTCACTGTCACTATCACTCGAGATCGGTGTAATCCCTGTGCCTTTATCCGCTGAAGTACTTGCTTCAAATGAATACGATTTAACATTCGCTAATTCTGCGATTTTTTTTGCATCACTCAAGTTGACGGGTGTCTGTTCAAAGCTACCTGGATCTGGGCGACTGCTTTCATCATCTGAATCTGAATTTGATTGCTGTTTGAACATTGCCTCTCGGTTCGTTGATAAGGTGACGGTCGCCCCGACACTTTTTTTCGCATTCGTGGTCGCCAGTTCAGCGCCGCTGCGGATCGTTAACCCCGCTAATACAAAAATTAATATGGCGGAAAAGACGGTGATCATAATGATGCTGCGTCCTTTTTTGGCCCAAAGGCTTTGAATCGCCCGTTTGATATAATTCATTTTGGTTCCTCCTTCATTTGTCTGTTTATAGAATAGGCAAATTGGCTTAACCGAAGCTTAAACGTGACAAAAAAGTTTTTAAGGTTGTTTTAGGAAAGCGTGGTAAACTGAGTAAGTAATAGATGAAAAAGGAGAAAATCAATGATAAACCTTTTAATAGTAGAAGATGAAGCGACACTTTCAGATAATATAAAAGAAATCTTGTCGGATTTAGGTGAGATCACACAGATCTATGATGGGGAAGAAGGCTTATTTGAAGCAGAAACTGGTGTTTATGATCTAATATTGCTGGACCTGATGCTGCCAGGAAAAAACGGCTACGAAATCTTAGCAGAATTACGAAAAAAAAATATCCAAACCCCTGTGCTGATTCTAACTGCCAAAGATGGCCTAGAAGACAAAATCAATGGATTTCAAAAAGGTGCAGACGATTATTTGACGAAACCTTTTTATCGTGAAGAACTGATTATGCGGGTAAAAGCGTTATTGAAGCGTTCGTTAGGATTGTTTTCTGAGAATCAAATCGTCTATAAAAATATTACCTGCAACCTTGCGACGAAAGAAGTAACCATCGACGATGAGATCCTATCAATTCAAGGAAAAGAATTTGATCTCTTGGTTTATTTCATCCAAAATAAGGGCGTGATTTTAACAAAGGAGCAAATCTTCGATCGGATTTGGGGATTTGATTCCGATACGACCATTACAGTTGTAGAAGTATATATGAGTCACTTAAGAAAACATTTGAAGCCGTCAGGTGCAGATCAGTTCTTTAAAACACTGAGAAATGTCGGCTACATCTTACAAAAGGATTAATGCTATGAATACCGAAATATCAAGAAAACAACGACTAAAATTTTTCTTCTTAAATGTAGCCGCTTTTGCAGGTATCTTCCTATTATTAGGATTTATAACTCTACAGTTGCTGCAAAGCTCGGCCTACCGCCAAACAGACCTGTCACTAACTCAAATGGCGGAAAATGAACATCTTATTCAGATGGAAATCAACCGGTACCAACAAAGCAATCCCTTTCTGGCACAAATGCCGGGCGATCAGCTGAGAGAGAATGGACCAGAAGGCAATAATCAGTTCAATACTCAGATCATTTTATGGTCAAAAGAAGGAACGATTCTCAACAAAGACACGATTGGTGGACGGTTCACTGAACTGGAAAATTTAACCTTAGATAAGAAAAATCTCGATTCTGTTCAAGCATTAAGTTTAAAAAATGCAGGCTATTCTAGCCAAAAACTTTCCTTTCATTCGTATACAATCAAAGCAGATAAAGGAGGAGACATCGCCTATATTCAATTTTTAGCCAATACCAATCAAATCGCAGACTCCATGAAAACCTTCAAGACAACACTGATTATCTGTATGGTCGTTTTTTGGCTGATTTCGATTGGAATAAGCTTTTACATTTCAAAAATGAATATGCAACCCATCATGCTCTCATGGCGCAAACAACAGGAATTTGTTGAAAATGCCTCTCACGAATTACGCACGCCACTAGCAATCATTCAAAACAGCCTGCAGCAATTGTTCACCCGACCCAATCACACCATCTTGGAAGAGTCTGAACCAATTGCCCAAGCCCTGAATGAAACACGGCGAATGAAAAGCCTGACTGAAGACCTGCTAACCTTGGCACGCAGTGATTCCAATCAGTTGCTTCTGCAGAAAGAATCAGTTAATCCCAAAGAATTTATTCGTCAATTAGCCCAGCCCTTCCAGGAAATCGCAGAAATAAACGATCAATATTTTGTCTTGGAAAACTTTGCCGATCAACCAGTAATAGTCGACGAAAAACGTATCCACCAAGTTCTAGTTATTCTGCTGGACAATGCGCTAAAATACACAGAAGCTAAAGAAAAAATTGTCCTGCAATCTGAAATCTCCAACGATAATTGGCTGATTGAAGTCAAAAACAACGGGCCATCTATTAGCGATGAAGACAAAAGACGAATTTTTGAACGCTTCTACCGCGAAGACCGCTCTCGTTCTAAAGAAACTGGTGGCTATGGTCTTGGTCTTGCAATTGCCAAACAGATCATCACTCAGCATAAAGGCAAACTGTCCGTAAGAGACTGGGAACCTAGAGGAGTCGTTTTTCAAATACAATTGCCAATGAAATAGATGACAAAACGACTAAAATTGCGATCAGATGATAGATTTTTTTATACCTGTTTATAACTCTTTCTCTTTTGTTTCTATACTTTTTGTGACTGAGCCAAAACTTGTCTCAGTCTCTTCTAGTATCTCTAAAAACGAATAAACGTTGAGAAAAAAGACACCTTGAAATCCTTTAGAACTAGTTCGACGAACCAATTCATAGGAGGATTCAAGATGTCTTATACTCAGTTTATCAAACATATCCTAAACATTCTAAACCTGATTATCTATTTCGCGGAAAATTGTTTAACCAAATAAAAAGAACAGAAAAAAGTATTTCTTCTTTCTCTTAGATTCTTCGCATTCTTTCAGTAAGATAAAAGGATTCAGCTTTTTAACACTTAGGCAATTTGCAATGTATCAACTTTAAATTGTTCGTCTACGTATTTGGCATAGGTTTTGTGTTTTTGAACAAGCTCAGAGTGTTTTCCTGAACCGGTTACTTTTCCTTTTTCGATAAAGTAGATTTTATCAGCATCCACGATCGTTGATAGACGATGTGCGATCACTAATGTTGTCCGACCTTTCATCAGATTTGTCAAGGCTTGTTGGACTTTTGCTTCTGATTCAGAATCAAGACTTGCTGTTGCTTCATCCAACATCAAGACCTTTGGATCTCTTAAGAACGCTCGAGCGATTGCCAGTCGTTGCCGTTGGCCTCCAGAAATTTTCGTACCACGCTCGCCCACTTCTGTATCTAAACCATTGGGCATCTCTTCCACAAATTGACGTGCATAGGCTAATTCTAACACTTCCCAAAGCTGCTCATCTGTGTAAGTATCCGCTAATCCATAAGTTAAATTATAACGGATCGTTCCTGCCATAATAGCAGAATCTTGGGAAACATAGCCAATTTGACTACGATAATTGGACAACTTGATCTTTTGGATCTCCGTTGTGCCAAATTTGATCGTACCTGCTGTTGGCTCATAAAAACGTTCTAATAAACTGAATGTAGTCGATTTCCCTCCACCAGAAGGACCCGCAAAAGCAATGATCTCGTTAGGTTTAGCTTCAAAAGACACATTCGTTAAAATCGGTTCCTCAGGTGCATCACTATAAGCAAAGTCCACGTTAGAAACACACAATGTTTTGTTCGATAAATCCACTTCTTCACCAGATTCAAAGTCTTCAGGTACTTCATTCAATAATTCTTGTACACGGCGTGTCGAACCAGCAGCTTTTGCCATTTCAGAAAACAACGTGGCAATCGTTGGCATCGCGCCGATCAGATTGAAGAGATACATGAGAAAACTCATCAATACCCCGATCGTCATCGCACCAATCGCAATACGATGCATTCCATAAGCTAACAAACCAAAGACCATACTCATAAAAACCATCATCATGATTGGTTGCATTGCAGCATCAAAGACTGCTTCTTTTTTACCAACGCGAAACAAACGATCGACTTCATTTGCTGCCCGCTCTTGTGCTTGTTGTTCGGCATTCGACGTTTTTACTAAACGAATTTCTGACAACGTTTCTGTTGCGATTCCATTGAAATGACTCATAGCATCTTGACGGATATGACTGATCTTTGAACCAAATGTCATCACAGGAATCATCAATAGGATAACGACGGGAACAGCAATAACCATGGCTAGCGACATATGCCAGTCCATTCGGATCATCATATAAACAGTCCCAATCACGGTAATGATGCTCGCAATCGTTTGTGGAAACGTCACAGCCAACAGTTGTTTTACCTGGGTCGTATCATTCGTTACTCGGCTGGACATCTCACCCGCCTTCACCGAATCAAAATAGGTGACTTTCAGTATCGTTAATTTATTCCATAAACGTTTTCGCATATTTTGAATGACGTTTTCGCCAAAAATTCCTAAAACCGTCCCACCAATCGCTGAAATTACAGCTGAAAAAATGAACATCCCCACGACTCTTCCTAATAAAGCATAATCGATCCCCTCTTGAAAATGATTAACTAAATTAGCCGCCAATTTAGGAACATAAACTTGCACAGCTGATGAACCTGCTAATAAGATCATGCCCATCGCCAGTAAGGGATAGCGCGGTTTTGTTTGTTTGATTAAACCAAGAAATTCTTTCAAAGAAAATCTTGTGTTCGTTTGTTTCATCGAGATACTAACGGGTCTTCCGCCTCCACCTTGTGCCATTATTTTCTACGCCCTTTCTTCCATCCTTCAAAGCCACCGTAATGTCTATCAAATCGTCCATCGAAGGCATCTCGATCAAAGCCACCTCGACCAAAACCACCGAACCCACTGCGATCCATCATCTGTTCACGTGCTCTGCCAAAATGCGCACTCATCTTATTGAATCGTTCCCAACGTTGATCATCGCCGAAAACTTCAGCTAATTTTTCTTGAAATTCAGGACGATTGATATTTTCATTCATTCGTTCAAGGTAGGTATTCAATTGTTCTAACTCTTCTTCTGCAAAACCTTTAAATAAGACATCTTTTAATGTTGTACTGATTGAACCACGCTCTTGCAGACTTTCTCGACCTTTATCAGTAATCTTGACCAAAGTCACTCGGGAATCCGTTGCTGATTTTTCCCGCATGACCGTCCCAGCCTCTTCTAATTTTTTGATGATTTGTGTCACACTAGACGGTTTAATATCTAGCACTTCAGCTAATCGTCCTGCCGTCACATCGTCCTCAGCCACTAAAATTTTTAATGTTTCAAAAGCATTGTCTGTCTTTTCTTCCACTTGATAAGCAAAAATCAAAAACGGTTGATGCGCAATCTCTAACAGATTTTCTAAAATTTCATGATTATTCATAAGATGACCTCCAAAATATTTACTTAGTTTATATCGATATCAACAAAATAAATGATAAACTATTTATTTTGTTTGTCAACAACTAAACTAATTAAATAGTTAAAAAAATAGTTAGCCAAAAAAATCTAAAATTGACTAACACTTGATAAGTGAGTTGGTTTGTTTTTTTCAATACGCATTATCCCTTCTATTTTTTTATTTTCAAGAAAATAACTAAGTCTATATGCTATAATCCTTTATGACAGTAAAGTTTAATGACGGTGGCTTTCCATTCTGAAAGCGAGGTGGTGCTTATGCACATAATCCCACACTTTAGAGAAAGGAGATGCCTTTTTGTCCGCATATGAGACAATTCAAACCATTCTTGGGTTTGGTATGTTTACCATTTCTTTGATTGGCTTGGTTGTATCTATGCTTAAACATGACAAAAAGAAATAGCCGTCACTTTAGCGAGACGACTGGCTATTTCTTTTTGAAATACCATTGAATTCGCCACCGTCTTTAGCGGTGCTGTCAAAAGGGAACTGTTGACGCAGTTCCTTTTTTCGTATTTATTATAGCATACCTCTATTCTTCTATTCAATAAAAAACAAAAGAACGATTGTTTTTTTAAAAGCAATGATCCCTAAGTCTATATGCTACGATCCTTTATGACAGTAAAGTTTAATGACGGTGGCTTTCCATTCTGAAAGCGAGGTGGTGCTTATGCACATAATCTCACACTTTAGAGAAAGGAGATGCCTTTTTGTCCGCATACGAGACAATTCAAACCATTCTTGGATTTGGTATGTTTACCATTTCTTTGATTGGCTTGGTTGTATCTATGCTTAAACATGACAAAAAGAAATAGCCGTCACTTTAGCGAGAAGACTGGCTATTTCTTTTTGAAATATTTAGTTTAATTGCCACCGTCTTTAGCGGTGCTGTCAAAAGGGAACTGTTGACGCAGTTCCTTTTTGCACGATTATTATAGCATGACTCTATTCTTCTGTTCAATGTTAATTTCTAGCATCTTGATTAAAGATTAAAATTGACTTCTATCAATTCATATAAACACCAAAAATTCTGATATCAAGGCATTTTTGAGTAAATAGCTTACTAGCAAACCCTAACTGATCACAGTAGTACGATAGTCAAAGAGGATATTTTTAACTAAATTGATTTATCGTATAGTGTGATAGAGGGAACTAGTTCTACTTACTTATGCAATAAAACATATCTAAAGAGTTTTATTTGAAAAAAATATATTGACATTTTATACTTGAATTATCAAATAAAAAGGACGTGAAGATAAATGTCAAATTTAGAACATAAAGAAGAAAAAGCTTTAGACAAAATTATTGCTACGGTTAATAAACTGGATAAAGAATTAGACGAACTTGATATGTTATCTGAAAATCCAGAAAAAAAACATAACCTAAAAAAATGGTTAGTTGAACGAAAAGCGATTCATGAAATTAAAAAAATCCTTCATGAAGCTGGTAAATATGAGAAATATGATGAAAAAGAACTTGATAAAGAATTTAAAGAAATTAATGATTTATTACAATAATTGATTTATACGACTCATTTTGAGTCGTTTTTTATTTATAATAAAGCATTCCTTTCAAGAAGATAAAACAAATGAGAGTCATTGTTTAAGTTTAGTTTGTATATAAAGTCTATAGCTATTTTTAAATTCAATATCTGCTATTTTCATTACTTTTTTCATTGCTTCATCTGAAGAGCCAAAATGGTACCTGTTCTTTTCGAATCCATCTTCAACTATCGTGTATCGTTCTTGGTCATAACAAATAAATACATAGCGATCTTTTTTGAATGTAAGAATTTTTAAAGCGAAACAGTTCTTTGACTTAAATGTTTTTTTCAAATATTGTTTTAATTGCTTTTTATAAATCATGTTCATTTTACGGCACTTCTACTTTCTTCATCGACTAGCCATTGATTTTTGTTGAATCGATTAACCAACTTATTTACTTCCTTATCAAATAAAAATTTTTTCAACGTTCGACTAATATAAAAAACTTGCACCTTTTTGCCATCTATTCTAAAAGCAATTCGAAAATCTTCCTTTCCTAAATGGATTTTCATTTCATAAATAGAGTATTTTGCAGATGAATGGACAGGTTTGATGCGATAAAAATTATGTGTCAAATACTCATTCACTTTATATACGATTATTTCTTGGTATTTTTTTGATTGATTCTCAGAAAATACATCGGAAAATTGCTGGCTTAATTCTACAGAGTACATAACTATACCTTCTTTGTTAGATGATTTATGTAAAGGATAGAATACAAATACAATAAAATGTCTCATACATCACAATATAATTATAGTTGATAAAACAACCTATTTCTATTCGCATTCATTATAACAACTATAAAAAATAGCCACCAAAAGGCGACTGAAAAATAGGCTTTTATTTGTAAGTTACCTTACAGGAATTAGACTAATCCAACCAATGCCTATCAAAAACATATCATACTTGTTGCATCACTATTTCGTCTATTTCATCTGGTAGAAAAGATAAAATAACACAAAAAAAGCGCCTAAAAAGACGCTTTTGGTAGAAAATTGGAAAACTGAGTATCAGAAAGTACGTGAAATTGGCTATTTTAAGCTTGATTTTCCCCCAATTTTATTGAGTCTTACCAGCTTTTCCGATACATCTTGAACTCTAAGAACAAGTCGTTATAGATTCCTAAAAATTTAGGTCCAAGGTCTTCATAAACTTCTAGATGAGAGATGGTTTCATCAGAGGGATAGAATTGTTCATCTTGGGAAATTTCTTTTGGTAAAAGAGCTTTCGCTTTTTTGTTAGGTGTTGAGTAGCCAATGTATTCAGCATTTTGGGCAGCATTTTCTGGTTTCAACATAAAGTTGATGAAATCATACGCACCTTCTTTGTTCTTGGCTGTTTTCGGCATCACAATATTATCAAACCATAAATTCGAACCTTCTGAAGGGATCACATAATGAAGATGTTCATTTTCAGACATCATATCTGCTGCTTCTCCAGAAAAAGTTACTGCGACGGATGCTTCTTCATTGATCATATACATTTTGATTTCATCCGCTACGATCGCTTTGACATTAGGGGTTAGTTTGTTCAGTTTATCTGCAGCTGCATTCAATTGATCCATCTCTTTGCTGTTCAGTGAATAGCCCAAACTGTTCAACGATAGCCCCATCACTTCTCTGGCACCATCGATCAACATCAAACTATCTCTTAATTTCGGTTTCCAAAGATCATTCCAGTGCTGGATTTCCTCTTTATTGAAAACTTTATCATTATATACGATCCCCAAGGTTCCCCAAAAATATGGAATCGAATAGGTATTTTGGGGATCAAAGTCTAAATCCAAAAAGCGCTCATCAATGTTCGCTAATCCTTTGATCTTGGAATGGTCTAAAGGAAGCACTAATTTTTCTTTGATCATCTTTTGGATCATGTATTCACTAGGAATGGCTATATCATAATTTGTGCCACCTTGTTGGATCTTAGTAAACATGGCTTCGTTGGAATCAAACGTTTCATAATTGACCTTATACCCATATTCTTTTTCAAATTTTGTGATCAAGCTAGGATCAACGTAATCGCCCCAATTATAGATCGTAACGATTTTTGCTCCACTCATTCCACTTGCTTGTTCTAATTGCCGTACACCAAAGAGCAAGATCAAGATGATCACAACGATACCCACAAACAGTGATTGTAATTTTTTCATCGTAAGCGTGCGACCTCCTCACGTCCTCGGCGATTTTTTCTCAGTTTTTTGGAACGATTTTCTTTACTAATAAAATAATAACCGATCACTAAAACCATCGAAAATAGGAACACTAATGCACTTAACGCATTGATTTCTAAACTGATTCCTTGACGAGCACGAGAATAGATTTCTACTGACAACGTAGTGAATCCATTCCCTGTCACGAAAAAGGTCACCGCAAAATCGTCTAATGAATAAGTAAATGCCATAAAGTAGCCTGCAATGATGCCAGGAGACAAGAAAGGTAAAATGATATTTTTTACGACTTGAAAATTATTTGCACCAAGGTCTCTAGCGGCATCAACCATCGAATCATTCATTTCTTGTAATTTAGGTAATACCATCAATACAACGATTGGGATACTAAAAGCAATATGAGAAAGCAAAACACTTTGGAAACCTAATCCAAAGCCTAAAAAAGTAAAGAAAATCAAGAAACTGGCACCAATAATTACATCTGGTGAAACTAATAAAATATTATTCATACTTAGTAATGTCGTTCTTGCTTGACGTTTTTTAGTATAGTAAATCCCCATTGCCCCAAACGTTCCGATAATCGTTGCGATCAGTGCCGATAAAAAGGCTAACATAAAGGTGTTCAATACAATAATGATCAATCGTGTATCTTCAAAAACTGCCTGATAATGGTCCCAAGTAAAACCGGTAAAGTTGTTCATGGTACCACCGTCATTAAAGGAGTAGAAAATCAAATAAAAGATAGGCAAATATAATAGTAGAAAAACAATAAAGAGGTAAAGGTAAGACCACTTAAATTTTTTCATCATGCGCGGCCTCCCTTCTTCTTCTCACCTGTCAGCAACATCACAATAAACATTGCAATAATCAAAATAACTCCGATCGTCGAACCCATCCCCCAATTTTGAGTCACGAGAAAATGTTGTTCAATTGCTGTTCCTAAAGTGATCACACGATTTCCACCAATCAGTCGTGTCAACATGAACAATGACAGTGAAGGAATAAACACTGCTTGAATCCCACTTTTTACACCATTCAATGACAATGGGAATACCACTCGGCGAAATGTTTCAAAATTATTAGCTCCTAGATCACGGCTAGCACTGATTAATGACGGATTCATTTCTTCCAATGCATTGAATATCGGCATAATCATAAATGGAATCTCGATATAAGTTGCCACAAATAAAAAACTAAAATCGGTAAACAAAATTTGTCTTGGAGCAATCCCTAAAAATTCAAAAAATTGATTCACACTTCCATGGATACTAAAAATACCAATAAACGCATAAGCTTTTAGTAATAAATTCACCCATGTTGGTAAGATGATCAGCATCAACCACAACTGTTTATGTTTTAATTTAGTTAAAAAATAAGCAGTCGGATAGCTGATGATTAATGTAAAAAAGGTGATCAAAAAGGCATACCAAACAGAATTTAACGCCATGAAAAGATTCGTTCTAGACGTCAAAAAAGTAGCATAATTATTTAAAGTAAAGTGTCCATTCATATCAAAAAAAGATTGGTAAATGATCATCAAAACTGGTGCGATCACGAATAGACCAAGCCAGAGTACATAAGGAACAGAGTAGATTCTACGCATTGCTTTCATTGACTATTCCTCCTTACTCTTCATAACTATCAAGTCGTGCATCAAATTCTTCTTCTGATTCATTAAAACGCATGACATGGATATCTTCTGGATCAAAGGCTAGACCAACTTTGCTACCCTCTTTTGCTTTTTTCGTTGAATGAACCGTCCATTCATTTTGTTGCTCATCGTAACAGACAATTTCATAGTGGACCCCACGAAACAGCTGCGTATCAACAGTCACAACCAGTTTTCCCTTATCAGGGGTAGTAATCGTTAAATCTTCAGGGCGCAAGACGACTTCAACTGGTTCATTGGGACGCATTCCACCATCAACACATTCAAATCGTTTGCCAACAAACTCTACAAGATTATCGTCGATCATCACACCATCAACGATATTGCTTTCACCCACAAAATCAGCCACAAAATGATTGATCGGTTCATCGTAGATATCGACAGGTGTTCCACTCTGCACGATTTTCCCCTTATTCATCACAAAGATTTCATCGCTCATTGCTAAAGCTTCTTCTTGGTCATGTGTCACAAAAATAAATGTAATTCCCAAACGTTGTTGCAGCTCTCTTAATTCATACTGCATATCCGTTCGCAGCTTTAGATCCAGCGCAGATAGAGGTTCATCTAACAACAATACTTTAGGTTCATTAACGATAGCCCGCGCGATAGCCACACGTTGTCTTTGTCCACCAGACATTTCGCTAATTTCTCGATTTTCGTACCCAGGAAGTTGCACCATGCGAAGTGCATCTTTGACTTTTTTCTCAATATCGACTTTATTCATTTTTTTGATTTTCAATCCAAAAGCGACATTGTCGAATACATTCATATGAGGAAATAAGGCGTAATCTTGGAAAACCGTATTTACTTGCCGTTTATTAGCTGGCACATCATTTAATCGTTTTCCCTCAAAATACATTTCGCCTTCAGTAGCATCTGTGAAACCAGCAATAATTCGTAAAATCGTTGTTTTTCCACAACCCGAAGGACCTAATAAGGTATAAAATTTCCCTTGTTCGATCTCAAAACTCACTTTTTTCAAAATCGTTTCATCATCATAGCGTTTGACCACCTGATCAAATGAAATAATTGGTTTTCCCACTTTTTAACCCCCTAAAATTACAAGTACGATTCAGTAGCAACAATCAATGCCCTCGTACGTTTTGATTGATGATTCTTCAATTGGTGGTGCTTTGTTGCTTGGTAATAGATCGATTGACCTGCTTTGGCAATATATCGCTCTTCACCTAAGCTTAACTCTAATTCCCCCTCTAACACAAAAATAAACGTTTCTGATAAAGAAGGTTCAAATAATTTATACTCTCCTGCTTCGTTGAATGTCAGTAAAACAGGTTCCATTTCTTTTTCATTCGAATCAGAGACCAACCATTCAAGTTGATAACCATTTTCTTCATCTAAATAAACGGTATGATCTTCTTTAGAATAAACAACTTGTAGATTCACTGTTTCTTGATGGAAAAATTCTTCAGGGGAAACACCTAATACTTCAAGAATCGAAAAAAATGTTTCCATGGATGGCGAACTCAAGTCACGTTCTAATTGAGAGATATAGCCTTTTGATAAATCCGTACGTTCACCTAATTCTTCTTGTGTCAAATTTTTCTGGATACGTAAATTTCTTAACTTCTCACCTATTTCCATCTCATTCCTCCTCCATAAAGTTTTCTAATAGTAAACATCAAGTTTACTCTCACTCGTACTAGTATACAAATTTTGATTAAAAAAACAACCCTTTTTATTTTAAATTTCACGAAAAACATCTTTTTTATTTGAAAGAATAAGTTTCACTTTTTTTAGTCACTAATCATCAGCGAATCACCATAAAATAGATTGATTTATGGTATGATAAAAGAAAAATTTTGAGAGGAGTTCTGTTTTTACATGAATAAATTTAAAGCGTTTCAAGTAAATAATGTTCCGCATTTTCATACTTCGATCATTGACCAGGAAATGCCTCTTTTATCAGCGAACGAAGTGTTGGTCAAAGTTGCTTATTCTGATGTTAATTATAAAGATGCACTAGCTAGTAGTGAATCTGGTGGCGTCATCCGCTCTTACCCTATGACACCTGGGATTGATCTTTCAGGAATCGTTGTCGAAAGTCGAGATGAGCGTTTCAAAACAGATGATTCTGTTCTCCTAACTGGTTATGGCTTGGGCGTCACTCAACCTGGAGGCTATAGCCAGTACCAGAAAGTTTCTGGTGATTGGTTGATTCCCCTTCCGAAAACCTTGTCACTTCGTCAGGCAATGGTATTAGGAACTGCTGGCTTTACTGCACTTTTATGTGTGAACGCCCTCATAACAAAAGGGATGAAGACGAGTGACCGTATTGTTGTAACCGGAGCATCTGGCGGAGTAGGCAGTACCGCTGTGGCAATTTTAAAAAAATTGGGTTTTACTTCGATCATCGCTCTTTCACGCAAAAAAGAATCGGTGGAATGGCTGAAAAAATTAGGGGCGAATGAAGTCCTATCCCCAAATGAATTTCTTCCTGAAAAGACAAAACCTTTAGGAAAGCAACAAATCGATTATGTCATTGATACGGTTGGTGGGGACTTATTGACCCAACTCCTTCCTTTGATCGCCTATGATGGTGCTGCGGCATTATGTGGAAATGCTGGAGGAATCCAATTGACCACTACTGTATTACCGTTTATTTTGCGCAATATCCAGTTGATCGGTATCGATTCAGTCAATGTTCCGCATGAAAAACGTTTCTCCTTATGGCAACAATTAGCTGATCTTGCTATTGCTGATGATCTTTTCGTTAAAGAAATCGCCTTGGAGGAATTGCCCGAAGTGATTCAAGGATTGTTAGCTGGGCAACATCAGGGAAGAACACTAGTTAATGTAGGTGAAATGAAATGAAGATATTGATTACGGCTGGTGGCACAAGCGAAAAAATTGATCAAGTCCGTTCAATCACAAATCATTCGACTGGGCAGTTAGGTAAAAAGATTGCTGAAACATTGGTAACTGATTCAACAGTAACGATCGACTATGTCACGACAAACAGTGCTGTCAAGCCAACGTCACAGGACAATATTCGCTTTCATCTAATCGAGTCCACTCAAGATTTATTTGAAACTTTGGAAAGATTACTGACAAGTGACTCTTATGATGCCATCATCCATAGTATGGCAGTGAGCGATTTCACTCCTGCTTTTAGCCTATCTGAAGAACAATTGTCACAGAGCATTGACCAAACACCGCTAACGCCAGAACACCTTTCTTCATGGTTCCGAGACCATGAAATAAATCCTAATAAAGCTGAAAAAATCTCTTCTGACACAGAACACTTGTTAATTGCCTTGAAAAAAACGCCTAAGATCATCGGCTATCTAAGAAAATGGCAACCAGAAGCAACCATCATCGGCTTTAAGTTATTAGTCGATGTTTCAAAAACAGAACTTTTAGCAGTCGCCAAAAAAAGCATCATGAAGAATCAGGTAGACTACATCCTCGCGAATGATCTGACACAAATCGACGGAACAAACCATCACGGCTATCTATTAGGGGCAGACGGAACAATCAAAGAAGCACAATCCAAGGAAGAAATTGCTAAATTATTAGCATCGGTTATAATAGAACCAGTTTCCTTTAACCAATGAAACGCTGAAAAGAATTCTCTGATTTATTTCTTAAAACACAAAAGTTAAGCTTGATTTTAGCAGGGAATGAAAGGAGTAAACAATTATGAAAAAAATTCTATTGGGGGTTACTGGCAGTATCTCTGCTTATAAAAGTGCGGATATTACCAACCAACTCGTGAAACTTGGCTACCAAGTAGACGTAATCATGACAGAAAGCAGCACTCACTTCATCACGCCACTTACGTTACAATCCTTATCAAAACGTGCCGTTCATACCGATGTCATGCAAGAAAAAGAACCTTCAGTGATTAATCACATCGAACTGGCAAAACAAGCAGACTTGTTCTTGATTGCTCCTGCTACGGCTAATATTATCGGTAAATTAGCAAATGGATTAGCAGATGATCTGCTCTCAACAGTCGCAATGGCACTCCCTGCAGATACTCCGAAGTTGATTGCTCCTGCAATGAATACAAATATGTATCAACATCCGCTCAATCAAAGGAATTTAAATACGTTAAAATCAATCGGCTATCAAGAAATCGAGCCAAGAGAATCGTTGTTGGCTTGTGGTGATTTTGGCAAAGGTGCTTTAGCTGATACCCAAATAATCATTGATCAAACGGTACAACTGATTAATGAAAGAAACGCTTAATATAAAAGGAGTCATTATGAAAAACACACGTACTTTTGCTTTGACTGCTATGTTTTTAGCAATCATGATTTTATTAGCGGTCACACCGCTTGGGTTTATTCCTATTGGTCCAATCAACGCTACGACCATGCACATCCCAGTGATCATTGCATCAATCGTTTTAGGCCCACGTTTAGGTGGCTTTCTAGGAGGGACATTCGGCTTGATTAGTATGATTCGTAGTACGGTCATTCAAACGCCTTTGTCATTCGTCTTCTCCCCATTCATCCCAGTGATTGGCACAGACCACGGAAGTTTGAAAGCATTATTGATTGCTTTTATTCCAAGGATATTGATTGGTGTTGTTCCCTATTTTGTCTATAAAGGAATACTACGGCTAAGTAAAAACAAGTTTCAAGGTGTTTCTTTGTTTCTAGCAGGCTTAGCTGGTTCTTTCGTGAATACGATCCTAGTGATGAATATGATCTATTTCTTATTCCAACAAGATTATGCTCAAGTGGTCGGAAAAAGTATCCATGCGTTATATACTGCTATTTTAGCTGTTATCTTTACGAGTGGTGTTCCAGAAGGGATCATCGCTGGAATTGCTACAGTCGCTGTTGGTAGTGTCTTGCTTCGTTTGATGCATGCGACACCTCAACCTAAATAAGACAATTAGCTGATAGCAAACATGATTTTCTTTGAATCAAAACATCCATCCCAATTTTTTTGAAATTGGTAGATGGATGTTTTTTACTTAAAAATCATCAATAGTATGAAAGCTTCTACTCCTTGGAGCAAGCCTGAATTTGTCCCATCTAAGTTCCCCATGCTGTTTATTATCCTATCCACGGCGTTCTCAGAGCTGACCTTCGGCAATAAGTCGAAAAATCTCAAAACATGAAAAGCTGTTTCGAGATTTTCCTCCTTGTTGCTCCTGCGATTACTCGTCGCAGTTTCTACTTGGTGAGTGCTCAGGTCAGAACGCTCTGTTCACGACCTTATTTATAATCAGTATTCAAGCATCAGCTCCTTGAAATAAGCCTGAATTTTTCAAAATATGTGAAGCTATTTTAAAAAATTCTTTCTTATTGTCTTCGGAGCTATCGATGCTTTCATAACCTCTTTCTCGCATTTTTTTTGTTTAGTGTTATGATTGATAGTGATTATTATAAGAAAGGATGATTAAAATGAAAATTTTTGTTGTAGGTGCTAATGGCCAAATTGGTCGGCATTTAATCAAAGAACTTGCAACTACTAAACATCAAGTGACAGCAGGTGTACGCGAGGTTGCAACACAATCTTTAGTAAAAAAAGATAATGTCACTTATGTTTCTTTCGATCTGACTTGGACAATTGAAGAAATGGCAGATGCTTTTAAAGGTTGTGATCTCGTTATTTTTGTTGCGGGTTCGCAAGGGAAAAACTTATTGCAGATCGACTTAGACGGTGCGATCAAGACAATGATAGCGGCCGAATCAGCACATGTTTCTCGCTACTTTATGATTAGTGCTGTTTTTGCCGAGGATCGCAGCAAATGGCCAGATTCTAAGATTGATTACTACATTACGAAACATTATGCTGATGAGTGGCTGAAACAACAAACAACTTTAGATTATGTAATCATCCAGCCAGTGTCATTAACAAATGAAGAAGTCACTACAGTCCAACTGGCAAAACCAACAGAAGCCACTGCTAAAACCGTCTCTCGTCAAACGGTAGCTGCTGTTTTGACAGCTTTAGTGGAACAACCAACTATAACTAAAACAACGCTAGTACTATCTGAAGGAACGCAGGAAATTTCAACTGCGTTGCAGCAAATAGTCGAGGAGGAATAAGAAATGCGAGCCATCACGATCAAACATCCCGGTTCTGCCGAAGTACTACAAGAGATCGATGCACCAAAACCAATAGCGAAAAAAGGACAATTACTCATAAAAGTTCACACAGCGGCAATCAATCGAACGGACATCATGCGGCGAGAAACAACGAATCAACAGACTCCTTACCCAATTCTTGGCGTAGAAGTAGCTGGAGAAGTTGTTGAAAACCGAAGTGATAACCCAGCTTTTGTACCAGGTACAAGAGTATGTGGGTTAGTCAATTTAGGCGGTTATGCCGAGTACGCAGTGATGCCAGCTGACCGTGCAATTTTACTGCCCGATACATTGGATAATGTTGCAGCGGCTGGTATTGCAGAAGTTTTTCTAACAGCTTACCAAACACTCTATTGGCTAGGAAATTTACAAGAAGGTGAAACTGTTTTGATCCACGCTGGAGCGAGCGGTGTGGGAACGGCAGCCATCCAACTAGCAAAACAACTTACTAAGGCAACCGTCATCGTCACTGCTGGTTCATCAGAAAAACTAGCTTTTTGTCAAAAACTTGGTGCAGATGAACAGATCAATTACAAAACACAGGATTTTTCAACCGAAGTAGCAAGAATTACCAATGGAAAAGGTGTCGACGTCATCTTAGATTTCATCGGAGCTTCTTATTGGGAGAAAAATTTAGCTTCTATTGCTATTGATGGACGTTGGGTATTGATCGGAATGTTAGGTGGAACAATTGTACCAGAGATTGATTTAGCTACCTTGATCACCAAACGAATCCAATTGATCGGCACTTTGTTGACTCCTCGAAGTGATCAGTACAAAGCTCAATTGACTCAAGAATTTATGCAAGTAGTTGGACCTTATCTAGCTGACCAACGAGTCAAACCAATTATTGATCGTACCTTTACATTGGCACAAGTCCAAGAAGCACATGAATATATGGAAGCGAATAAGAATATTGGAAAGATTATTTTGACGATAACAGAATAACCAACTTTTAAATGCAAATAGCAATCAAAAAATAAGCCGTAGAATCTCAAAAATAGGAGCAACTATTTTTGGATTCTACGGCTTTTTTTATTTAGCTAGTTTATTATGACTGCTTTATTTCTTTCTGTTTAATAGATGCGACTAATTGATTTTCCTTTTTTATTCGTAGATAGAGACAGAGACTATAAGGAAGAATAAAAATAATGAGTGTCACATAGGCGTGAAAAAGAAGCACGACTCCAATCAATTCAGGTAAAATATTTAAAAAATAATTGGGGTGCTTGACCCGTTGGAACAACCAATGTTCAATCAATTGATGATCTGGTTCAAAGATCAATTTCACTGACCAATATTTTCCTAATAATTTCATGACCCAAAAGAGCATGATAAACGAAAATAGGATGAGACAAAATCCAATCCAGCTGACCCAATTAATTTGTGTTTTTTGAATGCTTCCCTCAAAGAAAGCAGAAAAATAAAACAGCGTATGTAATATAGCTAACCATTTCGTAGTTGTTTTTCCATTCTCAATCGCTCCTTCATGTAATAATTGGTTCGCATGCTTACTTGAAATTTTTAATACATACAATCGTACGAATGCGATTATCAAAAAGAAATAATATAATTGTTGACTCATTCGTTTCACTCGTTTCTATTTTTATTTATTATCATCTGGAACGACCTGCAAAAGTCACTTATTTTCTATCAAATAATCATTTATTCAAAGTAAAGGAGTAGAACCATGATCGCATGTTCTTCACAGTTTGATAAAAGTATAGGAGAAAACTAACTTTTGACATGCTAGTTTTCTCCTAATTGACCGTCCATTTACTTTATATTTACGTTCTTAATTTTCACTGACGAATTTTGCTGCCTGTTGTCCAGCTTGTCGTCCAAAGATAATAATTTCAGCAACCGAATTACCACCAATCCGATTGTTCCCGTGTAGCCCCCCAGTTACTTCACCAGCAGCATACAAACCAGTGATCGGTTGATTTTCTTTATTCAACACTTCTGTCTTCGTATTGATTTTCACGCCACCCATTGTGTAGTGGATACCTGGGGCAATTTTGATCGCATAGTATTTAGGTTCTGTCAGCCCATTATCCATCGCTGTCGTCCGATTAAAAGCGTCATCCTTTTGAGCATCGACTGCTTTATTCCAGGATTCAAGTGTTTGAGCCAAATTGTCTGCAGGCACATTTACTTTTTCAGCTAATTCTGCCAGATCATCTCCTGAAGTCACGTAACCCTTTTGCTCATAGAAATCAATTGCTTTTGCTCGATCTCTTACTCCTTGATCAAAAATCAAATAAGCAGATTTTTCCGGTAAAGCTGTAATAGCTGCGGAAACTTTGTCTCTTGTATCTAATTCATTCACAAATCGTTGTCCTTCTTGGTTGACTAAAATAGCCCCCTCACCTCGAACAGCTTCACCGATTAAGACACCTTCATCTTGTTGGACTGTTGGATGTATCTGGATTTTATCCATGTCGACCGTTTGACCACCTAATTTTTCAATCATCGTGATTCCATCACCAGTTGAGCCTACTTGGTTAGTAGTGACATAGCCTGCTAAATCAGGACGGTATTTTTCAATCACTTCTTGATTGGCACCATACCCGCCAGTTGTCACTACAATTGCGTTCCCTTTGATTTCCTTTGGCTCTTCGCCTTGGACTTGTACAGTCACCTCATTGACTTTACCACTATTTTCTTTGATATCAGTTACATCTGTATTCACAAAAATAGGAATTTTACGTTCATGTACATTTTTTAACAATCCGTCAACTAAGTAACCACCGATAGCTGAGCCATCTGAAGGTCGGTGGGTTCTTTTTTCACTCATTCCCCCAGTAATTGTTAAATTATCCAATTTGATTCCATTTTGATCCAACCAATCAATCGCAGCGGCTGAATGATCAACGAAGTAGTGGAGTAATTCTTGATCATTGGTGCCACCTCCGCCTTTTAATGTTTCTTCGTAGAACGCTTCATTGGAGTCATTGATTCCGTCAGCTTGTTGGAATTTAGTGGCTGATGCATTCATTCCACTTGAAGATTTTAAGGTATTCCCACCTGCTACTGGCATTTTTTCAAAGATGACTGGGTTCAATCCAGCATCTTTTGCTTCAATCGCTGCTGTCATCCCTGCTCCACCTGCACCAACAATGATAATATCATAAGAGTCTTTCATTTCAGCTGGGTTGGTATACGTTTGTTCCGATGCACCTGAAGATACCTCTGTTTTTTCAGATGATTTCGTGCTTGTCGTCGTTTTTTCTTTTGAATCTGCACTACAAGCTCCCATTGTTAAAACTGATGTAAAAACCACCAAACTTTTTAGCACTTTTTTCATTCTTTTCCTCCTAAATTTTAGTACTCCTTTATTTTAAGTGAAAAAATTCACAATTCCAACTATTTTTTTATTCTTTTTATCAATAAACAATGACTTTTCCATCTAGCATCTCTAGATAACTATTTTTGCTATTTTTTGTTGGCTGTTTTCTTATTCATTTAGGCGTTTTGGTACAAATAATTTTGGTTTGCGCTTTTACCCTAGTATAATCTTTACTATAGATAAAGGAGTTATTTTATGAATTATCTGAAAATGTTTTTTATGAATGGTACCAAAACCGCTGGAAGAATTACCCATGCGTTTTATATTCTTCTACGGGTCATCGTTACAGTAATGTTAGTCGATCAAATTTTTCAGCAAAACATGGGAAATACTTTTCTCTTATTGCTAACTCTAGTTTTATTTGAAATTCCTTATCTTCTAGAAAAAATGTTAAAGATCGAAATCCCGAATATGTTAGAAATCATTATTATTTCATTCATTTTTAGTTCAACTGTTTTAGGAGAATTAAGTGACTTCTACGGGTATTTCTCAATGTGGGATACTATCTTACATGCTTTAACTGGTTTTTTAGCTGGTGGGGTTGGTTTTTCACTTGTCTACTTACTGAACAAAAACACGAAAACAATGAATCTAACACCATTATTGTTAGCTATCGTTTCATTTTGTTTTTCAATGACAGTCGGTGTGATGTGGGAATTTGTTGAATTTTCAGCTGATCATATATTTCAACTGGACATGCAAAAAGATAGCCTTGTCCAACAAATCAACAGTGTGGAGTTAAGTAAAGATGGCAATACTGTCCACTCGATCCCTAATATCGAGCAAACCATCGTGGAATATAAAGATTCAGCTGGAAATACAGAAAAATATGTGATTTCTGGTGGTTATCTTGACATAGGGATTATTGACACGATGAAAGACCTATTCGTCAATTTTATTGGAGCCTTGACGTTTAGTATCTTTGGATATCTTTATAGTCAGAATGATTATCGGAAGTTTACTTTTATCCGTAACTTCATCCCCAGAAAAAAGAGAGAATCACGAACTGAAAGAAGAAAAGCACCTTCGAAATAAACAAAATTTTATTATCAATTATTCTTTATGTGATTCTATCGATAACTTTAGAAACTAGTATAAGAAAAATTGTCTACTATTAAAAGCCTGGGGCAAGGACGTCCTAGGCTTTTTTGATGAGTATAAAAACAAATAAAGTGTGTTCAGGAATTGTACTACTTACACTTATTAAAGAGATCAGATAAACCAGCTAGCAGTGTTTCCACGCTTCAGGGGATATTTATTAAAAAAATGGGCCAAAAGTGATGGGTGTCGAAGCTAATCCTCGACCTAATTCTTGTTCAAAGCGTCCCATCGTCGAAATTTTTAAATAAAAAGCTGCGACTGGTGGTGTCAATTGACTCTTGATCGCTAAAGGGCGTAGTTGATATTCCAGATCTTTCATTACTCTTGGAAAATATTCTTGTTTTTCTAGTTTGTTTTTAGCCTCGATTAATGATACTCTTTCCCTTTCTTTGACTTCTTTATTAAGAATCAAGTCGTATAATTCTACTATAATTTGATTGATTTCTTCTGTTTTCTTCATGATATCGCTCCCTTTAATATCATTTGGCACATCTTTCTCAAAGCTTTAATAAATATTAAATGTATTATAGTCTAGATTTACCTCTTCAGGTCATTCATTTCCTAAATAACTGTTTTCCATTCATAATTGTATCCTATAGTTATATATACATTCTTACATTTCAGCCTAAACCTATTTGAAATGAAACCAGTAGGTCGGAAAAAAGAAAGCCGAAATAACCATGATCACAGAAAATAGCTGATTCTACTTTCCATTATCACGGTTATTCCACAAAAAGAATGTTAGTCTTTTTTAGCTTTTATATTCAATTTTTCCAAAGTGTCCATTGCTAAGGGATACTCGCTATTCGGACGTCCATCAAAATTCTCAGCGATAATCGTAAACCCTAGCTTTTGGTATAGTTGAATGGCAGGATGACTCCAAGTTTGCGTATGCAGATACACTGGTCCATGAGATGCCAGCTTTTGGAAAATACGCAGTACTTCGATCGTTAATGCTTTGGCAATCCCTTTTCCTTGATGCCTCGGATCTACTGCCAGCCAATGAAAAAGCGGATAGCTTCCATCCTTCCGTTTTTTGAACCAAGCGGTACAAGTCGCGATTTTTTCACCTGTATCAGTTACAACGAAAAGCATTCGTTGCTGAAGTTCTTCTTGATAAGGTAAAAAAGCTCTCTGAAAGTAAGCAAGTGCTTCTGTTTCTGTTGCGAACTCTCCGACTGATTGTTCGATTCTTGCCCATTCGGTTTCATCGCCTAGACGGTAGTACTCAAAATGATACCCAGTCGCTAAAGATTGCGTAGGGAGACTGTCACTTAATGGACGAGTCATCCAAATCTCGGCATAAGGAACATGTTTATCTAGCATAAGCTAACTTCCTTTCTAAACAGAATAGCTCTTTCTATCTGTTTTATCACAAAAGTTTGAACATCTCACTGTAGTCATTGATGGCTAGTTCATTCAACTAGCAATGGTTACATGTTTGCATCCACTGTTTTTGCTTCGCCAATGATCCGTACTTCTGTTTCCAAAGACACATCAAATTTTTCTTTGATCACTTCTTGGATATGCGCGATCAATTCTGTATAATCCGTAGCGGTCGCATGATCAATATTGACAATAAAGCCAGCATGTTTTTCAGAGATTTGAGCGCCACCCCATTTTAAGCCTTGTAATCCAGCTTCTTGGATCAATTGACCAGTAAAATGCCCCACAGGACGTTTGAATACACTCCCACAAGAAGGATATTCCAATGGTTGTTTCGATTGACGTAATTCAGTCAGCTCGTCCATCCGCCCTTTGATTACTTCATGCTCTCCTGCAGTTAATTGGAAACGTGCTTCTAAAACGACTGCATCCATTTCTTGGATTTTACTATGTCGATAAGAAAACGCCATTTCTTCGTTGGTTAGAGTTTTCAACGTACCATCTGCTAATAAAACATCCACTTCTGCTAATACGTCTTTGATTTCACCGCCATAGGCACCTGCATTCATATAAACAGCGCCTCCGATACTTCCAGGAATGCCACAAGCAAACTCAAACCCGGTTAAAGAAGTATCTAACGCCGCATAGGTCGTATCGATCAATTTTGCTCCAGCTTCAGCTGTAACCATCGTCCCAGAAACTCGGATTTGTTTCATCTCAGTCAACATGATCACCATACCACGAATCCCACCATCTTGAACAATCAAATTACTGGCATTACCTAAAACCATCCAAGGTACATCATGGGTTCGGCAATAATCCACTACTTCTTTTACTTCATTTTGTGTTTTTGGGAAAACGAGAACATCCGCTGGACCGCCCGTTTTGGTAAACGTGTAATTCATCAATGGTTCATCAAACAATAGATTGAGTGCTGGTAAATTTTTAACTAAGTCTTCTTTATTCACTGAGGATTTTCCTTTCTATATCAAACATCCCCATTATTCTATCACGCTTAAAACAAACTTGCCAGTTTCCCTCACATTTGTTGTCTTGTATGTTTACGTAGCATTTCTTCACAAAGTGCATGACTTTGCATGATCCCTTGTTGCTTCAATCCTTCCATTGAAGGTTTTTCTTTGCTAATCTCTGCGAAAAATGTTTGAATCATTGGCTCAAAACCGCGTTTGACTAACGTACTTTCCCAATCGCCAAATTTTTCTATTTCGACGCCTGATGCTCGTTGGATTGTCATATCCGTTAATTCCGCCACTTCATAAGTGCCACTTTTACTAGTGATCTGATAGTTCTCGCTATTTGCTCCACTTAAAAGATCCATTGTTAAAATTGCTGTTTGATGGGCTGTTTCCAATTGTAATACGGCAAATTCCAAAAATTCTTTTGTTTCACGGATCTGATATTTCGTACGCAAGATCGGTTCGTCCAAAAGATATACCGCCGTATCAACAAGATGTAAAAACAAATCATAGATCACAAATTCCGTTGTTTCCTTAGCGGCAATTCGATTTTTTTGTAACTGGATGAGCCGCTTCTCGGGGACTTGTTTCAAACGTTCGACCATTGGAGCAAAACGTCGATTGAATCCAACCATTAAGACAACTTGATTTTTATCTGCCAGTTCTTGTAATTCGTTGATTTCATTAAGGTCAACACTGAGTGGTTTATCGATATACACATGCACCTGATTTTCAAGACATTTTTTGGCTAATTCATAATGTACCTTTGTGGCTGCATGAATCATACAAGCCTTGATATCCTGAGACAGTAGTTCATCAATTGATTCATATAGATGGTCAAATCCATACATTTCATGGATTCGTTTTTTCGTTTCTTTGTTTCTAGTCGCAAAGTAGAAATCAATCTTTCCTTGATTTTTTGCATAAGTAGGTAAATACGCTTTTTCTGCAATATTACCCACACCAATCACACCAATTCGCATGTTCGTTCCTCCAATCCATTCATTACTCTTATCTTACACTATTTTTTAGTAAAATAAGGTACAATAGAACCACAAATGCTAATCTAAGATCCAAAAGAAAGGATGCGTATTTAATTGAAATTTATCTCCTGGAATGTGAATGGCCTACGTGCAATCGTCAATAAAAATTTTTTAGACGTCTTTAATGAATTAGATGCCGACTTTTTCTGTCTTCAAGAAACCAAACTACAAGCCGGTCAAATCGAATTAGACTTACCTGGCTATCATCAATATTGGAATTATGCAGAAAGAAAAGGCTATTCAGGCACAGCGATCTTTGCCAAAGAACCCGCACTAAATGTCTCTTATGGAATGGGCATTGATTTACATGATCAAGAAGGACGTTTGATCACACTTGAATACCCTGAATTCTTTCTAGTTACTTGTTATACACCTAATTCCCAAAATGAATTAAAACGCTTGGACTACCGTTTACAATGGGAAGAAGCCTTTTACCATTACTTAGAAGAACTAAAAAAACAAAAACCAGTCATTGTGTGCGGCGACTTAAACGTTGCCCACCAGGAAATTGATTTGAAAAATTGGAAAACCAATCAAAAAAATGCTGGCTTTACGATGGAAGAACGAACTGCCTTCTCACACTTGTTAGCAAATGGCTTTATTGATACCTTCCGCTATTTCTATCCTGAACAAACTGGTATTTATTCTTGGTGGAGTTATCGTTTCAATGCTAGAAAAAACAACGCAGGTTGGCGTATCGACTATTTCTTAACTAGTGACGAGTTGAAGCCACGCTTGGTGGATGCAAAAATCCATACCTCGATTATGGGAAGCGATCATTGTCCCGTAGAACTAGACTTGAAATAATCTCATTGTTAGCCATCATCATCCTAGGCAGGGCTGAATATTTTTATTAAAAAGAATGAAGAAAGATCAGCAAAGATGCTTCTTTTTTGAGCGTGGTCTTTCTTCATTTGATTGATTTTTTTTACATATCCATCACTTTCTTTTCTTCACTTTTTATGTTAGTGTTTATTTTTTAAGGAGGTTTTATGCACATGAATTTTGTTGCAATGGACTTTGAAACAGCCAACCATCAATCCCACAGTGCTTGTTCATTAGCATTGGTTATGGTCCAAAATAGCCAAATTGTTGATGAATATTACACACTCATCCAGCCAGAAACACCTTTTTTCTGGAGAAATGTTCAAATTCACGGTATTCATCAAGAAGATGTTCGTACCGCACCCAAATTTCCTGAAGTTTGGCAAACGATTCAACATTATTTCCAAAAAAACCGCTTAGTCGTCGCTCATAACGCAGCTTTTGATACGAAAGTTCTAGCTGGTTGTTTAGATTATTACAATTTGCTCCAACCTCATTATTTATCTTTATGTACGGTAAAAACCAGTCGTCGTTTATTTCCAGAGATGCCAAATCATCGATTGAATACTGTCTGTGAAAATTTAAATATCACTTTAGCGAATCACCATGATGCATTAGAAGACAGTCGTGCCTGTGCAGAGATTTTACTTTATCAAGAAAAACACTTTGGAACAGATCCTTTGAAAAAATTAGTTACCCTAAAATGAGCTACTAAAAAACAGGTAGACAAAAAATCCATGGTTGCTTTTTACAGGTAACCATGGATTTTTTGATCGCCTTTTTTAACCTTTTCAAGAACCTTTATCCCCTTCATTCCAACCATTCACCAATTTTTTCTGATTATTTGAAAAGATGTCCTCCTAAATCTAAGATCAGTCAATCAATAAAGACATCCTATAGACATCCAAAAAGTCCCCATCATCTGTTCGGGCCCCTCTTTTCATAAGCGCTTCGATTTCAAAACCCATTTTTTGATACAAGTGAACCGCTCGTTCATTTCGAGTTTGCACATCTAATTCCAGTCTAAAAAGTACACCATTTTCTTTCACCCAAATCAATACTTCTTCAAGCAACATCGTTCCTAAGCCCAAACCCCAATAGTCCTTTAAGATGCTGATCCCAACCTCTCCCACATGAGAGATGCGGTATTGTTCGCCTGCTTTAACAGAAACAACCCCGATGATTTTTTGACCCATACAAGCTAAAAGTAAAAGATTATTGTTGCTGTCTTGTAGATATTCGATGGATAAAGCTAAGGCTTCAGGTGTTAGCTCCATTCCTTGTTCATCCATAACCAAAAAGTCAGTCTCTTCCTCTACTTGTTGCATCATTGCTAATAATTCACTGGCATCATTTGGCTGAGCTTCTCGAATGGTCAATGAGATCTCTTCACTCATTGTTTTGTCTCCATTTTTCCACGATCCGCTGTTTGAAAGCTTCACTTTGCTCCCCATATGCTTGCAATTTCACATATCTATATTCTAAATCTGTATCACTTTTTTCTAAAATCAGTTCCAAATAGTCTTCTGGTAAGGCTTCTTCTAAAAGATTCCCCCATTCAATGACAGATAAACCCTCTCCTTCAAAATACTCATCTAAACCAAGATCCGCGCCGCTAGCTGCTACACGATAAATATCCATATGATAAAGTGGCAATCTACCTTGATCATATTCCCGAATAATTGTATAAGTGGGGCTCTTGATCATTTGTTCGATTCCTAATCCGCGAGCAATCCCTTTGGTCAGCGTTGTTTTTCCGGCTCCTAAGTCACCAGTTAATACTAAATTATCCCCAGGCAGTGCCACTTCACCGATGACTTTTGCCAATTCTTCTGTCTTATCTAAACCACTTAATTCAATCATTCTAACTTACTCCTTCATCTAGCCTTTTGTGACAGTATATCGTGGATGGAAAATTTTTTAAAGCAAAAAAAAGCTTGGGACAAAGGTCGTCCCGAGCTTTTTCATATGTGTCAAAATGAATAAATATTTTTCAATCATCAGCTCCTTGCAATAAGTCTAAATTTTTCAAAACATGAGAACTGTTTCAAAAAATCTGCGCTTATACGCTCGGAGCTGATCGCTTCTTTCACGAACTATTATTCATTGAGTCTTAGATCTTAATCTAATAATGTTTGGGCTGCAGTAATGATCGCTAATTTATACACATCTTCTTCGTTTGCTCCACGAGATAAATCAGAAACTGGTTTATTCAATCCTTGTAAGATCGGTCCGATCGCTTCAAAGTTACCAAAACGTTGAGCAATTTTGTAACCAATGTTTCCAGATTGCAATTCTGGGAAAACAAAGACAGTTGCTTGTCCAGCTACATCAGAATCAGGTGCTTTTAGTTGAGCCACTGAAGGAACATAAGAAGCATCAAATTGTAATTCGCCATCAATTACATATTGAGGCGCTAATTTTTTAGCAATTTTAGTTGCTTCGACCACTTTATCCACTTCTGGTGCTTTCGCAGATCCTTTAGTTGAAAAACTCATTAATGCTACTTTAGGATCAATATCGAATAATTCAGCAGTCTTTGCTGATTCTACAGCGATTTCTGCTAATTCTTGGGCATTGGGATTGACATTGATAGCACAATCTGAAAAGACATATTTTTCTTGGTCACGTCCACGTACCATGATCATCGCACCACTTGTTCGGCTGACGCCTGGTTTTGTTTTGATGATTTGTAACGCTGGACGAACAGTATCTCCAGTTGAGTGAATCGCACCAGAAACCATCCCGTCAGCAATTCCCATATATGTCAACATCGTACCAAAGTAATTGACATCTTTTAAGATGCTTTCTGCTTGTTCCTTGGATGCCTTTCCATTACGACGTTCCACAAAAGCTTCAACCATTTCATCCCATTTATCATAACGATTTGGATCAATGATCGTAAAACTTGAAGTTTTAATTCCACGAGCATGAGCAGCAGCTGTGATTTCTTCTTCGCTACCAATCAAAATAGGTTCCACTAATTCTTCCGCTTTCAAACGAGCTGCTGCACCTAAAATTCTTGCATCAGTTGCTTCAGGAAAAACGATTTTAATGCTGCGACGTACAATTTTGAATCTCAAACTATCAAACAATTCCACAAGATGACCTCCAGATATTTTCTATGTATCCATCATACACTATTCCCAAAAAAAAGAACAGTTTATTTTATCTGTATCAGTCAAAAAACCATTAGTAATGAAGTCTTTCACATAACATACAATCTGACATATAACAGGAAAACGCTGTCTTACTACACTGTTTCAGGTAATTGCCAATCGATCGGTGTTTCCCCTAATGCCATCAGTGCATCATTGGTCTTAGAAAAAGGTTTAGAGCCTAGGAATCCTCGATGAGCTGATAATGGACTAGGATGAGCAGATGTTAAAATGATATGCCGACTTTTATCAATCATTTTCATTTTTTCTTGAGCTGGTTTCCCCCATAAAATAAAAACGATTGGTTTTTCTCGTTCGTTTAATTTTTCAATGATTTTATCCGTCAATATTTCCCAACCTTTGCCACGATGTGAGTAAGCTTGACCTTCTCGGACCGTTAGTACCGTATTTAATAGTAAAACGCCTTGCTTAGCCCAAGAAACTAAATTGCCATGTTTGACCGGCGAAATACCTAAATCACTTTGCAATTCTTTATAGATATTGTTTAATGATGGTGGAATTTTAACCCCTGGTTGCACAGAAAAAGATAAGCCATGTGCTTGATTGACACCATGGTAAGGGTCTTGACCTAAAATCACAACCTTTACTTTTTCGTAAGGAGTCAATTCCAACGCTTCATAAATATGATACATATCTGGATGAATTTTCTGAGTCGTATATTCTTTTTTTAAAAAGTTTCTTAACTTTTGGTAGTATTCTTTTTCAAACTCATCTGTTAAAATCGTTTGCCAACTGTTATGAATGATTTCTTTCAATCGTTCCACCTCCAACAATCAGGATAACTCACAAATTCTTTCTTAACAAGGGGCAATCTTCGCACGCAGTGTCATCTGGATATGGTAAACTAAGAAGAAGAGAAAGAAAGGAACGATGAGAGTTATGATCAAATTAATCGCATCAGATATGGACGGTACTTTATTAGATGCCCATATGAGTATATCACCCGAAAATGCCGAAGCGATCCGCTTTGCCAATGATGCAGGGATTGAATTTATGGTTGCGACTGGTCGCAATTATCAAGAAGCACGTGCGGCTTTAGATGAAGTTGGCATTGATTGTGCCATGATTACGCTAAATGGTGCGCAAGTTTTCGACAAAACAGGAAACTCCTTGTTCACTGTTCCAATACCGACTCTAAAAACTGCAACTGTCTTAGATATCCTTGATCAAAATGAGATTTATTATGAAGTATCGACCAATCGAGGGCTTTATTCTGAAAGCCAAGCCAAAAGAATTGAAAGCTTTGCCTCAATGATTGGTAGTCATCTCCCCCATTTAACATATAAAATGGCGATTGCGATGGCTTCAGCCAACCTTGAACTTTTGCATATCAATTATGTTGATAGTATTCGTGACTTGCTCCAAGACGAAACATTAGAGGTATTAAAAGTGATTTGTTTCCATACGGAAGGTCCGCGAGTATTGGGTCCAGTTGGAAAAGAAATCAGTGAACTGGGTGACTTAGCTGTTACTTCGTCTGGTCAAAACAATATCGAGGTCAATCACAAAAATGCCCAAAAAGGAATTGCTGTGGCTCATGTCGCACATGACCGAGGAATCGAATTAGACGATGTCATGGCGATTGGGGATAATTTTAATGACGTTAGTATGTTACAAGTGGCTGGTGTTAGTTTTGCGATGGGAAATGCTGAAATCGAAGTCAAAGATTACGCAAAATTTGTCACTGATACTAACCTGGAGTCTGGGGTCGGCAAGGCAATCTTACGGGCAATTTCCGAAAATCTATAATTTTCGAGAAAAGAGGGAGAAAGATGTCAGAATTTTTCATTCAAGAAAAGCATCTCAGTCGTGTCACGAGGACTGTTGTTAAAAATGAATCTGGTAAATCCATCTTCTTAATGGTTGGTCGTTGGGGAACAAAAGGAGATGCTTTGTCTCTTTATGCAATGAACGGAAATCTTGTGGCACATATTAAACAAACGAGTCTAACTTTCGGAACCCGTTTTGAACTTTATAAGGATTTTAAAAAAGTAGGAACGATGCAAAAAATCTTTAACTGGCCCGGGGATTTTTACTATGTACGTCGTCTTCATTGGACAGTTCAAGGAGATATCTATAACCATCAATATCAAATCCATCATTTTAATCAACGAATCATGAAAATGGATAAAGCAACGCTTTTTTCTGGAGATTATTATGTACTTGATATTCCAATGGAAGAAAATGCGCCTATCTGTATCTGTATCGCAGCTGTATTAGACTACTGGTTATACCGTAAAAACCATGACAAAGATACACCTCTTTCTTACCGATTAGACACAAATTAACTTGCTCCTTCTTATAATCAGAATAACTTCAAGAAAAAATAAGCCATCCTCTAGGAAACAAGACCCGCTAGTCAGAGCAAACGAACTTAGCAGATACGCTTCATGTAGGAAGGCTTATTTTTAGTTGGCTCAGTCAAACACTTGATGAGCCTTTATTTATTCTTCTTATTTATGCTTCTTTCTTCTCATAAATCCCACAATAACAACTAACACAATAATCATTCCACCAACAATTGCTAACCATTTATTGGAAGCACTATTTGTTTTTGGCAAAACTTGCGAATCTTGATCTTGAAAATCCATTGACCGCGATTCATCGGTTACGTTAGTTGTTTCATTTGTAGAACTGTTAAACTCATTTCTATCTAAATCAGTACCCTTCCCTTGTTGTGGGATGGTGCTATTCATTCCATTTGATTGATTAGTTTTATCATTATTATTAGGATACACCTGATTGGTATCCTCTCCGCTCATACTTGGATCAATATGAAATGGAGTTGGCGTGTCAGTATCACTATTACCATTTGTTGGGTTGCTACTGCTGTCACCACTTGTTGGGTTAGTACTGCTATCACTGCTTGTCGTATCTGTACTGCTATCACTGCTTGTCGTATCGGTATCACTGTCACCACTTGTTGGGTTAGTACTGCTATCACTGCTTGTTGTGTCCGTACTGCTGTCACTGCTTGTCGTATCGGTATCACTGTCACCACTTGTTGGGTTAGTGCTACTGTCACTGCTTGTCGTGTCCGTACTGCTGTCACTGCTTGTCGTATCCGTACTGCTGTCACTGCTTGTCGTATCGGTATCACTGTCACTGCTTGTCGTGTCCGTACTGCTGTCACTGCTTGTCGTATCCGTACTACTATCACTGCTTGTCGTATCTGTACTGCTATCGCTTGATCCAGAATTATCTGAATTATCAGCAAGGAAAATTTCGTTAGGGTCCCAACGATTGGTTGCTGCATTTAGCGTAACATTTTTTCCGATGATTGTTCCATCCATATTTTGATTGGCTGTGACATCTGCTCGTGGCGCAATAATGGTACCTTGAAAAGGTGCATTTATCGCCAAGTTCGTTACATTACTTGGGAAATTCCATGAAATATTTGCGTCAGAAAAATCTTCCGTTTCATGATTTGCTCGATTATTGTAATGAATTTGTGACTGGATCGTGAAATCAGCTGGTGCATTGATGACATTCATAACCAAAATTTTATTTTCAGAATTTACAATATTCAGTGGTGTATTCAATGATAACACTGAAGCATCCACATTGATGATTACAACATCTGAACTTCCCATTCCTGTTACATCAATCGTTCGATTATTCATATCAGGAAAATCACTTGAAAGATAGGTTTTAGCAGGAGTAATCGACATCAAACTTTCCGAAGCTCCTTCTAATTTTGCAAATTCCGTGTCAAAATCAATATAAGTATTCCCAGGTCGATCTTGATAAAGTTCTGAAGCAGATAAATGGTCGATCCTTGAGCCATTTACCACTGCCTGATCATTTTCGATCCCTGTACTAATTGAAGAACCTACAACAAATTTATTTACTCGGTTACTATCTCCCGAAGTAAAGGATGAGCCAATCAAAGAATCAGTTGCTTGAACATAGTTGATTTCTAGTTGGAGGTCACCCGTGATGATATCTGTCCCAAAATTATTGTTTGCATCTAGCTCTTTTGTTGCAACATTACCATTTGTATGCGCGTTTATCGTCGTTTTTTCTTTTGCGAATATATGGAATTGAGAAGCAATCCCTAATATTCCATAATCACCAGTTAAATCATCATAGATGCTACCAGAATCTTGAGGCGTATAAGTTTCCGCTATTGCAGGTAGAGCAACAAAGAGATTTAAAAATAATAGCATAACACCAAATATATTCCCAATTTTACTTCTTAACATTTCAACGGTCCTTTCCTGTCTCCAAGCCCAGTGACGAGCGATAGAGCATATTTTAATACTTAAAAAAAGACCCGTCATTACAGAATAATTGAAAATAAATGAAAAATATTTTCATAAAAAAGAGATTATAACAACTATCATTTAATATATACAACTGACATTTATGAAAACAAAACAAAAAAAGAGTGAAAAACCTTGTTTTCACTCAACATTTTATCAAATAATAGTTACAACAATTTAAATGTCTTTATTAAAAAATAATAAGTTTGGTTTGATTAAGAAACCATTAAATTTCCTTTTGCATGTGATCATAGAGATGATCACTGATTATCCTTTTGCCTACTACTTTAAATCCGTGACGTTCATACAATCTTTTGGCGTTAGGATTTTGTTCATCTACACTTAAACCAATAACATTTCGCCCAGTTTTTTTAGCTAATTTAGGTAAAGCTTCAAGTAAGTGTGAACCTATTCCTTGTCCTCTAAAAGCTTCCGAAACGGAAATGGAATCCAAATACCATTCTTTAGGAAATGTTTCTTGATCTACAAATAATTGTTCCTTATCTGTAATTCCATGTTTTTCTAAAATTACTTCTAAGGGTTTATCGATAAATGGCTCTTCTTCATCTGTGTAGCCAAATGCTACACCAGCTATCTTGCCATCAATTTCTTCAACAATTCCTCTTGTATAACTGTAACGATAATCGGGATCCATAATGGCTTCTTCTAAGATTTCAATTGTTTTTTCTTTCCCATACTTTTGTAAAAAAGGTAATTCCATATCATTTAAAATAACTAAAATAAGCGGAGCAATCTCTCGAGCATCCTCTTTTTTTGCAAAACGAATCATTTCATTCTCTCCTTTTTTTCATTCTATCACTGAAAAATAAAGATCAAAAGAGTTATTTTAAATAATCCTCGATTTTTTGGGTAACAAAATAACCATGTGAAACGATGCGAGCAGCTTCTGTCCGGCAATAAGGACAAACGATCGGCATTTCTTTATCAACATGTTCAACTACATTGTTGACTTCTTCATAAGTAAACTTTTTCCCACAATTTGGGCATTTCATCTTTTCCATAGCAATGACTTCCTTTCTTTTTTACACATTTAGCTTACTCTTATATTGTAAAAAAGAAAAATGATAGCTATTGATTTTTAGGCACGAATCAACAAAACAGATTCTTCATTATCCTCTGCTAATTTGATCTCATAGTATAATTTGTCGCTTTTCATTAGCAAAACCCAACTTCTTACTTTAGCATTGCGCTTTCCACTTTGTTTAACAGCTTCTTTCATTGCCTTTTGAGGAGATTTGCTTGAGTAGATCTTTTTGATGTCAAAGAATGGTTGGTTTTCGGTTAATTTACTCGAACGAACAGCTGGCTTTCCGGTTGTAGGATTGACAACAAGCGTTTGTTCAGAATCTACGAAAAGATATTGAAAGGTATTGTTTGTTTGTTGTTGGACATCCTCTTTTGGTACAAACTGAACCATCTGAACTTTTGTTTTATTTGTTTCTTTTTTAAAGATTCCCACTGCTTTTTTCAGTGAGATTTGATATTCTTGTTCACTAATATCATCATAACGAAACGTAGCAGTCAATAATCCTAACGAAGCCGTTAGCCCAATAAGTATGAGAATAGCTGACCCAAATAAAATTTTTTTCATCTTCATCAGTGTCTCCCTTTTCCTTTTTTTACTAGCATACCAAGATTTTTTATTAAAAAAAATCGAATGACAGAAAGAAAAAGTGACAATTTTGTTACTTATTCATGTAATTCTAACGGCAAGCCATCTGGATCAAAGAAAAAAGTCATTTTTTTCCCAGTAAATGTATCGATTCGAATTGGCTCAGTTTCGATCCCTTTTAAACGAAGCTCTTCAATGACAGATTCAATCTGTTCCACTTTAAAAGCCAGATGTCTTAATCCACATGCTTCTGGATAACTTGGACGTTTAGGCGCATTAGCTACCCCGAATATTTCTAATTCAGCTGTTCCAAGCTTTAAATCTAATTTATAATCTTCTCTTTCCGCACGATAATTTTCACGGATTACTTCAAAGCCTAACTTATCAACGTAAAATTCCCGTGATTTTTGATAGTCAGATACAATAATTGCGACATGATGGATAGCAGATAAATTCATTTTTTACTCCTTTAATCTTTTATTCTTTTTCATATTTTAACATTTTCTTTGGTCAAAAGTTTTTTATAAAGAAAAAAATGGAAAGTTCACCTACGTCGGTTGACTTCCCATTCTTTCATCAATTCAATGTAAAGTTTTCATGTTTCCAGAAAACAAAGCAAAAAGTATCATAACACATATTATTTTAAATTGAAAGACTAGAAATATTTTTTGAAAGTAATACAATAGGTTGTGTCAACAAATCGAACACATACTATATTTAGTGTTTAAAGGAGCTTTTATCAATGATAAATTATTTTCGCTTTTTAGCACACCAACTCAAAGGTTGGCCTCAACAAAATTACTATCTTTTCTTTTTTAGTCTTGGGTGTCAGATTATGACCCTTGTGAATAGCCCTATTACTTGGTTAGCGGTGATCACTTTTATCGGTACTACACTTGGTGTCTTGTGTATCTTATCAATCAATGCAGCGAAATCTGTTAATGGTATTTTAGGAATTTTATCAGCTATTTGTTTCATCATCGTTGGTTTTTCTGCTAAAAATTACTTGAGTATCGGCGAACAAATCGCCTATATGATCACCTTAGATATCCCTGTTTTATTAAGTAAAGAATGGAATCATAACATGGCAGCAAAAATCCGTAAGTTCAATGGAAAAACATGGTTAGTCGCAATTTTTGCTACGATCCTGGTTTATGCTATTTCAGGTTTCTTGATTGGGCGCTTAACAGACGATCCACGTCCTTGGATCGATGCTATTGCCTTTTCAATCAGTTTGACAGCTGGTGTGATCAGTTTCTTGCGTTACAATAACCAATATTATTGGTGGTTGGCTTCAGGATTAGCACAGATGGTTCTGTGGTACATCTCATTTAGACATGGTTCAGCTAGTTTAGCTATGTTTGTCAATAGTTCCGTTTACCTATTGAATGATGTCTTGGCTTTCACAGTTTCTCCTTGGTATAACCAAAAAGAACGTGAACGAATGCTAAAAATGGAAAAAGAATATGATCAAGAGCATGAAAAGAGTGTGCTGATTTAAGACCGTGCCATGATCATTTTGATCTGAATATAATCGACAGTCTTCTGGTAAAGCATGTTTCGATGTTCCCTTTTTCTTGGTACTTATCTAAATAAGCTAGCTGCCGCCAACAATTGATTGGTGGTAGCTAGCTTATTTTTACCCTATCGACTTTCACAATAGTCTTTTTAATAATTGCTTAGTTTTTGAATTTTCTGTTTGCAAAACTTTTTCTAATTGTTGGAAATATTGTAACGCATGTTGTTGTTCTTTCGATAAGGAATAGTCATTTTCATTTAGTTCTGTTAAAATGGTCCTCACTTTTTTCGTTTTCAACTCAACAGCAATTTTATCCCATACTTCCTCGGTGACTACCTTTTTCTGTGACACATTTTCGTTGGCTATCACTGTTTGCTTCATTTCTTTTTCTTTTCGTAAGACCTTCAAGAAACCATTTCTCATGACTCTAGGAATACTATCAAAGAAGCCTTCTGTGAAACCATAACGACAATATTGCTGCCAGATGAAAAGATACACCTCGGATTGGATAAATCGCTGCTTGCGTGCATATTCGGTCATTTTACTCTGTTGTTCTGGAGTTTGTTGGCGTCCAGTTGCTCTTAATTGCTGGATGAATGTTTCAAAGAAGGTCAATGATAGTTGTTCACCCCCGTCAACAGCGATCAACGTCCAATCTTTTTGCAAAAAAGTTCGGTAATTCGTTAAAAAAGTCTCGACATCTTTCACTAATTCTTCTGAAAAATCTTCAAATAGTTCTTTCTTCCCACGAATTTTTTTAGGGGTTCCCTCTAATTGCGTTGCAATGCGTGAGATCTCTTGTTTCAGCGCTTGATAATCAGCAAGATAAATTGGCATATCTGCTTCACGAAAATCCACAACCCTGGCAACTAGTTTTTGATCAGGCAAATAGGGATTTTTTAATTTTCGATTTTGGTAGAGCATAAAACAATATTCTTGCCATAAATCTTCTGGAAACGCCACGTTTTGCTGTTTCAGCCACAATAATTCGTCTAGTGCTAAATCGACTTTAGTCATCCCTTGATTGATAGATGTTGCGATTTTCGGGCTTACGTGTAAATGTTCAGCAAAGTGATTGATCCCTAAAGAAAGGCTCTTACCGGTCTTTGGTGAATGAACGATATATTGCACTTTTAATTCACGACCGCATTCGCAATATAATTTTTGTTGTCGCCGTTTGGTACGAAAAAAAGGATTGATTTTAAAATCGGAAAAGACCCAATCAGTCGCTGCTAAATAATTTTCTTCTATAAATTGGGAATTGATCAAGTAGCGTCGATGTTGATCAACTAATTGACGTTGTTTCGTCGTCAACTTTTCATAGATTTCCCAACGCTGATTACTTGTATACTGTTTTGATATCTTAATTGGATAGACTTGATTGATTTCTTTGGGATACCATTCTTTAAATACCTTTTGCCAGTCGTTCATTACTTATGTTTCCTTTCAAAAAAAGAATCGACTGATCTGATTCGACCAGTCGACACAATGATTTGTTTTTCACTACATTATTTGTAAAAATTAGTGAGTTGTTCCTGCATTGCCAGCAATGTCATGATCATTTGTTACGGCTGCTTCTACTGCATAAGTCAAAGAAGCGGCAATATCATCTAATGACATTGATGGTGTGCCTACTGGACGATCAATCACTTGATCAGGTGAAAATGGCACATGGATAAATCCGCCACGAATCGTCGGGAATTTTGTCTCAATCAAGTGAAGCAAACGATACATGATGTCGTTGCAAACAAAGGTACCAGCTGTATACGAAATGTAAGCAGGTAATCCATGTTCATGGACATTTTTTGTCATTGCTTTAATCGGTAAAGAAGTGAAATAAGCAGCTGGTCCATCTGGTTCTAACGCTGTATCAAAAGGTTGGTTTCCTTCGTTGTCAGCAATTCTAGCTTCTGCTAAATTGATTGCTACTCGTTCGAACGAAACAGCTGAACGTCCACCAGCTTGTCCAACACAGATGACGATTTCCGGTTGATGTTCTTCGATTGCTTTTTCCACAACTTGGCTGCTTTTAGCAAAAACCGTTGGGACTTCCACTTTGATAATTTGTGCTCCAGCAATTTCATCAGGCATTTTTTTCACTGCTTCATAAGCAGGATTCACTTTATCTCCACCAAATGGATCAAAACCAGTTACTAGTACTTTCATTTTACATTCCTCCATTATTCTCAATATAAACTAACTATTATTATAGAGTTTTTTCTTATTTAAATAAAATCATATAAACGATTTGGAACACTAACATGAAGATCGCTACGAATAATTGGTTCTTGATCACGCCGTATTTGTCTTTCATCTCTAACATTGCCACAGGCACGACATTGAAGTTTGCAGCCATCGGTGTTAACAAGGTTCCACAGAACCCACAGGTCAGAGCAACCATTCCCACTAGTGCTGGATTTGCGCCGTGACTGAATACAAACGGTGCACCGATCCCTACAGTCATTACCGTAATCGCCGCAAAGGCGTTCCCCATGATCACCGTGAAGATAACCATACCCAATGCATAGATAATAATACCGACATTCACATTACCTTCGGGAACGATTTGCCCGACTGCATTAGAAATAACTGTCCCTACTCCTGCACTTGTAAAAACCGCTCCTAATGATGCCAAGAGCATTGGTAACATACTTAAAGGTCCTACTGTTCCTAGCATATCTGCAGCATCATCTAAGAAAGTAGTTGGTCGATTGTCTCGTGAGAAGAACATCATGATCACCATTGCGGCAAAAACACCGACACCAACACCAACTAATGCGCCAAGCTTAGTAAAGAGTGCGAACAAGATTGCAAAGATCCCAATACTCAATGCCGGAATAAAGATTTTCATTCCTAATTTATCAGACATTTTTTCCATGTATTGTTTAGAAGGTAAGCGACTTTCTCCTTTACTGACTTTCTTGGCAATCGCTGGAACTGTCATGGCAAAAATCAAAAGACCGTTGACGATCGCAGGTAACCATCTTCCACCAGCAATTACGATTCCTAATACTGTCCAGAAAAAAGCAGAACCGTATCGATGAGGATTCGTTTTATCGTTAATATTTCTGATTCCTGTATAAATCAGAACTAACCCCATGATGATATATAATATTTCTAATAATTTATCCCCTAATAAAATTTCAGGATCTGTAAAAAAGCTCATATTATTGCCCCTTTCCTGAATAATATTTTTTCGCTAATTTTTTCTCTCTTAAGTAGAAATAAATACTTGCAACAATCAGTGCAACGACAGCAACTGGTACTTCAACCAAAGCAAGTTGTCCTAGTGTCACTTCATAACCCAGACCTTTTAAAGTCGATTGAACTAACAACGCACCTGCTCCACCAACGAATAATACTTGACCAAAGAACCAACAAATATTTTCCATCGCAGAAGACATGCCTTTTAGTTCTTCCTCATGTTGTGGATCAATTTCCAGGCCTTTTGATTCGACTGTTCCTAAAGCCATTGGCATGATGATTGGGCGAACAAAACCGGCAACTCCACCAAAGCTGACATTGAACGCTGCAAAGATCATACGGAAGACCCCATAGATATCAATGATCATCCCAGCTGAAACTTTCTTAAAGCGCTTAATAAGCGAAGCTGCTGATTCTTTCAAACCATTACGTTCCAGTGTACCTGTTGCCAACATAATAATGATAAAAATAGCCATTCCTCGATTATTGACAAAACTTGTTCCTAAAGTTTCTAACATTCCTTCAATTCCTAAACCGCCTGTCAATGCGGTGACGATCAGTGCGACCATTACGATCAAAATTGAATCTAATTTTAGTGCAAAACCGATAATGACGATCAAGACACCTAAAAGACTAAGATAGTTCTCCATTTGACTTCCTCCTTAAAATTACAAGATATTTTTTTATTATAAATCAAAAAGCCATGAAAATATAGATAAAATCCAATTATCTCATTGTATTTTTTAAAAATTCAGTCAATTCAATAAAAAAATTAGAAAAATCACTTACGATTGAAACAACTCGTTTACAGTTCAAATTTTTTGAGATCTTATTTTTGTTAACTAACAAATGAACAAAAAACAAACAAAAACGTGCTTCATTATCTAAAATAACACTTTAGCGTAAGTGTTTTCCTTCAAAAAACGACTTCTAAATCGAATAGCCGATTCAAATTGGTTCACGTTTTAGCTTATCACTACCCTTATTTTTTATTCTGTGTTATCCTTTCAATTAACAAAATAATGACACAACTATCGCCGGGTAGTATTAAGAGGATAAGCATTCCATTAGGTCTTTGGAGGAATGCTACTCCTCTTTTTTGTGTAAATGGAGTGATTAATATGGCATGGTTTGAATTAATCTTAGCGGGAATCTTGGAAGTTTTTTGGTCTACGATGATGAAATGGAGTGATGGTTTTTCTAAATTGAATTATTCTTTCTACACAGTCATTGGCATGATCGCCAGCTTTTATCTCTTATCAAAGGCGATCAAACAGTTACCAATGAGTTTATCCTATCCTATTTGGACCGGAATTGGTGCCGTTGGTTCAGTGATCATTGGTGTCGTCTTGTTTCATGATAAACTGACATTAGCCACTTGGTTTTTCGTTGGCTTATTATTGATTAGTCTGGTCGGAATCAAAATAACCAGTGGACATTGATCCTACATTATCAGGAATGGTTGATCAGACCAAAACAATAGTAGGTGCATGAACACATCAAAAAAAGCCAGATAACCGGTTTTGCTAACGATTCTTTTATTAGAATCATGAATTACCGTTTATTTGGCTTTTTTAATGACTTAATTTAACATATTTGTGTATTTAAACATGTAAAACGCCTGTAGCAAATAGAATCATTGCTGTTAGTCCGATCATTGTGACACCGACTAATAAAAATTTATCTAAGTGAAGATGAGGGATTGGCTCATTTTGTTCTTTCCGGGCTCTTAAATAAAAGAAGATCCCAGGTAAGAAGAGTACTAACACTAACATCACTTCATTGAAAGCAACCACGAGCATTGCCCAGACTTGAAATGCACTGGCTAAAAAGCCGATAAAGAATTGCCCCCATTCTTTTCTTTGATAAGATAGTTTCATCTGATAAAGACCTAAGAATAACCAAGTAAAGAATATCGCTGCTGTCCCAAGTGTGTAAGCAAAATTATACGCACTATCCGTGAACAATAAAGAAAGTAAGAAAACATTAGTACAAATCGTCGTTAAGACAATAGCATATGTTGGCGCACCTTTTTTATTGACTTGACCCCAGCGTTTCGGTAATAAGTTAGCATCTGCCATATTCCTCATGGTTTCAATCGGTAAAATCGTCCAAGATAACCAGACACCGACAAGCGAAATGATCAAACCACCGTTGATCAAGATTGCTCCCCATTTTCCTACCATCATTTCAAACACATAGCCCATCGCTGGCTGTGTTTGGATTCCTTGCAATTCTTTCATTGACATTGTCCCATAAGGTAACATCGAAACTAAAACATAAATGATGATTAAACCAAAAATACCAAGGATCGTTGCTTTCCCTACATCTGATTTTTTCTTTGCACGAGAACCAACCACAGAAGCTCCTTCGATCCCAACAAACACCCATAACATCACCATGATACAGCTCAATATCTGACTAGAAAATGGCACGGGCTGGCCATTCGCACTCAATATGATATCACTAGAAAAATTATCGATAAATTGTTGCAGTGAAAAGGTACTGATTGCTACAACAATAAATAAAAATAGTGGGACAAGTTTACAGATCGTTACAATAGCGTTCACATAACTTGCATTTTCGACCCCACGATTGACTAGCCAAGCATATCCCCATAAAAACAAAGTGCTCATAACGATCGAAGCGATATTCTGACCTCCGTCGAATACTGGGAAAAAGTAACCTAAAGCACTCATTAGCAACGTAGCAAAGGCTACGTTCCCCAACCAACAAGTAAGCCAATAACCCCAACCACTGATAAATCCAGCAAAACGTCCGAAACCAGCTTCTGCATAGCTGAAAATACCACCTTCCAGCTCTGGACGTTTTTTATTGATATTATTGATTGATAACGAGAGCATCAACATAGCTGTTCCAACTAGTACCCAACTAAAAATAGCTGGGGCACCAGCCGATCCGGAGATGTCCGTCATAATACCAAATACGCCACCTCCTATCGCTGACCCAATCACTAAGGCCGCTAGTGGAAACAACCCTATTCCTTTGTTCTGTTGCTCTGTATCCATTTTAAGCATCCTCCAAAATAAACCGCTTTTACCAAAAGTATAACAAATCTTCACCTGTTTTACTTTATTCATAAAAATTCTAATAGAAATATAATTGTAACTATTTTTTTCTAATTATACAAGAATCTTGCATATTCATTTAGGGAAAACCTTTTCCAAAAATTGATAAAAAAATGCTATACTGGAGACAAGAATTGGAGGAAATGTAATGAACATTCTATATATATCGATCTCTGGAAACACACGAGCTTTCGCTAAAAAACTTGCTGAATATGCTGCGAACCAACATGAGTTAAATCCTCAATTACCAGAAATCACGCTAAAAGAAATTCATGAAAATAGTGACTTTCAACAAGAGAGTGAACCTTTCTTCACTTTTGTACCCACTTACTTAGATGGAGGAAATGGGTTAGATAACGGTGATACAGAAATTTTAACAGAAACCATGCGTGAATATCTGGAATACGAAGACAATCATACGCTTTGTCTGGGTGTCGTAGGGAGTGGAAACAAAAATTTTAATAATCAATATTGCTTAACAGCTAAACAATACGCCAGCCAATTTGGCTTCCCTTTCCTCGCCGACTATGAATTACGGGGAACCCCAGCAGATGTTGAGCGAGTATATCAAAAGTTAGTCGAAACAGCTAACCAATAATTTCTAAAAAATTCGATCAAAACAGAGAACAGAGAGGAAACTTAGTTGGTAAGTTTCCTCTCTATTTTTCTTTTTTAGGCTTTATACTCATTCAGTAATCCAAAAGTTGGAAAGCTACAGACCCCAATTTTTTAAAAACATTAATAGGAAACCTTAATGTTCTGTTTAATAAATCGGATCAACATGCTCAACGTTATGATATGAAACTGACATCAAAGCAAAAAAGATTCAACTATCAAATAAAGTTTTATAAAAACAATAATGTTGTACAAGAGATTCAGATTTCAAAAGTAAATAAGGTAACTATAGACAAAGAGGAATTCATGATTGGAAAAGAGAAAGAAAACGAACTAGATAGTTTGAAAAATCATTTATTACTTGTTGCTAAATAGATAGGCGATGTTGGGACAATCATCTACCAAAAATGAAATAAGCCTGATTTTACTTTTAGTACATACCATCAAAATCGGGCTTATTTTACTATTCTAGCCACTTTGTCTTCGTGTATTTCTTCTAATTTCTCCAATTGAACTTTTAGCTTGGTTCACCAGTGATTTATCGTCTTAAATGAATCAAACTGTTTCTCTTACAATTATTTTTCCCTCTTATTAATCATAGAAAAGAGCCTGAGACCGCACTTGGTCCCAGGCTCGAATTTTCTCTATTCTTTATCTGCTTTTACTTCGTTCAATTTTTTGTAGCTTCAACAGTCATGACCTTCGCTTTGGCTTTTGTCTCACCTGTTTTTTCTAAAACGAAATTTTTTACTTTCTCCATATTGGTAATTAAAACCATCATCGAAGTTTCTTTACCGGCAGCTTTGATTGCTGCTAAATCGACTTGAGCAACAAGTGTATCGGGTGTCACCAGCTGACCTTCTGTTACCTTCACCTCAAATGGTGCACCACCAAGGTCAACTGTATTGATCCCCATATGGAGTAACACTTCTAATCCGTTAGCGGTTGTGATGCCAATCGCGTGTTTAGTGGGGAACACTGAACTGATCGTTCCACTTACTGGTGAATAGATCTGACCATTGATTGGCTCAACAAAGTAACCTTCTCCCATCATTTTTTGAGCAAATACGGGATCACTTGCCTTTTCAAGTGATTCAACTACTCCATCAGCTACAGCAGCTAATGAAATTTCACTTGTGCTGACTGCTCCTGTATTTTCCGTCATTGGTGTCATTTCAGTTGTTGTTTCTTCAGCTAATTCTTCTTTCTCCAATTGCTCTTTAGGAATACCAAAGAAGAATGTTGCTAGGAAACCACCTGCGTAAGCAGCGAGTAACCCTAAGACATACCCTAACCATTTTCCATCTGAAATCAATGGGATCAAAGCAGCACCAGAAGGCCCGATCGCAATAGCACCTACATTTCCAATCATCCCAACAACAGCACCACCAATACCACCACCGATACAAGCGGTAATGAACGGACGTCCTAACGGCAGTGTCACACCGTAGATTAATGGTTCACCGATTCCTAAGATTCCTACGGGTAACGCACCTTTGATCATTTCAGTCAATTCTTTATCTTTTTTACAACGAACCCACAATGCTAATGCTGCTCCGACTTGTCCGGCACCAGCCATCGCTAAAATAGGTAATAATAGTGTTTTTCCTGTTTCATCAATCATTTGGACATGGATCGGTGTTAAGATTTGATGCAATCCGAACATAACCATCGGTAAGAATAGTGTCCCCAAGACAAATCCTGAAAAGGCACCACCTACACCTAATACCCAGTTGATTCCGCCAACCATTCCATCTGAGATGAAACCAGCGAGTGGCATGATGAAGAAAATTTCGACTAAGCCAATAGCAATCAATGATAATGTAGGGGTAACAATAATATCAATGGAATCTGGTACAACTTTATGCAATTTCTTTTCAACGATTGCTAATAACCAGACAGCAAAAATAACTCCTAAAATCCCACCTTGACCTGCAGCTAATGCTTCACCAGTGAATAAGTTTTTAAGTGGCGCTTCTGGATTCATGCCTGTTAATAAGACTACCGCACCGATAACACCACCAAGAGTTGGTGTTGCACCAAAAACTTGAGCTGCATTGATCCCTGTATAAATCACTAAGAAACTGAACATACCATTTTTTAGAATGTTCATGATATCAATGTATTGTTGCCAAGTTGCTGCATCTAATGTACCCGCTGTCACTAAGTTTGCTAGTACCGCAGCAATCCCTGCCACGATCCCAGTACCGACAAATGCTGGAATCATAGGGACGAAAATGTTCGAAATATCTTTCAAGATTGATTTGATTTTTGATGGTTTTTGTTTATTTTTTTGAGCAGCTTTCATCGCTTGCGCTCTCTCATTTACCAAATCTTTTCCTGAGGCTGACGACTTATCAGAAGCTCTATTTCCTGAAGAAATCTGTTCTCCTAATTTTACACCTGCTTGATCTACCATCGTTTGTGCTACTTTGTTCACTTTACCAGGACCGATGATCACTTGCAGTTGTTCGTCCTCAACAACGCCTAATACACCAGGTATCGCTTTCAATTTTGCAACATCGACAAGCTCATCATTAATGATCTTCATTCGAACACGGGTCATGCAGTGGACAATGCTTTCGACATTGCCCATTCCGCCTACACCAGCATAGATCCGCGTTGCTAATTCTTCTAAAGTCAATTCATTTTTAGCCATTGGTTCTTCCCCCTCATAAGGTTCCTTTTACAAAGCCGTTTGCTTCAACTAATTTTTCTTCTGCTGTCGCTTTATCACTATTGGTTAAAATCATCACGATCGCTAATTTCACATTTTTATCTGCTTCATTAAAATACTTCTCAGCGGTTTGATAGTCAACCTCTGTTGCTTGCATAATGATTCGTTTTGAACGCTCAATCAATTTTTCGTTGGTCGGTTTCACATCGACCATCAAGTTATTGAATACTTTGCCAATCCCGATCATACTAATTGTTGAGATCATATTCAAAATCAATTTTTGTGCTGTACCAGATTTTAGGCGAGTTGAACCGGTTAGAAACTCAGGTCCTGCATCAACTTCGATCGGATAATCGGCATGTTGACTGATTTCAGCATTTTTATTACAAGAAATTGTAGCAGTAGTCGCACCGATTGTACGAGCATAATCTAAACCGCCAATCACATACGGTGTACGACCACTTGCGGCAATCCCGATGACCATATCATTTTCAGTTAATCCTAAGTTTACTAAATCTTCTTTCCCTAACTCTAAAGAGTCTTCTGCTCCTTCAACCGCAACTGTCATGGCTGCTTCACCACCAGCAATCAAGCCAATGACCATCTCAGGTTCTACACCAAATGTTGGTACACACTCTGCAGCATCTAGCACACCTAAACGACCACTTGTACCGGCACCCATGTAGATCAATCGACCACCTTGTTGGAAAGATTTAATCGTCTGTTGGATCACTGGTTCGATGCTAGCCAATTCTTTTGAAACGGCTTCGGCTACTTTATGATCTTCTTGGTTCATTAGCTGAACTGCTTGGGTAACACTCATTTCATCAAGTCCAAATGTTTGTTGATTTCGTCGCTCTGTTGTTAGATTTTCTAAATTAATTTGCTTCATTTGTTTTTCCTTCTCTTCTAATTATTTTAAAATTTACCCCTGCACGGATTTGCTCAAGTAGCGGTAACTCGGCTTCGCTTATTTGAGCGACTCGATTCACTTTTTCATCTGCTGGTAAATCCTTTTTAGTAATTTGAATCTCCCCCATGTAACGAAGATATCGTTCATTATCTAAAGTAATCGTTCCTTTTGCTCGTTCTTTCGTATCACGAGGAGGAATTTGAGGGATGTTTCTAAACCGTGCATCCGCACTGCGGATAACATCTCTTGCCTCATCTTGCCGATTCATATGGTTTCCTAAAATATACTCGTAAAACTGGGCATCAATTACTTCAGCATGTAGTAAAATTGTTTGTTCTCTTTGATACATGGCAAATTGTTCTTGAACTTCTTCTGAAAGTCCGCCATCACCGATATAAATCAAATCTGTATCGCATGACATCAAATCTAGCGCAGCAGCTAAAGGATGGACATGTCGATGACTTTCTAAAGTAGGTAAACCTTGATATAACGGACCACGTAAGGCTTCGTCCCCTGCCACAAAACCTTGGATTGTAAAGCCTTGTTCTTTTAGCCAATGATTTTTTTCTTGATACCATTTCCGATCTAATCCAGTTTCGGGACGCGGATAGTAATTATGCCATGCTTCAAGTTGAGAAAAATCTGCATTAGCGACTTGTAATTCTGTGACATCTTGTGGAGTGATCGTGCTGGCGTTTAAACTGATTTTGATTTGATGGCTCCAATTCGCAATTTGTTCATTTGAAAGATGATAATCCATTCGTAACCCAGTAACGCCAATCTTTTTTAATGGCTCTAAATCTGCCATCGAAAACCCAGCATATTTTAAAGCATCTCCAGAAATATCTACCATTAGATCCAATTGATTTTCTTTGGCACATTCGCCTAGTTCTGTTAACCGTTTTTTATATAAACTAGCATCATCTTCAGGAATATGCATAGAAGTAAATATCCCATCAAACCCATTCTTTGCCATCTTTTGGATATAAGCTTTTTTTTCTATCGTTAAAGCTTCATTCATAAAGATCGAAAAACCAAACATCTGTCTCCCCCTCACGCGATGTATCCGTATTCATTTCTATGAACAGAGTATACCTCTTGTGAAATAAAATTTCAACATTTTTATAAAAATAAATTAATTTTATTTCTAAAAGCGTTTTCGTTGATTGATAATGATAGGCGATTTCAAAGATTAATGGCTAATTATATAACTAAAGAAAGAACGACACACCGACTAAAAAGTGTTTCATGCGCTGAATGACAGAAAAAAAATACGCATCAATCATTGGTTCATTCTGACCTCTATTTGATTTTATACAACTCATCAGTCCTTATTGACAAAAAGCCACGTAAATAAACGGAAGAATGACAAAAATAGCAAAAACTATTTTTGGATTCTTCCGCTTATCGGTTTCAGAAATCAACTATTTTTTTGATTCATGATACGAATGTTTGACTCCGCTGCTACCCGCCAAAAATGAGTTAAGACTTTATAGTGTTCAGCTCATGTTTACTAGGAAAAGTAACTAATTCCGTATTTTCAACAAAAAAATCAAAGAATGTCTCATTTGGCATAGGATGGAAATAAGCGTTCATGATACGAATCAACGCATTATGACAAACTAATAGGTAGACATTCTCTTCATCAGCAAGACATTCTTCGATCAATGGAACAACTCGAGCATAAACATCTAACACTGATTCACCATTTGGAAAACGCACCGCAAATTCTTGTCGTGCTTCTTGAAAGATTGTTTCATGACTTGGCATCCCGTCGTATTCCCCAAAATCCATTTCGATTAACCGTTCATCTACTTCCATTGGCAAGTGAAGTTTATCGGCAACAGCTTGCGCTGTATCTTTTGCACGTTGTAAAGGGGAATGGATAATCTTCGTGACTGGGATTTGTAATTCTGAAACTTTTTCAGCTAATTTCTCCGCTTGTTTTTGCCCTTTTTCTGTTAACGGGGCATCCGCTCTCCCGCAGACCCGTTCTGCTGCATTCCAAGTTGTCTCGCCATGTCTAGTTACATATAACATTATTCAACGCTCCTTTGTTTGTTCTGGCTCGATTGTAACATAACCAATGAGCAAAACAAGTTTCACTACTTATTGATGACAATGAGTTATTTGAGTGAAATGAGTCGATCAGCTATTTTATTTAAGAAGACTTGGTCATGATCCACAACCAACATTGCAGGTTTAAACGATAAAATCAGTTGCTCCAACTGGACTTGATTGAAGACATCTAAATAGTTCAACGGTTCATCCCAAATATATAATTCCGCTTCTTGAGAAAGCGACTTGGCTAGTTCAACTTTTTTGCGTTGCCCCATACTCATCTGTTCAATTCGGTTATGAAAGACTTCTCTTTCCATCCCTAACTTGCGGAGATTATTTAAAAATGTTTGATAATCAACTTTTTGCTTTTCTGCAAATTCACTGAGCGTACCGCGATTATCTTCATAATTCTGACGCACGTAACTGATCGTTAGTTGATTAGGCTTATGGATCGTACCTGCAGTTATTCCATCAAAATCGTCTAAAAGATAATGGATGATCGTAGATTTCCCTATACCGTTTGCCCCTGTCAACGCCACACATTCGTTTTGGTCAATCGTAAAATTAACGGGCGAAAAAAGCAGCTGTTGATACCCCAGTTGTAAATTCTCCACAGTCAGCAATCGTTTATGATGTGTTTTTTTGACATTCATTGTCAAAGGCTCTACATATTCGATATCCTTCAATAATTTTTCTTTTTCCCCGATTTGCGTTTCCATCCGATTCACGATTGCTTTCGAGCGTTTCATCGTTCGAGCGGCATCCGCACCAATTGCACCACGATTCACTCTACGATTTTCAGTATCGATAAACCCAACGCTTTTTTTCGTCTTATCTCCCTCACGAGAGCGGGACCACTCTGCTTTTTCTGCTGCAGTTTTCTTCAAGCGCGTGACTTCTTTTTTGATTTTTTCATTTTGGGCAATCTCAAACTCATTTTTTAACTGCTTTTGCTCTTCATATACTGAAAAGTTCCCCTGATACAGTTCTAATTGGCTTTTTTCAATTACTAATACATGATCGACCACTTCATCGATAAATCCGCGATCATGGCTGATCACGATAAATCCTTGATTTTTTTTCTGCAAGTAATTAGCTACTTGTTTTCTTCCGACTAAATCCAAATGATTTGTCGGCTCATCGATCAAAGGAAAATGCTGATCATCAACAAAAAGCAGTGCTAAGAGTACTTTTGTTTTTTCACCACCAGACAGTGTGTGAAATGGTCGCCACAAAATCTCTGGGTCAGTTTCCATTAATTGTAGTTCTCTTTCGATTTCCCAAAGTTCGACATCAGCTATCTCATTCAACGCATCATAAGTAAATTGTGCTTCTTCTCCAATTTCTTGAGGGAAATAGTTAAATTCTTGCTGATGGATAATCTGTCCTTGATAAGGTAGTTTATCTTGTAAAATGTTCAATAATGTCGTTTTTCCACGTCCATTCCGACCGATCAATCCTAATTTCCAAGTGGTATCAAAATTCAACGTCGCTTGATCAAATAAGGGTAGCACTTGATTGTCATAACCAAAAGTTAAATTTTTAATTTCTATCTTCGACATTTATATCCTCCTATAAAAAAGACCAGTCCTATTTTCAGAACTGGTCGCCAAAGAAGGGATACAAAAAGAGACCCCACCAATGAAAACTCGCCAATTCTGAAAATCTGCCTGCTATTTTTTATTGAGTAAGTGTTTTTAACATTAAATTCTGCGTGAGCAAGCTTCAACGGGCAATCGTTAGACCGTTTCTCTTCACTCAAACATCGTGATTAATGTAATTTATGCACTTTTCTCATTAATAAAATAGCCTTAATGCAGCTTTCAATCATTGACTTAGTTTTTCAATGGCAAGATCCCTCACTTCGTTTTATTTGTCATTAGGTTAACATAATTATTTTTAAACTGTCAACTAAGATAAATCATCTTCCACTAATCGGCTGAGATTATGTGTCATAATCGCTACTTTTTCGAGGGTTTCTTGACGATCTAAGGCTTTTTTCAATTCAATCGGTCCTAGCTGGATACTAAAAACACTTGGCAGAAATTCATCTAATCGTCCAAGATTTTTTTCGCGACTGCCACATAACGCAATAACTTTTTTCCCATGTTTCTTTGCCAGTTTAGCTACACCATATGGTACTTTCCCATTGATCGTCTGCTGATCGATTCGTCCCTCACCTGTGATCACGAGATCTGCTTGTTTGATGGCTTCTTCTAAACCAATCAGTTGAGCAACAAGTGAAAAACCAGAAACCATTTTACCACCGACAAGCAATAACGCTCCACCGATGCCACCAGCAGCCCCACTTCCAGAAACAGCATTTAAATCAATATTAGTCGTTTGTTTTATCTGTTCGGTTAAATTCGTTGCCTGTTTGTCAAGAAATGCTAAAGTTGTTTTTGTACCACCTTTTTGCTTACCGTAAATTTGAGCTGCTCCTTGTGGGCCACTGTAAAAACTTGTCACATCAGCAGCAACTAGCAATTGAACCTTTTTGAATTTTTCACGGCTTTTGCCCCACTCGATTCGTTTCGTCGTCAGCAGTGGATTTCCCTCTGTAGCCCCAACTAACTTGGCTCCTAGCGACTGCAACAGACCTAAGCCACCATCTGAACAGCCACTCCCACCTAATGTGACAATCACCTGATCAACCTCTTGTGTCAAAGCATCTTTCAAAAGTTCTCCCAAGCCAAAGCTAGAAGCTGATCGAATCGTTTGATCAGTTGGCTCCTTTAATAAATCAAGACCGATTACTTCAGTTGATTCAATCACTGCCAGGCGTTTTCCCGCATAAACCGTGAGTAAATATCTGCAACTTACTTTTCGAAAAAGCAGATCTACCCCTTCGATGACGCGCCATTGACCACCTAAAGCATGATAGATCGCCTCTGCTGTTCCTTCTCCTCCATCAGCAATCGGGCGATTGATTTTTTCTCCTTTTTTTGAAAACCAGCCATTCAAAGCTGCTTGATTTAATTCAAACGATGAGGCACTTCCTTTAAATGAATCAATGGCTGCTAAGATCGTCATTGTCGTTCCTCCTCTGTATGTTGCTCTCATTACTAGTAAGACATGTTTCTCTTTTTTTGACAACCAATACAAGTTGAAAATTTGCAAAAAACAATACTCGGATGGAACTTAGAAACCATTGATGTTGTTTTCTAAAAACAGAAAAGTGACGTTCAAGAATTCACTTCCTTCTTGAACGCCCACTTTCGATTATTGCTATTTGATTCTTGCTGTTTATAAGTGCTTTTTATTTGAAACAACCGACCATGTGGTATTAAGATGCTCATATTTCCTGTTCAAAGAAATTGGTATCACCCTCGTGTTTTCAGTGTCAAATCCACATTGATATACAGTATAATCACAATACACGATTCTGTGCGTAAAATACAAGCATTCATCTGGTAATTCTTCTAACGAATGATAAATCATTGGATTCAGTTCAGTATATTCATTCATTTCGGACATGAGTAGTTCACGATAAAAAATTTGCTTTACAACACTAGGAGCCACAATGAAAATTTCAGTAGGTTGTTCTTCTTTTTCGTCTGTAATCAATGTCATACTTTTGACAAATTTTCTGATCAAGTTGTGATTCCATCTTACTTTTGGATAGTATGTTTCCTTCCAATCATTGAGAATAACTATGATATCCTCATACAGTTTTTTTTCTGCAGTAGTTAATAAATAGATTTGATCAGGGAGAAATACTTGACCATCTGCCCAGATCGTACGAATAAACTGTAAAAATGATTTTTTTAAAATAAAATCATTTTTACAATTTTTGTCAATTCTAGTTACAATTTTTTCGATTAGCTCATGGAGACAAGGCGTGTTTTCAATGAAACTGGTATAAACAACTTCAAAATCTTTTTTCAATAATTCCATATTTTCGTTCGTATAATTTCGTGTGTTAAATAACGAAAAAATATAATACACGTCTTCTTCTTGTATATCTAAATGTTCTTTTTGTTCAGCTACCCCTTGGCTAACAATATGAAATAAAGGCTTTTTTTCAGCTGACTTTTTATCTTCTTCATCAAAATAAAGAGGATATTCTTTACGTCCAATCGCTATTTCAATTCCTCGAACAATCAAAAATCTATCTTCCTCAGAATATCTTCGTTTGAAAAAATGTGTTTCGACAAAATCAATCAATTGGTGACAAGCATCTATTACTTGATGATTTTTATTTTCATACCCTTCCCAATTAATGTATCTCACTAAGGAAAGTAAAAGATTTCGCACGTCAAATTCAGGAATGATAATTTGTTTATTTCTTAAATAGGAATTAGCTTTAAAGAAATCTAAGACTGTCTTTTTGATCGTATAAACTTTACTTAAAGAGATAAACTCAAGATCTGATAATTCCGTACTAGTGAATTGCCCTCTAAAATAATAACTTAAAAATTTTAAAAAATACGATTGTCCATATAAAAACTGTGTTAACTCTGATAATATAATACCATGTTTAAATATGACTCTATAGATATGCTTTTCTCGCTTAATGTCTTCGATACAATATTCTAAACATTCGGTGATACTTTCAAGATCGTGTAACACAGTAGGCATTGTCACACCTAACATTTTGGCAATATATTCGATATCTATTTCTTGAAATTCAAATAATTGCTCACAAAGATAGACTTTTCTCGAAATATTCCGCTCAATGTAATTTTCCAACATGCCTTTTTCGCTCCTCTAATTTATATATATACTTATTTAAACATATTACTTAAAACCCATTTTTTTTATTTCCTTAAAAGGAAAACGTTTACAAAAACAAAATAAAAAAGTCTGAGCTGGGAAAAAGCTTCTTCCCAGCCCGAACAAACCAATCATTAACTATAAATAAATGACAGTGAAGCATTTTTTGCATCGAGTAAAAAAGATTCAACTAAGGAGGAATCTGTCTTTCATCATTCTGCTTAATACTTTCTCGCTAATTTTAGTCAAAAATATCAACATCGAGTTTTTCGACAACATCTTTTAAAAGTTGGATTCCAGCTGCGCTATTACCAAAAGCATCTAATGCTGGGCTGAAAACACCCATGCCATAATAATTAGGAACAGCTACCATTAGGCCCCCACCGACACCACTTTTAGCTGGAACACCGACATGAACAGAAAATTCCCCTGATTCATCGTACAATCCTGCAGTTGTCATAATTGATTTGACAATCGTTGCGCTTTCTTCTGTAATGATTTGTTGTCCACTCCAAGGAGCAATACCTTTATTCGCTAAGACAGCGCCTAACTTGGCAATCCCTTTAGCAGTCACATTTACTGAACATTGTTTAAAATACACATCGAGGATTTCTGATACATCTCCGTCGATCATTTGATTACCTTTCATGTAATAAGCCAAGGAGCGATTAATATCCCCAGTTCTTGATTCAGAATGATAAATTTCTTCGTTCAATGTAATTTGAGGATCATCACAAATTTCTTTCATAAAAGCTAAAATACGATTGAATTTGTCCTCTGGATCTTTTCCGGCAATCAAAGAAGTGGTTGCAATCGCACCAGCATTCACAAATGGATTCATTGGATGATGACGATGATTGAGTTCCATATTCAAAATCGAGTTAAAAGCAAAACCTGTTGGTTCTGTATTGATCGTTTGAAAGACTTTATCGATGCCATTATCTTGGATGGCTAATAATAATACGGGTACTTTTGACATGCTTTCAATCGCAAAACGAACTTGCGAATCACCCGCTTCGATTAATTGATTTTTCTTCAAATCATAAATTGCCATTCCTAATTGTTCCGGATTTACTTGCGCAAGCGCTGGGATATAATCTGCTACATGTCCTGTTTGATAGTAGTGGAAATTTTTCCCAATCAATTGTTCTAATTCTTTGACATCCATTTTAATAACCAGCTTTCAATTTTTATTTATTATTTGCATGTTGAAATTTATGACGACATGCATAAATCGTAAAAGGAATAACTGCAACAATGAGATATGAAATGACTAAAATCGTTTCATAGATTCCATGTTGGCCTGCAGCAATACTTGAAGGTGGTACAAAAGAAATACAAAAAGCAAATAGTGAAGTCAATAATCCTAAACAAGCGACAATGGTTTTGACAACTTTTCCACCTGGCACTTGATAAGCCCGTTCTAATGAATCATCTTTGTAAACTAATTTTAAATAGCCAATAAAAAACATAAAATACAGCATCAAATAGATAACTACTGTTAGTGACATAGCTGCAAGGAACGATAAATTATTTCCGCCACCACTTAATGTAAAGACAGTTGCCCAAATGGATGCAACGATCCCATTAGCAATCATTAAGTTTGCCGGTACACCATAAGCATTTTCTTTCGCAAAATGTGCGGGTAATAAACCTTCTTCGGCAGCCACATGTAAGGCTTTAGATGGTGAAGTGACCCATGATGCAATTTCTCCAATAACCCCTAAGCACACTAAGATAGCAAGAATTTTTGCAATCCAAGCAAGACTGGGATCAATGTGTCGCAATAAAAATTCAAGAGATTGAATAACCCCTGTATTGAGTGATAATCCTTGTTGAGGAACAGTTGTTGCCACTGTCAATCCACCAAATGTATCCAAAATAATCGCTAATATAACTAATACGAACATCGCTAGTGGATAATTCTTTTTAGGATTTTCCATTTCATTTGCATGACTAGCAGAAGTTTCTACCCCCATATACGCTAAAATAAATGAAACAAAAACGACTAATGTTGGTAATTTTGAAAAATCAGGTATCAATGTTTTCATTGATAGTGTCGTTTGTAAGGGTGCGCCAGAAGCCACATAGTGGATACCTAATCCGAATAGAACTAGTGCTGGTAACAAGATCCCTGCAATAAACCCGATCCGAGCAATCAATGAAGTATATTTTGTCCCTCTTAATTGAGACAATAAAATAGCCCAAAAAATAATTAAAAGAATCGCTAATTTCAAAAACTTATTATTTTGGATAGCAGAGATTCCTGTTGCATAAGATAATGCTCCTGTCAGGAAATACAGCATCGTTAAGTAACCAACTGTGATTTCAAACCATTGGAAAAAGATAGCAGCAAATCCAAATCTTTTACCTAGCGTGCGACTTACCCAAGTGTAGACACCGCCTTTTTCCCAGCCTTTAACAGTTGCCATTTCAGCCGCGCATAATGCTACCGGAATAAACCATAACAAACCGCCTAACAACAGGAAGAAAACCAAACTAAAGCCCGATGTCGCAAATGTTGGGTACTCATAAAGTGAAACAACCATTGAGATCGTCATGGCTAAAAAGCCAAAAAATGTTAATTTCTTCGCAGGAATTTTCGCTTTGCTTTCTTGCATGAAACTTCCTCTTTTCTACTATATTTAATTTATTTATTTTCAAAAAACGTGAAATCTAATCCTTCTTCTTGTTCTTCTTTCGTCGTCGTGATGATCGTTAGACACATGATGCTCTTTAAGATACCTGCTGTGAGCGCATAAGCGTATAAGGCAACTAGACAAACACCGATGATTTGAACACCTAATAGGAACCAGCTGTGTGAATCAGAGAGCAAATGAGCATTTGTAGCAAAAAGCCCAATTAAGATGGTTCCAGTAAAACCACCCATGCCATGTACACCCCATACATCAAGTGCATCATCCCAATTTTTCTTCTTACGAAATGCAACAGCATACTGACAAACAATTCCGGCAATGATTCCGATGATGATGGCACTTCTTGGATTGATATAGCCTGCACACGGTGTAACTGTTGCAAGTCCAGCGACAGAACCAGTTAAAATGTCGACAAAATCAAAACCATTCCCTCTGATTTTCGCTAAGATCAACCACGTCATCATCGCAAATGCCAACGCAACAAAAGTTGAACCAAAAGCATTGACCGCTTGGTAATCTGCTCGGAGTGCCCCTCCAGCATTAAATCCAAACCAACCAAACCAAAGAAGACCTGTTCCAATAGCTGCTGCCATCAAACTACTATGTCCTGATCGTTCAGAAGTAGGGATCTTTCTTTGTCCAAGTGTCAAAATACATGCCAGCGAGCCGAAACCTGCAGTTGTATGGATGACAGCACCACCAGCAAAATCTCGGAAGCCTAATTGTGCTAAAAATCCGCCTCCCCATATCCAGTGACAAACAGGGAAATAAATCAGAAGATTCCAAAAAATCAAAAGCAAAACATAACCTTTAAGATTCAATCTTCCAGCAAAGGCCCCCGTCATCAATGGAACGGTGATTACGATGAACATCAATTGATATAAAAAGAACATCAAAAAAGGAATCGTTGCTCCATGTAATAAATTAGGTGCGTTAGAGACATGCTTCATTAAAAAAAAGTCAGCTGGATTACCAATTAGTCCACCGATATCTCTACCGAAAGCTAATCCAAAACCACCAAATATCCACATCAAAGTTGTTATTCCTACTGAAAGAAACGACTGTGCCATAATGGTTGTGATGTTATTTTTCCGTGCCAGCCCGCCATAAAAAAATGCCAAGCCAGGAGTCATCAAGCAAACCATTGCGGTACATAAAATCATAAATGCTGTATCACCTGTATTGATAGGTAAATGATTCATTCGTTTTCACCTCTTTTCTATGGTTTGAGTATAAGAAATTTTAACATCTGTTTTTTGTTTATCTTTTTGCGTTTTGTATCGTCAAATCCGAAATAAACTAAAATATTGGTCTAATTACTTCTTAAAAGTCTTACCTTATTTAATATGTATCCGTTTTTTTAATCACTTTATCTAGCTGTCTGATGGATTTCCAGAGAAAATTCGCACAAAAATAATGCTGTTTTTTGTTTTTTTATTTTGTTATCGTTCAACTTTTTGAACAAAAATAAACTTTCTCTTTATTTTTTTCATTAAACTGAATCATTAGTAAACAAAACAAAAAAGAGTCTGGATATCAATCCGACTCTTTCTATGTAATACATATAAATATGATGTTCGATTTGCACAGAATTGCTTCACACGTTTAAACTCTATTCAATTGCTTTAGTGTTAATCCAAAGATTGGTCCAATCGCTAGTACACATAGAAGTGTTCCGATACCAATAGGGGCACCTAATAATACGCCTACAACGACCATTAGTGCATCTAAACCGATCCGAATAAAAGTTAAACTGAATCCCGTAAATTTATAAAGCAATTGAGTCAGTGCTTCTAGTGCGGCAGATCCTTTATTTGAAGAAACATATAATCCCGCTCCAACCCCAAATAAAATAGGAGCTAAAAGAACTGCCATGATCGAATAGCCAGTCATGTTAACTGAAAGTTTATTTAGCCATGGTTCAATCTGTCCAATCAGTAATCCCAATCCAAAACCATTGATTAAACTACCGATCCCTAATTCTTTTCGATTGAAGATAGCAACGATTCCTAACACTACTGCATTAAACAACAAACTAGCTACCCAAAAGGGAATATCGATCAACGTCAACATTCCTAATAAAAAAACACTGATCGTATCTGCGCCTTTATGTGCAGTGATCAATAATGTGATCGCTAATGCAATCATACTTGTCCCTAAAATCACTTGTATTATTTTTTTTCGTTCTAATCTATTCATTTTTCCTCCATCAAACCAAAAGATCCGCTTGTTTAACGATCAGATATTAAACAAATGACGATACATTTATCATATCTGATACGCCAACTAAACCTATGGAGCCTATTTTACTATTAAATAGGAAGAAATAACTATCAACTATTACGGCTACCACTGAAATAATTAACGTAAAAGGAAGCGATTTATCTGGTATAATGAGAAAAGGTTTACATCGTTAAAAGAACGAATGTTTTTCTAAAAAATTTTTCCAGCTTTTTCACCCATACATTCTTAATCTTCTTTATGATACTCATATTTTTCAAAGTCTACTTTATCTAGCCATAAGAACCTTTGAGCCCAATTATTGACATCAAAAAAGTTTAAAATGTTCGGATCAACTGGCTGAAAAGGTGAATGCAGGAATTCCGGCAATTCATCCAAATTTCGTTCCTGAAGTAAAAAGATATTTTGAGGATTATAAAAATAGTAGCTTTTAATTGCTTCATTGTCAGTCACTAACTTTTTCTCAAAAAAACTAGATTCAAAAGTTCGTAAAGTGACTCCTTTTTGTCCTGCTCTCATGAGTTCTAAAATTCCTTGTGATTGTGCGGTCAATGCTAAATAATCTGCGTAAGAAAGATAATTCGCCTGCTCATTTCCTCGTGAAGGTAAAATATAATAATTGGTTGTAAGTCCACGCTGTTCAAATTCCTTGCGATAGCTCTCTGCTAGCTCCTTACGACCATTATCAGTGGCACCAAAAAACAAATCAGAAGTGACTTCCACCTGAGGAATCTTCATCTTTTTAGAATAAAATGAACTATTGTGGCGTAATCCAAGTTTTTGCGCCTCTATCCGGTCAAAATGGTATATTTCATCGACGGCCGATTCGTTTTGTGCTTGTTGAAGCATTCGAAAGTGTTCCTCTTCTTTCAAATGATTCCAAAAGTATAAAACGATTTTAGCTGTTGTATAAGGGCGGATCTTCGCAGCTATTTCCGTTTCGAATCCATAATCTAAAAAAACGATCAATTCATATTCTTTCAATTTGGGGTGGAAAAAATTAAAATACACTGGATCTAATAAATCTTTTCCCGAAATGACATCTAATGAATCAATCGAGGGTAAAAAATACAACGCTTTATCTTTTGCAACCAATAAGATAGGCAATTTTGACATTCTGGTTTCCTCACTTTCCTATGACCATTATGGTTCATTTGATTAATTCAATAGTAACATGAAAATTAGTGATTTTTTGCTATCATAATTTCTTCCCTTAGGAAAAGACAAACAAAACGCTCTCTTATTAGGGTTTGCTCCTACTATCAAGTTTTACGCTTACATAGGAAATTTATGACAAACATATGATGTTTTCATTAAAGTAGAAATTTTTATTTACAGAATTGTTGAAATTGTCAGATAATTTGCTATGATATAAAAAGTTATTTTTCTACTTAATATAGTTATCAATCATTTGACTACGATTGTTTCGTCGTCAATAGTTTAGTCTTAGAAAAGGGGTTGCTTATGGAGAAAACTGAAACAAACAAACTAAAAAAACAACTAAGTTCCAGACACATCACGATGCTAGCACTGGGGGGTGCTATTGGTGCGGGACTATTTAAAGGAAGTGGCGAAGCTATTGGGATTGCCGGTCCTGGTGTCTTGATTGCTTTTTTGATTGGTGGGGCTGTTTTATTCATCGTAATGAATGGTCTTGGTAAATTAGTTTTAGATGACGGGGATACCCAGCATGGATTATCGGGGCTTGTTCGACCTTTTTTAGGTGCCCATTCTGCTGACTTTATCGACTGGGTTTACTATTCATTATGGACGATCAATATTATTGCCGAAGCTGTAGCGGCAGCATCCTTCTTACAATTATGGTTTCCAACGATTCCACCTTGGACCTTTGTCTTAATTCTAGCCGTGTTGACAACGTTGATTAATTTATATTCTGTGCGGTTATTTGCTGAAACTGAGTATTGGTTGGCATTTGCTAAAATCAGCGTAATCATATTGTTGATTATTTTCGGGATATACCTAGTAGGTCATCAAATGTTTGACATTGGGGTCTTTCCTACACTAAACAGTATTACGGATCATGGTGGCTTTGCCCCTCATGGTATGAAAGGAATCGTCAACTCGTTACTCGTAGTTATTTATTCTTATGGTGGTTCAGAATTGATTGCGATCACAGTAAGTGAAGCAGACAATCCCAAAAAAGCGATTCCTAAGGCAATTCGTGGAGTAATGGGACGAATCATTTCATTTTATATCATTCCATTGTTCTTGTTGTTAATCATTTTCCCTTGGGATACCTTGGCAAACTCATCTGCTAGCCCATTTGTGATGGTATTTGAAAAAATGCATATTCCATTTGCCGCTGATCTTGTAAACTTTGTGATCATCTTAGCGCTCTTTTCTTCCATCAACTCAGGTGTATATGCTTCTTCACGTTTGCTGTATTTCCGTTTAAAAGACAAAAAAGGTGCAGCAAAAAAACTATCTGTTTTGAATAAACACCATGTTCCACAACGTTCCGTATTATTTTGCGCAAGTGTTTTATATTTAGGCGTTGTTCTTTCTTACTTTGTTGGTGACAAACTATTTGGCTATTTGGCTGGTTCTCTTTCCTACACTGTCTTAGTCATCTGGCTTATGATCAGTATTGCAGCCTTTATCCTTGCATTAAAGAAAGGTTCTCTTTTTGAAAAAGGGGTAAACTTATTAGCAATCGTAGTTTTAGGATTGATCTTTGTGGGAATCTTCTTCACTAATTCAATTGGTGTGACATTATTGACTGCCCTTCTTTACTTGGTGATTTTCTTTAGCTACCGCAAGAAAAATGATATCTTTGCTTAATAGCCCTATAAATAGCTTGAGTTCCTTAAGCTAAAAACAAGCAACTAAGTTGTACCAAACAATTTAGTTGCTTGTTTTTTTGTAAGCTGAGAAGATAAAAGTTGGGGAAAAAATAAAAGGAGTGTTTTTAAATGAAAAAGTATTGGAAATTTTTATTAATGATTGGGGTATCGACCGTCATCATGTTTGGTATGATGTATTTGAATGTCTACTCGATCGATCATCTTTTCTTTAGTCGTACACGGGTGTTCATGGCATTGATGATGGGCGCTGTAATGGCGATCATCATGCTCTTATTTATGTGGAAAATGTATGAGAATAAAACATTGAACAAAATCATTTTAGGGGTAAGTGTCTTAGTATTTGCCGGTTCTTTGTTTATGGTCCGTAGTCAAACAACAGTCAGTGATGTCGCTTGGATGAAAGCCATGATCCCTCATCATTCGATTGCTATTTTAACCAGTAAACGTGCCAATTTGAAAGATCCTGAAGTCAAGAAATTAGCAAACGACATCATCGAAGCGCAAGAAAAAGAAATCGAACAAATGAAGAAGTTGATTGAAGAACAAAAATAAGTATATCGTAAAAAAACGCCCGAAACATTGCTGTTTTGAGCGTTTTTTTGATTCAAATATTCCGAGAGTTTATTCGTTTGTATCGATACCAAGCGTTCCATTCGGCTTTTCGTCTATTTTTTCGATCCCTAATCCAGTAAAGGCGCTAACCATTGAAAAAACTGGTGAGAGTAAACTGAAAAAGACAAATGGTAAGTATGTGAGGGTTGGAATCCCAAAGGTACTAGCTACAAAGCTGCCCGCAATTCCCCAAGGTACAAGGTAATTGATCACTGTGCCACCATCTTCTAACGTTCTACCTAAAACAGTTGGGTCAAACCCAGCTTTCTGGTAAGTCTCTTTGAACGCATTCCCAGGTAAGATAACTGATAAAAATTGTTCTCCAATAAAGAGATTGACACCAATACTTGTCATCAATGTGGTGAAAATCAATTTTGGTGTATTGGTCATTTTCTTAGAAACGACATCCATAACAGTTGAAATCAAACCGAATTCAATGAGTAATCCACCAAGTGATAATGTTAAAATGATCAAAGAAACAGTTGGCATCATACTTTCGATCCCACCACGACTAAGTAATGAATCAATTTGTTGATTGCCAGTAGTTGCAACGAATCCAGATTCAATCACTGTCGCTAAACTACTAAGAGAGGTTTGCGGATTCTGAATAAAGATCATCCCCACCGCCACAGCTATATTTAACAGAATAGTCAAGATAGCTGGTACTTTTTTCCAAGCACATAATAACATTAAGAACAAGGGAATCAACGACCAAAAAGAAATTGTAAAGTTTGCTTCCAGGATATCAGTGACTTCTCGGATAGCCGTTAGACTAGTTTCTCTATTTGTGTGTCCAAGAACCATGAACAAAAAGAAGGAAACGACAAAAGCTGGAACCGTAGACCACATCATATGTTTGATGTGCTTGAATAGATCGGCATCAACGATTGCTGCGGCTAGATTGGTTGACTCTGACAAAGGAGACATTTTATCTCCAAAAACAGCACCTGAAACAATTGATCCCACGACTAACGCTGGATTAATTCCTAATGTCGTACCAATACCGAAAAATGCGATCCCAATCGTTGACATGACAGTAAAAGCACTCCCTACTGCACTACCGACGATAGCACAAACAACAAATACAGAAAGAACAAACCACTTGACACTTATCAATTTAAAACCAATAACCATAAGTGTCGGGATAATTCCTGCTTGGATCCACACCGCAATCAGTGCGCCGACTAATATAAAGATAAAAATCGGAATGATTCCCGGTTTGATTCCATTGATAATTCCTTCATGTAACCACTCTGTTGGGTATCTTTTCACTACAGCGTAAAGCATGATCATTCCAATTGCTGCTAAGATCGTAATGTTTGGTGATAATTTTAATCCGACAACCCCAATTGCTATACTTGCCACAATCACCAATAAGACAAATACAGCTTCTTTAAAACTCGGTTTTCCTTTTTTCTTCATAATCATTCTCCTTTTTTAGTTAATCGAAGTACTAAAAAAGAATAGATATCGAATGACTCCGCCACAATTCATGGGCATTTCCCCCTCTAATCAAACAAAAAGAACTATTTTCAACTAAGGACGAATGACTCCGCGGTACCACCTTAATTAAAAACAGTTCTGTTTTTCACTTTGATTTAACTATTTAGTTTTTATTCCTTTTCATGTAATTCGACATTTCGGCTTGATCGGTTCGCAGCTACCACCGACTTTCTGAACAAAACACCTGAAACGCTACTATGTGAAAAGTTGACTTTCATGAAGTTTACCTTCTGCGAGATTTTTTGTCAATACAAAATGACTATTTTTTTCAAATCATAAATCATTATTTATTTAAAAAGTCGAACCAGTTAACTGACTTTTTTCTAAAAGTTGTTGGTGTTCTTCCTGAATCTTTGTCAATAAAGCTGGTTGTTCTAATAAATCTAAAGCGGTAGCCGCTAATAGTTCTGCTGCAATGGCGATCGATGCCAACCCTTTTTCACTTTTTGCGGCTGCTTTAAACTCTTCCGAATGTCCAGCGATATACTCATCTGAAATCGAAATAGTTGGTTGAATCGTCGGAATCGCTTGACTGACATTCCCTACATCAGAGGACCCTAAGCTGGTCTTTTCTGTTACATCGATTTCCGTTTCTGGAACTCCAGCTGCTTTTGCATGTGTAAAAAACAACTCATCGAAAGAAGGTGTCGGAATCATATGATCTACCGCATTTTGAAACAAACCAAATTCATAGCTTGTGCCCGTACTTAACGCAGCCCCTTTCACGATTTGTTCCACTTTTTTAAAGACTATATCTAATGTTTGGCGATTGCCAGCACGTAAATAAAAACGTCCTGCAGCATATTCAGGGATGACGTTAGCAGCAACTCCGCCGTTAGTGATGATCCCATGGATATTGACATCTTTAGGTAATTGTAATCGTAGTGCGTTGATACCATTAAAAACTTGGATCAGTGCTTCTAATGCGTTTACTCCCTTTTCGGGTGCTGCAGCAGCGTGAGAAGCAACTCCATAAAATTTGATATCAACTGGATCATTAGCTAGCGATTCGGTTGTTTTTCCGTAACGGTAAGCTGGATGAGCACATAAAGCAGCCGCCACATCGTCAAATAATCCCTCACGAACAAAGCTCCCTTTCGCTGAACCATTCTCTCCTCCTTCTTCCCCTGGTGTTCCATACACTCGGATCTCACCACCAATTTCGTCAATTTGTTTCTTAATGATACTCGCGGCTAATACGGAATACGTTCCAAAAAGATTATGTCCACACGCATGTCCAATTCCAGGAAGTGCATCAAATTCAGCTAAAAATGCAATCGTCGGACCTGGTTTATCTGAGCGATAGCTAGCAGCAAATCCTGTACGGTGTCCAGCGACCTCCTTTTCAACTGTAAAGCCTTCTTTTTCTAACTGGCGAATCAATGCAGCAGATGAATAAAATTCGTAATTGCTCACTTCTGGATGTTGATGGATATCCAAGGCAAGTGCTTGATATTCTGGTAATCTTTCTTGGATCGCTTCTTTCAATAAACTGGATCGATTCGTTGAAATAGTTGATGTAGTCATAAAAAAATTCCTCCTTGTATGCTGGCTTCCGATAAAAATTTCTAGTTAATTTGAGCTGTACTTTCTGATGATGCTCATTTACGACCAAAGGTTTTCCATGCTGGAACACTCGAACCTTTTGACGTTTCTTCAATGACTTTAGCAGTTGCTTCAGTTTGATAAGTATCAACGATTTTTTGATACGTACGGTTTGTTTCATCTTCTTTTCGGGCAACAATGATGTTGACATAAGGGCGGGCACGATCATCCACTGGTTCTAAGAAAATTGCATCTTTCGTTGGTGTGAACCCTGCATCGACTGCTACCCCACTATTGATGACCGAAAGACTCACATCGTTTAGCGCACGTGCTGTTTGCGAAGCATCCAATTCTGTGAGCTTAAGTTTTTTATCGTTTTCTGTCACATCAGAAATCGTCGGAGTCTGTCCCTTCGATGGATCAACTTTGATCAGCCCCGCTGATTGAAGAAGAAGTAAAGCGCGTCCCCCATTGGTTACATCATTAGGGATGGCTACTTTTGCACCTTCTTTTACTTCCTCAATCTTTTTGATCGTATTGGAATAGATTCCTAATGGGGCATTTACGGTGTTTCCGATTGAAACTAGATTTGTGCCATGTTCTTCATTATAGTTATCTAAAAAGAACTGGTGTTGAAAGGCATTCAAATCAATTGAGCCATCATCTAAGGCCGCATTTGGTTGATTATAATCGGTAAACTTTACATATTCTAATTCAATATTCTCCTTTTTTAGACGTGCTTTTACATCGTCCCAAACATCTGTATCTTCACCAATCACCCCTAATTTGACAGTTGTTTCTTTTGTTTTTGTATCTGCCTTTCCTTGACTACAGCCTGCCAACCAAAATAATGCGACGAATGTCACTACAGCAAATCGAATCACTTTTTTCATTTTTTCTCCTCCATTAATGTGATATTTTTTTAATTAAAAAATTACTGATAAATTGACTTAAAAACACCAATACCAAAATCAATAATGTCGCAACAACCGTTACGTCTGTTTGAAATCGATTATAGCCCCGAGAAATAGCTAAATTTCCTAAACCACCAGCTCCTACAGCACCTGCCATTGCGGTTAAGCCAATAACATTGATGATCGTTAAAGCTGAGACACGAATGATACTAGGTAGTCCTTCCAGTAAATAAACACGAAAAATGATACCCAATGGACTCGTTCCCATTGCTTGTGCAGCTTCGATAACACCGGGATCAACTTCAAGCAAGGCATTTTCGATTTGTCGAGCAAAAAAAGGAACGATGCCGACAATCAAAGGAACTAGTGCTGCCGTTGCTCCAATTGTTGTTCCGACAATAAAACGAGTCGTCAATGCAAGTAAAGAGAGTAAAATGATAAATGGAATGGATCGTACGATATTGATCACCTTATCAAAAAGTTCAAAACATAAGCGGTTTTCAATTAATCCTTTAGGGCGGGTAACGACTAAAACCACCCCTAATATAATGCCCAAGATTCCCCCAATCAAAGCAGACCAGAAAGTCATATATAGTGTTTGCTTTGTCGCTTCAATGAATTCATCTGGGATCAAATAAACATTTGGCAGATAGCTTTTGAGCCATTCGTTCATCTTAAACGCCTCCTTCAACGAGTTTGATTCTTTCTTGTGTTTCATGTTTTTGTAAGAGATTGACTTTGATACCTAATTGGATCAAATAATCTAGAGCTTTTTGTTTTTGAATGCTATCTCCCGCTAAAGTTACCACCAAGCTACCTATCGGTGTTTCTTGCAGCCATTCGATATTGCCATAAAGAATGTTTGCTGTTACTTGGTATTTGCTATACAACTGGGCAATCAATGGTTCATTCGTTTGGCTCCCCACATAACTCAGTTCAACTAGCCATTTATCCGTAAGCTCTTCTGCAAAGCCTTGCTGTCCAGTAATCTTTTCCAATGCTTGATCTAAGTGAGTCGCTGTACGTATAAAATCTTTCGTTAGTTCTTCTTTTGGATGACTAAAAATTTGAACACTACTTCCACTTTCGATAATTCGTCCAGCTTCCATCACCGCCACTTTATTACAAATTTCTTTCACTACTTGCATTTCGTGGGTGATCAAGACGATCGTTAATCCTAATTGGCGATTTAATTTTTTGAGCAGAGCTAGAATTTGATGAGTCGTTTTTGGGTCAAGGGCACTCGTCGCTTCATCACAAAGCAATATTTTGGGATCATTTGCTAAAGCTCTCGCAATCGCTACTCGTTGTTTCTGTCCACCAGATAATTGGCTGGGATAGGCAGAAGCTTTTTCCTTTAACCCTACTAAATCCAGTAAGTCACTTACTTTCTGACGACGTTCCTGTTTTGATTTCCCAGTATACTTTAAGGAGAAATCAACGTTATCAAAAATTGTGCGACTTTCCATTAAGTTGAAATGTTGAAAAATCATACCAATCATTTTCCGTTCTTTTCTTAATTCTCTTGGTGTGAGATCACTTAAATTCGTCTGTTGGATGATTACTTCCCCCTTCGTTGGTTTCTGTAAGAAATTCATCACACGAACTAATGTGCTTTTTCCTGCCCCAGAATAGCCCACAATGCCATAGATATCTCCTTGGGACACCGATAAATTCACTTCATTGACAGCTGGAATGTTTTTTCCTTTTTGTTCAAAATGGACACTGATATTTTTTAACTCAATCATTCGTTCTCCTCCTTGTTGTATAATAAAAAAGGCATCCTCAAGAAAATGAACTCAATCATTTCCTTGAGGACGCCTTTTTGCGTGTTACCACCTCATATTCAAGCCACATTCACATGTCGCTCCTCTTCAAGTACAAACATACTCTAGCGAGATACCGGTCGCAGCCGTTACCGCCTCACAAAATGCTTGGGGTAAAATGCTCAGTAGCCATTTTCCAATCGTTCCTCTTTGCTTCTTCTCAGCTCCCGAAGCTCTCTGTTAAAAGATTTCCAACTGTACTTACTACATCATTGCAAAAAAATATATAAAAAAATCCTCTTACCAACAAAAAATGTTAGTAAAAGGACGACGAATCGTGGTACCACCTTTATTCGGAAGTTTCCTTCCCTCTAGCCAACGTCTCATTCCTGAGAGATTGGGGTTCAGTTTAACGGTTGAACGACGACCGAATTTATCTACTTATCGACAAATTATTCTCCAAGGCCATTTTCAACTTTGCGGATTTGACTCTTTTCACCAAACAGAGCCTCTCTAAGAAATCGTTCAAGTTTACTTTCCTTATCAACGAATATACTTATTTAGTTGTTGCGAATAATTTACCGTACTCATAATTAAAAGTCAAGGAAGAAGTTTACAAAAAAAATGATTGAATTATTTTGTTGTTTTTTTATCTAACATTTCAATAACAGTTCGTAAGTCGTTTCCTTCAGCAAGTAAATTTAATTTTTCTTTTTCTTCTGCTGTATAATTTCGTTCAAAACTAGTATCTGGAATTAAAACAACGCCCATCCCAGCTCGGGAAGCAGAAGTAGCTCCAACTAAAGAATCTTCCACTGCAAATGCTTCTGAAGCAACTAATTTTGTTCTTTCTAAAGCGGTTAAGTAAGGAACAGGTGAAGGCTTGTTTTCACTTACTTCATCACCGAATGTCATCGTATCAAAATAATTAGCCAAATCAAATTGGGCTAAGATATCAGTCGCTCTTTTAGTAATTGTCGTTGTCGCTAATCCAAGTCGTAAGTCACGTTTTTTTAATTCAGCTAAAACTTCTTTCGCATAGGGTTTTAATTGTATCCCACCGTTATGAAGCTGTTGATAAAAATATTCTTCACGCTTAGCACGAACTTCTTGAACTTTTTCAGGGCTTCCAGCTGCTTTCACTAAAATGTCAAAACTTTGCTTCCAGTTTTTACCTCCCCAAGCATCTACTACTTCTTTGGGAATCGCTAAATCATACTGTTGGAATCCCCATAACCAACCATCACGATAGGTTTTCTCCGTGTCAACTAATAGTCCATCTAAATCAAATATTGCGCCTTTCATTTTTCACTATTCCTTTCAGAAAACAATATCCATAGTTTAGCATGTTTCATTGTTATTTGCACAGAACGAATCATATTTTCCTTTCATAATAAAATGAAAGGTATAGAAAAAAATGAGCCCGAGGCACTTTTGAAGTGCCCCGAACTCATGATTAGAGGTGAGAACGGATGGGTAAACGGTGTTCATTCATCAACTCCTTGCAATAAGCCTGAATTTTTCAAAACATGAGAAACTGTTTCAAAAAATTCTTTCTTATTGTCTTCGGAGCTACCCGATGACTTCACAACCTCTTTTTAAATGGTATTCATCAACCATTACAATAGTTCGCCGAATTTTTTAATATAGAATTTTTTGACCATTGTCACTAATGTCAAGTAAGCTAAAATCGTTACGACTAACCAAGTCCAGTAAGTTCCTGGTAACGGCATCAAACCTAGTTCTGCACCAAAGCCTGTAAATGGCAGAATCGAACCTACAACGATTCCTAATGTCGTAATCGTAAACATCGCAAATGTCGCATTGCTTTGGATAAATGGAATCTTTGGTGTCCGTAGTGCGTGTAGGACTAATGTTTGTGACCATAATGATTCAACGAACCAACCTGCATGGAACAACGCAATAAATATGATCTTTTGTTGTGCATCTAATGTATGGAAATCTCCACCTACAACTGCTGGACAAATGATAAAGTACATCAATAAGTAGGTAGTGATATCAAAAATCGAACTCGTAGGTCCAAAATACACCATAAATTTCCCAATGCTTGATGCTTCCCATTTTTTAGGCTCATGTAGATATTCTTTATCCATTTTATCCCATGGAAGTGAGATACAAGACACATCGTAAATCAAATTCAAAAAGAGAATTTGCAGTGGCAACATTGGTAAGAATGGTAAGAATGTGCTGGCAACTAAGACAGAGAACATATTCCCAAAGTTTGAACTTGCAGTTGCCTTGATGTATTTCATGATGTTCCCAAATGTTTCTCGACCAGATAAAAGACCTCTTTCTAAAATCGTTAAATCTTTTTCTAGTAAGATCACATCGGCTGATTCTTTTGCGATATCTACTGCTGTATCAACCGAAATACCGATATCCGCTACTTTCATTGCCGGTGCATCATTGATACCATCACCTAAAAAGCCCACGGTATGGCCATTTTGACGTAAAGCTGTCGTTAAACGAGCCTTTTGTTGAGGATTCAATTTAACAAATACTTCATGATTTTCAGCAACTTGTGCTAATTCGCGATCATCCATTTCTGAAATCTTTTCGCCAGTGATCAATTCATTAATTTCCAGACCCACTTGACGACAAACCGAACGAGTGACTAATTCATTATCACCAGTTAAGACTTTGACTGCGACACCATGATCTTTCAATGCTTTTAGTGCTTGTTTCGTCGTTTCTTTTGGAGGATCAAGGAAAGCAAGGTATCCAATCAATACCATATCTGACTCATCTTTCACTGAAAATTCGCCAACTACGCTTGGGTTTGTTTTTTGGGCCACCCCGATTACACGTAGACCATCTTCATTTAAATCTCTCACTTTTGCAAGAACTGATTCTCTTTTTTCATTGGTTAATGGACTAACGATCCCATCAATATCGATGTAATTAGAGATACTCAACATCTCTTCGATCGCACCTTTGGTAATCATTTGTGTTTTACCTGCGGTGTCCTCTACAACGACACTCATCCGACGACGTTCAAAGTCAAATGGAATTTCATCCACTTTGCGGTAATTGATTTTATCGGTTGCTAACGTTTGTTTGGCTTCATCAATAATTGCTACATCCAACAGATTTTTTAATCCTGTTTGATAGTAACTATTTAAATACGCATGGCGTAAAACACGATCATCTTCTTTACCTGAACAATCCATGTGGTATTCTAAAATGATTTTATCTTGAGTCAATGTCCCAGTTTTATCCGTACATAACACGTCGATCGCACCAAAGTTTTGGATCGCATTCAAATTTTTGATGACCGTTCCTTTTTTCGCCATCACGCTAGCACCTTTAACTAAGTTCGTAGTAACAATCATTGGTAACATTTCAGGTGTAAGACCGACTGCTACAGATAAACCGAATAGAAAAGCTTCCAGCCAATCCCCTTTAGTCAACCCATTGATAACGATAACTGTTGGTGCCATTAAAGCCATGAATTTGATCAATAACATGGATGTTTTATGAATACCAATTTCGAAGCTTGATTTGATCGGTTTTTCAGAGAGCGTTTGAGCCACATGTCCAAATAATGTTTCATTACCAACAGATACAATAATACCTTCAGCACTCCCGCTGATAACGTTACTTCCCATAAAAGCCAAATTTTCATAACTAGTTTCACTCAAAGTCTCATCATCGTAAACAATCGCTTGCTTTTCGACAGGGTAACTTTCACCAGTTAAGGCAGCTTGTGAAATAAATAAATCTTTGGCTGACAACAGACGCATATCTGCAGGAATCATATCACCTGCTGATAATCGAACAAGGTCTCCACAAACGATTTCTTCCATTGGAATCTCAGTATAATCACCGTTACGTTTAACTGCTGCGGTTACTTTTACCAATGATTTTAATTTTTCTGCGGCTTGGTTAGAGCGAACAGATTGAACCAACGTCATCGTTCCACTGACGATGACCATCGTAAAGATGATAATTACTCCAAATAAATCTTTATCCCCAGGAGCGGCTAACACGTATTCTGTGATAAATGAAATCACTCCGAGTGCAATCAATACCAAGGTGAATGGTGTAATATAAGCTTTTAAAGCTTCTACAATAAAAGGTGTTTTCTTCCCATAAGAGATTGAATTTTCACCATATTTTTCTCTTGATTCTTCAATTTGTTCGTCTTTCATTCCTTGATCAGTCGAATGAAAGAAGTTCAATAATTCTTGTTTTGTCTTTCCTGCAAATGCAGCATACATTTTTTGTGTATCTCTCTTTTTTTCCATCTCATTTTTCTCCTTAGACCCAGTAAATATAAGCAACACTTATTTAAGCTGGGTTATTTTTAGTTAGTTGAGTAATGGAGAAAATGCTGTATTTAAAGGGGCTGAAAACAGATAGATAATAGCCTCAGCCAGCAATTTCTCTCGCATTATTTTCTTCGCAGGACTGTCATCCATTTGTTCTCATCTCCTTTAACTTGATAGAATTGTTCTTGTTTCTCTTTCGTTTTAAAAGCATCAACTTCCCAACGAAACCACCTCCATTTTTTGTTTGTTAGGATTGTTTCAACACAAAAAGACCTTTCATCAAAAATTCAGCGAAAGGTCGAAAAAGCACATAAAAAAAGCTTCTTTGATCTCATCGTTGAGTTTTGACACTGTACAACGTAAAAAGCAATTCCTTGCTTTTAGCTACCTTATGAAAAGCCTTGTCTCGACAATTCCTGTTCTACCCATTGGCGTCTCTCGACGTTTTTGGGCAGTAGCCTGTGTTTGTATAGGAGCCTCACCTAACAAATCCTATTTAGTTTTCCTTCGTAAATATAACAACTTATGCACCGATTGTCAAACTTATTTTTTGCTTTTTCCAAACATTTATGGTAAATAAATTGTTTTTGCTTGATGGGGTTAGAAAATTCTTATTGTACTTAATAGCCCGCATGTTGATCAGCTTTTTCACTTTGATTGTGGGTTTACTCAGACACCAGTATAATAAAGGTATAACAAAAAAAGGGGTGTATCAGATGGAACGTACATTGGTCATTATCAAACCGGATGGTGTCAGACGTCATTTAATTGGGCGGATCATCCAACGATTTGAAGAAAAAGGATTAGCAATTACTGAAATGAAGTTTGCAACAATGACAAAAGAACTCGCACAAGAGCATTATCATCACTTAAGCGGTCGGAGCTTTTTCGATGAATTGATTGATTATATGACCTCGGGACCAGTAGTCTATCTTGTTTTAGCTGGAGAGGATGTCATCGATATCGTCCGTAAGATGGTCGGTGCAACTAAAGCTGTAGATGCTGTTCCTGGAACGATTCGTGGAGATTATGCCTTACCTGGAACTGAAAATATCATTCATGCATCTGATTCAAGAGATGCTGCAACCAATGAAATCAATCGTTTTTTCCCATTATTCGATACAAAAAAGCAAAAATCTGAGATCGTTCATCCTGAATGACCAAACAGATTTGCTCCTACTGATAGTTGAGTGAAAGAGCAGAAAAGTACCTGACAGTTCGTTTAGTCAATGATTGTTGCAAGGTCTTTTCTACTCTTATTCACTTGTCTTACTTATTCTTGTTCTATCTTGGCAATCTGTTCAAACAGCATCATTTTTTTCTCTTCCTCTTTTATCACTTCCAAGAGTTTCTCTTCAAGACGTTTGCGCTCTTTCTTGCCTAGGGTATATTCGATGACCGTAAAAAAAGTATTCAGCTCTTTTGAAAGTGGCTCACCTAAGGCTTGTGCAATCAGCTTTCTGTAGTATTCTGTCATCAAACTTTCATAAATGATTGTTGATTTTTCTTTGTGTGCCAAACTGCGAGACATATCAAGGTTGATACTACGCGCTTTTTTGAAACGTTTTTTATCGATATAATAAAGCGTGAGATTCATTAAAAATGTAAATAAATAGTCTTCATTCAAAGAATCGGTCATTTGTCGCATTCTTTTTTTGATTTTCAAGTAATGATTGTCTAGAAATGAATCACTGAAAATATAGGGATACTTGGAAAGAATGTCTAACTCAAAATGACCATATTCCCTGATTTTCATAAAGTATTCTTCAATCGTACGACACTCATATCCTAGAAATTCTAATTGCAACTCCATTTTTCCATTCGTCTGCCAAAACATCTGTAGATTTAACATTAAATAGTATAAATCAGCTGTTTTTTTATATTGCTTTCGGTTGTTGGCGATTTCCTTATAAGGATCAAAGTTCTCTTCTTGGATTTTATTTAAAAGATGCCGACTTTTCTTCGTTTTTTTGGGTTCTTCAAGCTGATTACGTAACCATTCATATTCGGCCAAAGAAATATTTAAGCGTTCCAAGAAGGCTTTTAGTGTACAAAAAGAGATCTTCTTTACGGTATGATTTTCGATTCCTACTAGAGATGTTTTGGAACAGATTCCCTTTGCTAACTGTGTTTGTGTCAACTTTCGATTCACTCGAAGTTGCTTGATTAATTCTCCATCATACATAATTGATCGTTACCAAAACCAATAACTGAGTGAGTGCCATGTACGAAACAGTTGATCTTTCATCCTTCTTGTAACACTTCTACAACACGTATCACATGACCGTTTGTATGATAAGAAATGTTTAGCCAAAGTGTTGAAAAATAAATTAGCTGCTTGGATCTGTGCTTCTATATGTACATGTTCGTTCATTGCCAGTTGTTGTTTTGATTAAACGTTTCCCCTCCTTGTTGTTTCTGATTTTTATTCTTCGGTCAACCTATAGCTGACAAGTTTATCCTGTTTTCCTTTTCTATTTTTATTTGATTCAACTGAATTCAGCCATCATTTTTTACACCTATCCAAATTTCCTCGGATTTTTCACTTCCAAAAGAATCGCTGTAAAAAATTTGTTTCCTTCACTAATTACATACGCTAAAATAAAAAAGTTTACGAATTATATAAAAAAAACTTCCAAAAAAGTGAAAACAAATCGACTTTTTTGGAAGTTTTATCAACTATTCATTTAATTATTCTCATCTGTTTCTGCAGGGTAAAGGTTAGTCGTTGTTTTATTTCCATTTTTAGAATAAACACTCGTGGACTTGCTTCCTTTTTGTTTTTCAATGGTTTCATTTTTCTCTGCATCATTTTTATAATCATACTTTTTAGGATCAATCGTTTTAAAGTTATCTGGTACATAGAAACGTAATAGATTCTCTTGATTCAACTTATCAGATAAACTTAAAGCCGTTTTGACTTGATTCTGATCTTTTTCCACTTCTTTTTGGATACCAGCTTTTTTAGGATCAATGATTTCCCCTGTTTGGTTATCATAAGTTTTTCCATCTAAAACGGTATATTTAGGTGTCACAAAATTACCATTTCTAAAGGCAACCAACTGATCATGCTGTGGTGAAAGCAAATCTGTACCAAAATGGATATAGTCTTTATCATTGATTCCTACTAAGTGTAACAGGGTAGGTAACACATCAATTTCGCCACCATATTCATGATTGATCTCACCTTTTTTATAACCTGGAATGTGGAACATCAATGGCACTCGCTGCATTTGAGCATTATCAAAATCATCCCAAGTAGTAGGGTCTTTTCCTAAGGCTTTCGCCAAGTCTTTATTATCCGTATTGGATATTCCAAAATGATCTCCGTAGATGACAAACATCGAATTTTGATAGATACCGGATTTTTTCAAATACGTAAAGAATTGTTCCAACGATTGATCTAAATAATGAGCTGTCCGGACGTAATCATCTACTCTGCTATTGCCAGTCTTCAATGATGGGAAATTAAAATGTTTATCGTCTGTATAGTATGGCGTATGATTAGTTACCGAAAGAAACTTAGTATAGAACGGTTGTTGTAAATGTTCCAAATATTTAGCTGATTCTCTGAATAAGTCCTTATCTAAAATACCATATCCCAACGTTTCATCTGAACTATTGAAATAAGAACGATCAAAGAAGTTGTCATAGCCTAAATTTTTATACACATGATCTCGGTTCCAGAAGCTCCCGACATTCCCATGGAAAACCGCGCTCGTATAGCCTTGCTGTTGCGCCAAGATTGCTGGAGCAGCTTGGAACGTGTTATCTGAACCTAGCTCGGTAAACAAAGAACCTTGTGGTAAACCAAAAGTTCCCGTCTCTAACATATTTTCTGCATCACTTGTTTTTCCTTGTCCAACTTCATGGAAGAAATTGTCAAAGCTGATCGTTGATTGATTCTTATAGATACTATTTAAGAATGGCGTTACTTCTTGACCATCTACCTTCATATTGATTAGAAATTGTTGGAAGCTTTCTAAATGCAGGACAATGATGTTTTTCCCTTTAGCCACGCCAAATGTTGCTGGATTAGGAGCAGCATAATGATTTTCGGTGTATTTTCTCACTTCTTCCACACCATTACTACTTGCATGCGCACGAACACTACTTGTCATCCCTGTTTTGATAGCATCGTAAATAGTATAGGCATCGATTCCCAAATATTTGACGATGTAAGAACGGTCAAACGTCCGTTGCAACAATTGGGGACGATTTGCTTCACTAAGCGCTAAATTTCCTGAAAAAATCAACGCTGACAGACAAGTAACTGCGATCGCCACTGGTTTAGAGACTGCAGGACTTTTTACTGGTATTTTTTTAACAAACATCCAGATGATGAGTCCTACAAATACTAATATATCCAACCAATACAAAATGTCATGAGGTCTCATTAATGCAAAGGAACTTCCTGATAAACCTTGTGAAACTTTAGAAAAGCCTAGAATAGACTTTACGGTCACGAAATCTGTAAATTCTCGATAAAAAATAATATTCAAATAAAGCAAAAGCGTATTTAAAATATCAATGATTAAAAGAACAATCAATGCGGGTTTCAATTTTTTTATATATAATGCTAAACCAAAAAACAACAATGTCGTTGCAATTGGATTAATCCACAGAATAAAGTATTGGATGCTGCCTTCAACGCCCAATGAAAAATCAACGTAATAGGCAAAGATCGTTTTCAGCCAAAAGAAAAAACTAGCTGTCAAAACAATCAGCAAACGATTTTGGCACAATTTTTTCAAATGTGTCACAAGTATCACTTCTCTCTTTTATTTTTTTTTATTCTGCTCCTAAAAAATGAAAATTTCCTAAAAAAAGGGTTATTTTAAGATTTTTTTTAGAAATGAAGGGAGCAATTATGGATATCTATGCCAAAAAAAAGAACCCCTCAGACTAAATATGTCCATCCTGAGGAGTTTTTGTTAGCTGTTTTTGTTTTGGTTAACCTGAACTACAATAGTTCTAGTTATCGAATGAAGCAAGAACAATCAGTCAAAGATTCAGCAAAAAACAGTAACTTAGTAAAAACAAATGAACTTCCATCATTTCAAACGAATGACTATCATGCACCTTTCAGTACTTGAGCTGGAAAAGACGTGTTGCCCCATCTATTTCACAGTTTGCGTACTCTTACTAAAATACTCGTGTTACTTTGCCTTCTGTTGCTGACTTGCTTTGCCGTTTTTTGTGCTATTTTTAGTTGTACGACTCGATTGCGTCTTGGACTTACTTTGGGTCGTACTTTGAATTGTTTCCGAACGTTCAGAAGAACTTTCCTGAGTCGGCTCAACCTGAGTCGTATCAGAATTTTCTTTGACTTCTTTATTCATTTTTATCCAATCTTTCAGACGGGTACTAACAACCTCACGATTCACCTTATCTGAATAGCTGGTTATTACTTTTCCGTTCTTTAATCGAGCTAGTTTTTCTCCGTCATTGGTTAAAAGTAAGACGGTCAAATGTTTATCGTTGAATTGATATTGTCTTAACGAAATAGCACTTAAGACATCATCAATATTGATAAACTGATTACTTTCCTTGTCTTTTGGCAAATAAAGCTCTAATTCTCCCTTATCATAGTTGGCTACTATCTTGTAATCCTTCCACCAATAAGTAGAAAATTCTTTTTTAAATTTATCTACTGATTCTTTACTTGCAATGATTTTTTCTGTTTCTAGTTGAGCGATATCTGCTGTCATTTTTCCTGAAACTGCGGCTGATAAAAAAAGCAGTAAGAAAAAACCAACTAACCAAAAGAGAAGAAAAGGACGTTTTTTTCTCATACCTTTCTCCACTCCCATTCAAATTTGCCTATTCCATTATATACAAAAAATGAAGAGTAAAGACAAAAAAGTAAAAAAAGATATTAAATAACGGAATTTTTTTTATAAATAACCCATACTGATGGATCGTTTTATAAAAAAAGTTGTAACTAAATTTATAGTAAAGCAAATTTAGAAGGTTTCTAAGAACATACTTTCACCAAAAAAACGTTATAAGTACATTGAAAATAACCTGAAACTTACAACACTTGAGACTGTTAATCATTTACAACAATTACCTTTTGGATTAGTTTTGATAAACAATTTTGTTAATTGCATGCTTCGATTTATTTACCTTCGTTTTGGCTTGCTCTTTTCTTGAATAGACTTGAATAGACAGATTTCACTAATTTCTGTCCCCCTTGTTTACTTGATTACCCGAAAGTTATGATTTACTTCAGCATGAATTTGTTGATGTTTTCTTAAATAATCAGCAATCAGTTCAGTCATATCGATTTGGATTTCACGAATGATTTTATCGGCAGAGAACATGTGATAATTCCCACCACCGACCGCTCTGTACTGATTCATGACTACTTCCAGCTCTTCCTCAGGATGAATCGGTTTGCCTGCTCTGGCTAATTTAGTGATCCTTTGCCCTACTGGTTGACGTAAATCGATCTCATAATCAATGCCCTCATACATGTCATAATTATAATACTGTGGTTTAGGTTCAATGAACGCAGGATTAAATACGATCTCGCCTGATTCTATTGCCAAGAAGTTTGCTGTTTGTTCTAAGGCATCTCTTAGATCCTGCCCTGTAATTTTAAGAACTGTTAAAGTATTAGGATAAATATAATTGGTAATAATTTCTCTCATTGTAATAGTTTCATTGAATCCTTGACCTTCATTGTTGAACAGAGCCGTTCCAGAAATCGATACTCCGCTGGCAGCCATTTGCACCCGATTAATAAACTCAATATAAGGATGTTCCACGATTCGTGCTTGCATCGGATCAGTGATTTTCATGTCTCCTTGTACCTCTCCCACTGGTTGATCAAGCCATGTTTGCAATTCATTTTCTGTTTTTTGAACAAGTGAAAGAATGTCTTCATCTGCCTCGTCAGTTACTAAGGAAATCAGTTCTGCTTTTCCGTCCGAAACACGATAACCATTAACCGTTCGTTCCAAGGATAATTCGATTTTACCTAAAAATTCGCCACGATAGCCCGGTTGGATAATCGGCACACCATTTACCTTCGCAGCAATCACTCGATGTTGGTGCCCAGTAATCAACGCATCCATCCCAGCTACTTCTTGGAGTAGTTGGAAGCCTTCATTTTCGCCAGTCAATGCTTCAGTGGGTTCGCCAGTCTCTAAATCTTTCTCGAATCCACCATGATAAGCTACAACCACTATATCTGCTAATTCTCTAAGTTTAGGTACATACTGTTTCGCTGCTTCAACTGCAGAAACAAATTGTAGGTCTTTAATTGTTTCAGGTTGTTCCCAATGGGGGATATATTGCGTGGTCAACCCTAAAATCGCCACTTTGATCCCTTGTTTTTCAATAATCACATAGGGCTGTCCAAAATAAGGATCGCCTTTGCTCGTTAAAATATTAGCAGATAAGACAGGATGATGATAACTAGCGATAGCTTGTTCTAAGTAAGATAAGCCATAATTAAATTCATGATTTCCTAATATACTAGCATCCACATCCATTTCATTTAAGACATTCGTTAATTCTGAGACGTGGTGATCTTGTTGTTTTGCTAAGTAGTAACTAAAAGGTGACCCCTGAATGAAGTCACCGTTATCAATGACATAAAGAGGGTCTGGGCTAGTTTCTCTGATTTGTTTGATCCTACTGGCAATTTTTGCATAGCCATAAGGTTGTTCTTGATCCGTCGCATAGTTCGTTGGATAGATATACCCATGGACGTCACTAGTTGCTAACAATGTTATTTTCATACTTGTCTCCCATTTCATGCGACTGAACCAAAACTTGCCTCAGTCTCTTTTAGTATCTCTAAAAACGAATAAACGGTGTTCAAACATCAGCTCCTTGAAATAAGCCTGAATTTTTCAAAACATGAGAAGCTGTTTCAAAAAATTCTTTCTTATTGTCATCAGAGCTACCCGATGTTTTCACGACCTCTTGCTAAACGGCGTTCAAGAAGCAACTCCTCAACAATAAGCGATGATTTTCTAAAATATGAGGAACTATTTTAAAAAATCCTCTCTTATTCGCTCGGAGCTAAACGCTTCTCTCACAGCCTCTTGTTCACAGCGAGACAAAAGCAGCATCTTCGAAAAATAAGCCGAAATTGACCCAAAATTTGAGAAGAAAATTTCGGAAACTCCTTCTTATTTCTTGATGTTAAACACTTTTGTCTCAACCGCCTAAAGCAAACAAGCTAACGTTCTGAACGTTCTTTCGTTCGATTGTTTATTGATTCCAAGCATCTTCCAATTGAGGAACAGAATCTTTTATCAGTTTTTTCGTATCTTGATTCGTATTCGATAAAATGTTTTCCATGATCGAACGTACCTCATTATAAGCAGGATCTGCGTTTTCAATCACAGGGATCGAGAATAGATCAGAAGTAGCTGCTTCTAAATATTGTGGTACTTTTGTTTCTGTAGAATTCTTGTATTCATTACTTTCAAGAACCGATTCAACGATTGGCATATAACCAGTCATATTTGCCCAATACAGTTGGTTTTCCGGTTGCGCTAAAAATTTCATATATTCAAAAGCAGCTGTGCGTTTTTCAGCACTGGCACTACTGAACATATAGATATCCGTTCCTTGTTGCAAATTGATTTTTTCAGGACGTGGCGCAACGCCATACTCAAATTTTCCTTCAGTATCTTTTTTCACATAACCTTCTCCAGCAATCGAGCCAACAAACATTGCCACTTGTTCATTTGCAAAAGGACCTGACAAGTACTTATCCGATCCAGCAATTCGGAAATAACCATCTTTGACGCCCTCAGCATAGTAATCGATCACTTTTTGTGATTCTTTCCCATCTAAAGCTAAGTCTTTGTCAAAATCAACACCTTGATTTTTCATACCAATCGCATAGTAGTTATTCAATGAATCAAACCCAGCACCCACCACTTGCCCATCTGATTTTTCATAGATCGTTTTTGAAGCTTCTTTTAATTCTGCTAGTGTCGTCGGCACTTCAACGTTATATTGTTTTAATAGATCTGCATTGTAGAAAAGCATTTCCGTTGATTTGTTAAAAGGGATACCATATTGTTTGTCATCAATTTTAGCACCTTCTAATAATGAATCACGGATTTCTTCCTGATCCTTCCAGCCAATCGTATCATTTTCGATATATGGGTTTAAATCAACCAACATCTCATCTTGAGCAGCATTCCATAGCCATCCTGGATAAGCTTGAGTGATTGTCGGCAGATCCTTAGGTGAAGGTAATGTCGAATTGATTTTTGCTTGAAGATCCGAATATTGCGATTGATTTTGCAACTCTACCTTTATATTAGGATTTTCTTTCATGAAGTCATCTGTAAGTTTAGTTAATGCTTCTTCTTGCGCACCATTCATCGCATGCCAGAAGTTGATCGTTGTCTTTTCATTGATTTCTGTTACGATATCCTCACTTGAACTATCTACCTTTTCATTCTTTCCACAAGCACTTAACGCAAATACTGCTGCTGCAGCCACAAACACAGAAGCCCATTTTTTCATTTTCATCTTCTTTTTACTCTCCCTTTTCTCTTATAAAATAATTTGTTCGCCACGTTTTGGCAAAATTCTTTCTCCATAAGGATTGACTAATTTCTCGGGTTTTAACGTATGGATCGGCACTAACACTTTTGGTTGTATCTTGTCGATGATTTCAGCTAAATCAGCTGGAAATGCGTGTCCAGACAGCGATAATCGAACAAATTCAACTTGCTTTTCAGCTAAAATCTTTAAAAAGACAGCATATTGTGGATCAAAATCTCCCAATGGTTGGGCATCACTATGAATGTATAAACCTCCTCCTTGCAAGTTTTCTATATTATCAACGACTTGCCAAACAAAAGTTGTTTCATCGTTGCGTAAAACTTCGTAGGGATATTCTAATTCTGACTGAAGAATCGGAATGACTGGACTATCCGTTAAATAGTAATAGGGCACATCCATTCCTAGAACTTCTTTCATTAATGCAGCCATATTCGCTTCTAAAACCATCGTTCGCGGGGATTGTTTCACCAGCATTTCAAAGCGTTTAAGGTTTGCTGGGTACCCATTGAAAGTAATTTGACGATTAGGATATTGATCGACCAGTTCACAAAAGCGCTGAACTAGCTCTTCTTCCGTAGCAATTGGCGTTTGTTCGCTTATTTCTCGGTCAGGAAAACTGATGCTGACGCCTTCCATCATCAATAAGTCAGTCTGAAATGATTTTTGACAAAACGTTTCTGTCATTTGCCGGTCATATCCATGAAGACGCAAGTCACCAGTGTAAGTCAAGAATCGGTCAGGCGTTTTGATTAGTAAAGCAGCTGCACCATACGCATCATGATCGACTGGTAGAATCTCCACACTGATTTCTCCAATCTGAACAGTTTCATAAGGAGATAACCCATTCATTTCACGTACAAACCCTTCTTTTTCAAAAGGAGAAGGAATCAAGAAATCATTGTTTCGATGAAGGGAATGTAAGATTTGCTTCGTTTCATTTAAAGTGTATAAAGGAATTGCTGGATCAAGATAATTGATCATTTTTGAATGATCCAAATGAGCGTGAGATAAGAAAACGGCTGTATGCTGATACGGCTCTCTTTCTCCTGCTTGTATGTGCTGTACTTGATCAAACAGCCTTGGATCATATAATCCATTCAAGTCAGGAATCAATCGATGTTCAAGCAATGTATTTAAAGATTCATCAGCTAAGTCTAATTCTGGACGGTACTCTGTGCCAAAATCAAAAAAGATGTGTGAATCGCGGTAGGCAACTTCAATGATCGTTCCACCGATCGTTAAGATTCCACTATGGAAAGTAATCACTGTTTTATCCTTTGATTCCATTTTTCGCCACTCCTCGTATAATTTCTTTTCTAAAAATCAAATAAATAATCAAAATCGGGATAACTGTTAACGTCGCCGCCGCCATTTGTAAATGAACGTCACTCCCACTTTCAGAGGTAAAAGCAGCTAAACCATTATTTAACAGGCGGAATTTTTTCTCGTTCGTCACAAGCAGTGGCCATAAAAATGAATTCCAACTTGAAATAAACGTCAAGATACCCACCGTGACTAATGCTGGTTTAGACATCGGCACTAAAATTTTCCAAATATACTCTAGATCACTGGCACCATCGATTTTAGCTGCTTTATAAAAGGTACTGGAAATACTCTTTAAATACCCGTTCAAATAATAAATATAAAAAATACTGGTCAAGAAAGGAATGATCAATGCACCATAGCTGTTTAGTAATCCCATTCGTGAAATCGTATTATAATTCGTAAAAATAATGGACTCATAAGGAACCATTAGTAATGAGATCATGATCCCGATAATCAATTTTTTAAAACGAAATTCCAGACTTGTTAACGCAAAAGCCGCTAAAACAGATGTGATGACTGTAGCGATCGTAGTTACTAACGAAACAAAGACGGTATTGAAGAAATAACGTAAAAATGGTGCTTTTTCAAATACCTCCGTATAATTTCCCCATTGAAATGATGTTGGCAGTAAGGTTGGTGGAATACTCGTTGCCTCACTATATGTCATCAACCCAGCTAAAATCATATAAATAAATGGAAAAATCGTTACGATCCCTAAAATTCCGATAAATAGCAATGAGAGTCCTGTAACAACTTTTTTCATCCTCTTCTCCCTACTTTCTTCAACAATTTATTTTGAATAAATGTGATCAGTAAAATGACGAGGAACAAAATGACCGTCGCCGCCATAGCGATCCCTGGTCGACCAGCGATGTGGAATTTATCGTAAATATAAAAGACCGCTGTCGTAGCACTTTTGGCGATCCCTGGCTGCCCACCAAACAAAGCATAGACTTGAGTATAGACTTTAAACGCTCCGATGATATTGACAGTCAACAAGAAGGTGATCGTTGGGATCAATTGAGGAAACGTGATCCGACTAAAAATCTCCCAAGCATCTGCTCCAAACATTCGAGCGATTTTATAATGCTCTTCGTCAATATTTCTTAAACCAGCCAATAAGATAATGATATTGAATGCGAGACTGGTCCAAACCCCAAAGATGATCAACGTTGTCATACTCATCGAAACATTATCTAACCAATTGATTGATTCAAATCCTAAAAAATTCAGCAAATAATTAATGAGCCCATAGGACCCGTTGAAAAAATAGCGAAAGACGATCCCGATAGCAATCGTACTTGTCACATAAGGCATGAAAAAAATCGTTTCAAAAAAAGTCTTATGTTTCACTTTTTCAAAGATCACCCAAGCGATTCCCAGTGAAAGGAGCAATGAAATAGGAACAACTGTAAAAGCAAACAATGCGGTGTTTCTTAATGCTTTGATAAAGACTGGGTCTGACAACACACGCTGATAATTCTCAATTCCTGCAAATTGTTGATTGATTAAGGAGCCTTTTTGAAAGCTCATCGCTAGTGAACGGAACAACGGATAAATACTGAACAAAACAATAATGACCAATGATGGCAGTAAGAAGAACCAAGCTTTCGGTTGATTTTCTGGATCATATGCTTTTTTGAACATTAGTACACCCGCTCCCCTTCTTCATCGAAAAGAAACATTTTATGGTACTGGAAATCAAAAGAGAGTACCGTATCTTCTTCGATGAGCTTTTCAATACTAACGATCGATTTCAGATGTTTCGCAGCGAGCGAAAAATTCAAAATCTGTTCACGTCCGATCAATTCAACTCCAGAAACTTGTACTTCGAACAATCCGTTAGTCGTTGGAAAAACGTCTTCTGGTCGAATCCCTAAGATATATTTTCCATCCACTAATGGTTTTCTTAATTGAGCGGATTCCAGTTTCGTCAGAGGAATTTGAAAATCCGTATGGCTGATTTTCCCTTCACGAACATTGACCTCGACCGGTAACGTATTGATGATCGGGTTACCGATAAAATTGGCAACAAACAGGTTAGCCGGGTCTAAGTATAAATTCTGCGGAATATCATTTTGTTGAATCACACCTTCATTCAGTAAAATGATTTTGTCACTAATCGAAAGTGCTTCTTCTTGATCATGCGTCACAAAAATCGTAGTGATTCCAACTTCTTTTACCAAACGACGAATTTCTTCTCGTATCTTTAATCGCAAGCGTGCATCCAAATTACTTAAGGGCTCGTCTAATAATAAAACTTCTGGTTTCTGGACTAAGGCTCGTGTAATAGCCACACGTTGTTGTTGTCCACCTGATAAAGTCCCTGGTTTTTTATCTTGGAGTTCTTCGATATTCGTTAGTTTCATATATTCCTGTGATATTTTTTTAGCTTCTGCTTTTTTGATTTTATTTTCGCCAACCGTCAATGGAAACATAATATTCTCAACCACAGTCATATGCGGGTATAAAGCATAATTTTGAAATACAAAACCAATATTCCGATCTTTCGGTTCCGTTCGTACCACCGACTCTCCACTAAAACGAATGTCCCCATGACTAGGGCTTAATAACCCCGCAATCAAATTCAAAATCGTTGATTTTCCACAACCACTAGGGCCAAGCAAACAAACCAAATCCCCTTTTTCGATTTGAAAATCAACAGACTTCAGTGCTTCAAACCCATTATCGAATACTTTCTTCAGATTGATAACCTCAATCATTTTTCATAGCCCCTCACGTAATAAAATTTCTTTTTACAGGTGTTAATAATTTCTACCTTATAATCAATGCTAACGCTTCTATGTGTAGATTGATTTAATTCTGTGTAAATATCTTGAAAAGAAAACCATCTGCTTACACTTCCTCCAAAAAAGATAACGTTCGTATTTTAACCATATAGAAACGGTTACAATTGATAAAAACTAAAAAAATCACTTAAAAAGCATACTTACTTTATAAAGATATCAAATAACATTCTTTATTTATATACATTCAAAAGCGTTTTCATTGTATTCTAATTTTTCAAACAAACAAAAATATTCCTCTTGACCGTTTATTAAACGGAGCAAGAGGAACGTTGACTTTTTTATATTGTAAATTGGTTGGTATCAGATAGTTTTTTAAACCAGTGACCAGATTTTTTGATCGTCCGTTTACCATCATTCGCTAAATCAACGGAAATAAATCCATAACGATTTTTGTAAGCATTGGTCCACGACCAGTTATCCATACACGTCCACATATGATACCCCAAGCAATTAGCACCTTCTTCGATTGCTTGATGAACATATTTTAGATGTTCTTGGACAAATTCAATGCGATAATCATCGTGGATCATCCCATCTTCTTCGATAAAACGTGCTTCATTTTCAACACCCATACCGTTTTCAGAAATGAAACAGTCAATATTACCATAATGGTCTCGAACATTGATTAAGATATCATAAATTCCCTTTTCATAAATTTCCCAACCACGATAAGGATTCATTTTACGATTTGGCATTTCATAATTATCAAAATAATCTTCTGGCATTGGTCCATTTTCATGATCAATCGGTGTTTCTTTCGCTTTGACTCTTCTTGGTTGGTAATAATTGATCCCTAATAAGTCAATGGTATTTTCTTTAATGATCGCTAAGTCATCTTCTTGCATCGCTGGTACCATGTCTAATTCTTTCACAATGGCGATCAATTCTGGTGGGAACTCACCTTTAACTGCTGGATCAAGAAACGAACGATTAAAAAAGGCATCAGCTAATTTAGCTGCTTTGACATCTTCTGGGTTGTTTTCATCCCGAGGATAGCTTGGTGTTAGATTCAAAATGATTCCGATTGAGCCATCTAATGCCATGGAATGATATGCTTTGACGGCTAATGCAGAAGCCAGCGCTTCATGATAGCCTACTTGGATCGCCTTTTTCATATCGGACTCTTCCGGGTAATGCCAACGGTAAAGATACCCAGCTTCAACTGGCACGATTGGCTCATTATGTGTAAACCATTTTTTGATTTTCGTCCCAAATAATTCAAAACAAATCTTAGCATACCTTTCATACGCTTCAACCGTTTCCCGATTGAGCCATCCGCCTTTTTCTTGCAAAGGCATCGGCATATCAAAATGATATAAATTCACAAATGGTTCAATGCCATTAGCGATCAATTCATCGAAATACGCATGGTAAAAATCAACAGCTTGTTGGTTCACTTCGCCAGTCCCTTCAGGAATCAGGCGACTCCATTGGATCGAAGTACGAAAACTATTGTGTCCAGTTTGTTTCATTAATTGAACGTCTTCTTTATACTTCGTGTACACTTGTGATGTTTTTTCAGGACCTACTTGATCAAAGAACTTTTCTGGTTCTTGGCTAAACCAATAATCAAAAATATTCTCTCCTTTACCATCGCCAGCAACACGACCTTCTGTTTGCGGGCCACTTGCGGCTGATCCCCACCAAAAATTACTTGGAAATTGATAATTTGTCATCCACTCACACCTTCTATTAAAGAGTTCAGTTTATTTGCTAAATAATACTTGTTCCCTACTCAATATAGCAAACGTTTACACCAGTTACAAGTTAATTTAGCAAACGTTTTATTTAGTTGAAACGACTCGTACACCCCTACTTCATTTGCTGTACTAAGCAAACCAGTCCTTTTGAAGGGGAGTTGACATCTGTAAAGAAATGAGATTGAATAGAAGAGACATAAACACCTTTTTTCAATGGAATAGACAAAAGCTAGTATTCCTAAATCTTATAATAGAAGCTATACTAATTTATTAGTCACAGTAAACGCAACGACAGAAACCCAGCCAACTTGGTTGACTAGCGGATTCACACCGTTTGTAGTTAAAGCTGTATCATACAATGGAGGAAATATTTTGAAGAAATTAGTCATCATGGTTCTTTCGCTTGTCAGCTGTTTTACTTTATCAGGATGCAGCCTATTCGGTAGATCTGGTAACTCAGCAGACCAAACGACAGATTCATCGACTCTACAAGCTGAAAAAGAGGATATCAGTAACAGTAACTATTCATTAAAAGTCCGCAAAGACATGAATTTAGTCAGTGGGCAAATCATTTTTAGCGATCATAAAATGGAATGGACACGTATCTATACAGGAACTGAAAAAGATACCGCAAGTACTTCTCAAGAAAAAACAGTACTTAATGATATCAAGATCAAGACCGAAGCAGACACTTATACCATCTCTGGTAAAGAAGATGGTAAAGAAGTATCCGTTACCTTCAAAAAGATCGGAAACTACCGAATCGAAGATCAGGACGGAAATATTTATAGTTTGTAAAAGACCTAAAAAGACCGACTTGACCTGATCAGTAAAGGAAAAACTTTTAGAACAGCTTTTATTTTTGAAAAAACTTGCAACTGTTCTGGCTGTTTTCTTGTCACTTCGTACAAAAAAACGAGAGCTGACATGGCTCACTCGCTAGGAATTAACCGGAATTAAGAGAAATTGTTAATTTCTCTTAATTTTTTTGTTTCTGCCATTTCTTTCTGGTATATTGGGTAAGCACAATGTGATAAAGGAGAAAAAAATGAGTATATTTGATAGTCATGATTATTGTACTTGTACAACCAGTAAAAATATTCATACCGAATTTAGTGATCAAGGAAGCTTAAGTATTTGCGATCACTGTCATAAAACTGTAAAAGATTCATTTAAGTCATTTGAATCCTATACGAAAGAAAGACATGTGGATGTTTTAACTGTTAAATAAAGTCTCGGCCTTATTTTGTATAAGTATGGCAGGATACCAATAGGTCAAAAGATTTGAAGATGTCAAAAGACACGTTCAAATCTTTTGATCTATTTTTACTATCTTTTTCACTTAGCCAAAAACAGCTTTTTCCTTGATAAATTGATTACTATCGAACTGTGTTCTTTCGAATCATGTCTTTTCAGGAACCGCTCTATCAAAAACAAGCTGAAAAACCGCCAAATCGTTTCGACTATCTTGGAGGTTTTCCAGCTTGTTTCTTAAAATGAACGATGTCATCATCTTTTTAAAATGGAACATTATGACTGTTTACTGACCCAGTCCTTGTCCTTTTGCATGTTGATTCTCAGTAAAGTATTTCCCTGCCTCTACATCGCTTAATTCTGCTAATTTTTGTTGGATTTGTTCAATGACCTCTTTTGCATGTTCTGGCTTCTCAACAAAATCGAAGCGGTCACCATCGATTTGAATCTTCGGACAAACATCAAAATCTTCATACCATTGATCATAACGTTGGTTTAAAGAGCGATAATAGTCATAAAGTGTCTCATCACTTTCCAGCTGTTCATAATCACGACCCCGTTTTTTGATGCGATCCAACATTGTATCCAAGGACACTTTGATATGAACCATCAAGTCTGGACGTTTCTTAGGCGCAACATCGTCTAACTCGTTAAGCATCGTATCTAATAAATTATCATATTGTTGCACTTCAATATCGGTCACTCGACCTAGATCTGCATTTAAATGAAATAGCAGGCTATCTTCATAGATCGAACGGTCTAACACGTTATCATCATCCACTAAAGCATTTTTCATCGCTAAAAATCGTTTATTCAAAAAGAAAATTTGCAATAAAAAAGCATACTGTTCTGGATTTGAATAAAAAAGTGGTAACACTTCATTGTCCTCAACACTTTCATAAAATGGTTTTGAGTCGATTTCTTTCGCAAGCATATCTGTCAAACTGCTTTTTCCTGCACCAATCGTTCCTGAAATTAATATCACTGACATGCAATCCTTCCTCTTTCTATTTCTATAAGTACTCGCCTACGTATTTCGTTACTGGTAATGTTTTAAAATCGTAGTCACGTACTTCGTCAACTGTTTTTAAATAAGTATGCAAACTTTGAGTAATCATCAAATTAGTTGGAACAGTCTCTTCTTGGAAAACAATCATTGGTTTTTTCATCATTGTCGCTGCCCCTAATTCATAAGCTGTCCCTGGATCAATGATTTGATGTTCATAATCTAAAATAGCTACTACGTAATCAGCTGCTGTTAATTCTGCCATATCTTTTTCATAAACTTCTTGTGCCCAACCTGCACTAAACATTTCATAATTACTTTCTTGATGATGTCTTGGCGAATAAAAACCAGTCACCGTTGGATTTTCTTCCAATGCTTTTTCGATACGAGCAACACGCTCGACTTGCTCCTCTGAAAAGAATGGACCTGCTAAATAAATTTGACTCATTAATTTGCCTCCTCTAATAATTGTTGTGTTTCACTTACTTCTGCGCGTAATAAATCGACTAGTTCTAATGGGTTATTTGAAAAAAAGACGTAATCCAGCCATTTGGCATCCATAAATTCTTCTTTGGCAAACGTTTCTAATAACGTCTTTAAACCTTCATAATATCCTCCGATATCTAAAATACCAATTGGTTTCTTCGCTGTTAAATCAATGGCCATCCAAGATAAAAGTTGAGAAAACTCTTCTAAGGTTCCCAATCCTCCAGGAAAGATCAAAACAGCATCTCCTTGTTCAAATAACAATACTTTTCGTTCGTCGATTGTCTCGGTAGGAATAAAAGTTGTTACATTTGTATTCGGTAACTCAGAATCAAAAAGCCCTGTTGGATAGATACCAGTGACTTTCCCATTGTTTTCTAGTAAAGTCTGACTGAAAACTCCCATGATACCCGATTCTGATCCACCATAAACCAGCTCAATCTCTTCTTGAGCCATATATTTTCCTAACGTTTGGGCAATAAATTTATAGCTTTCTTTATTACCAAAACGGGAGCCACAAAAAACTGTTAGTTTCAAAAAAACACATCCCAACTCAAAAGTCTAACTTCATTTTACACTTGTTTTTTTAAAATAAAAGACTAGATTTTGTGATTTTTTAGTGGTATATAAGAAAAAAACACTATATCTAGTGTTTGTTGGCGAAAACTTTTTTAATCTTTTTTATTTTAAAAAAATATTAAATAACATAAATGTTTAAATTTGAAACGACTTTCTTAATTAAGAAAGCTTGCTTTCATCGTGTTCTGACAATAACATTCACTCATTTAACGAGAATCTAGCATCATTCTTTTCTCGCAAAAAATTTGATAAAATAATTGTTATGTTTCATTATCTGTAAATGTTTCGCTAAAAATTTTATGTATATGAACTCCCCAATCAAATGCTTTCTTGAATTGTTCTATTTTCTGATATTCATCACATTTTGACAACCAATAAGAAAGACCAACTTTTTATCTAATAGCAAAAAAATAAGCCAATACTTGAAAGAAAATCTACATTCCTTCAATATATCGGTTTTATCTCATGGTACGACGGCTCACTTAATTATTGTTCTGATCTTGAAAAACGATAGAAACAGCCAAATGCTTTTATTCTAAAACATGTGCTTTTTTATGTTCCTTGAAAAAGCCAAAACCAACATTGACACACTTTACTCGCCCAAGTAAACTCTCCCCTATTTGTTGCACTTGCTATCTTCATTTTACTCGTTATCCTCAGGTGTATGTTTTTGGATAAAAAAATGGACTGGACACATCGTATCCAATCCATTTATGGCACAGTAAATAAAACACATGTAGTTCATCTATTTTTCTCATCAAAAAAGGTAGATTTCTCCTTTGAGATTCGATACAATAAACGAAGTTGATGGTTTCCATTGACTATGGCAAACTTGATTGGTCAATGTGGTTGACTTTTTCAAGACCTCTGTTTCTGGCTGCCACTAGAAATGGAGGTGCCTTTTTTTATTTGGCTGTTTCTATCTGTTCCTTATAATACTGATCGCTTACGTGGTAGTCAAGAGAAAACGAAAACCTACAAAAAACTGTACTGTTTTTCTCCCAGATTTTTGTCAAAAATATTTCTCCTTCTTTTAGACCCTAAAAACAACAGAGAAAGTTAGCGATCTAAAACGACCGCTACAGTTGCAACTCTATCCAATCATTTCTGGATTTTTACCATCAGCTTATTCAACTCTTGGCTGATCCGCTATCTACTAAAAGCTAACTTTTAATATTTCAGACGATGTCAAAAAGTCTTGAAACACTGATTCCCGTTTCAAGACTTTTTTAACGCTCCGATGCATTTTATTTCGTCCATTCATCGCAAGACTATTTCTTAGCGAATCAAATCGACATCTGGCGCATCTAGTAATTGTTGAACCTGTTTTCTAGTTGTGAGCGGAACATCTCCTTGGATTGCATGAGCCAAACGAGCATTTCCTGTTGCAAACTCGACGGTTCTAGTCAATGACCAGTTTTCCGCATATCCTAATAATATCCCAGCCGCAAAAGCATCCCCTGCACCAATTCGGTCTAAAACAAATAACTCGTAAAAAGGTGTTTCAACGTCTTCTGTGACGGTGATCAAATATCCTTTTAATTGTTTTCTTCCTTCATTGCTAGTTCGTTTCGTACCAGCAAACCATTCGATGTCATAATAAGCTAAAAAGGATTGGATATAGGCGATAGGATTTTTCGTTGAATCGCTTGTTCGCCATTCTAATAATTCCGTCAAATCACGGATCGAGCCAAATAAAATCGTACAATAAGGTAAAATTTCCTCATAGCGTTGTTTCAAGATGTTTCTTTGATCTTGTTCCTGGTTCAATGTTGGCCGAAAGTTGAAATCAAAACATACTTTTTTTCCCTGAGCATGAGCTTTCTTGGCAAGAGAAATCGCTGTTTCGGCACACTGATCAGACAAACTCAAACTGATCCCGCAAATATGCACAAGATCTACTGTTTCAATAAACGCCTGTAATTCATAGTCATTTTCTTGAGACAATCCAAAAGAACTATGTTTTCGATTTTGGTAAGTAACTTCAGTAGGACGAACACCATACCCCATTTCTGCGAAATAGGTACCGATATGTTGTTCTTGTTGGATTACATACTTCGTTTCAACACCGATACTTTTTAAGTTAGCTAATGCAGCACTGCCTAAGCGATTATCGGGCAGAGCCGTCAATAGATAACTCTCCATATCAAAATGAGCTAGATTACCAACTAGATTCACACCTGTTCCGGTATATGCCAGTCTTAATGTATGGGTTTGTTCTAGCATCAAGTGTTCTGGAGGTGTCAATCGCAACATCACTTCTCCAAATGCCCCAAATTTCATTTTCTCACCTTTTTTCATCTTAGCTGACAACTTTTTTCATGATTTGGAGTAATGTCCGGACATCCTCTGGCTTCGTATTGCCCGTTTCAGGGTCAATAATCGAGCTGTAGACATGAGGAATAATCTTTTTCACCTTGGCATCGACAGCGATTTGAAGGATCTCTTCAAAGTTGGTTAAATCAATTCCTCCTGTTGGTTCTAATGCAAAATCATAAGTGGCACAAGCTTGCGCTACCGCCTCATACTCTTTTTGATGTGCTAACCCTTTCATTGGAAAATACTTGATTGATGTTCCTCCCATATCTTGCAGTAAGCGAATCGCTGTTTCAATCGTGACTACGCCTGCTGTACCTTGAGAACTTAAAGGACCGGTTGCAATATTGACATACCCTTCTTTACCTGTTGGTGAAACTAATCCATTGACCACTGTTTCATTTTGACCTAACACAGCTCGTGAAGCACCCACTCCAGTAAATACTTGGTTCACATGTTGTGGTTGCAAGACTTTTGCCAAACGAGTCACCATTTGACTCTGGTTTGGATCACCTGCTCCCAAGCCAACTGATAGCGCATTATTCGTTGCTGCTTGATACTTTTTCATGTCAGCAATCGCTGCTTCGTCTGTTTCATAGTTTTTTGAAAGCACCCCCAGCAAAATATGTCCTTCAGCTGCTTCATAACACTCCACCGCATTTTCAACAGAATTAGCTAAAACATTCAAACAAACTTGATCGTGTAAATAGTTAGGAATTCGTGACATTTTTTTCTCTCCTTTTTCACTCAAGATAATTTTGTTTCATTCATGATTTCTTGCAGGCGAACAATGATTTTTTTCATTTCTTCTTGATTGACCGAACGTATGTCAAATTCAATGATACCATGATTCGCTTGATAATCTCGTGTATAGACTGCTGGATTTTTTTCTTTTAGTGCCTGAATAACTGAATGTGCAGGACGATCACTGATTTTAACACTCGCTCGATAAATCTCTCGACCAGCTGGATCTTGAACAATAGTTGCTGATAAATGATCAATGTGATTCAACTCTTCAACAAATGGTTGTAAACGGTGCTTCATTGACTCACCAGATTCACTGCCATGTTCAAGATAATCGGTGACCGCTTGAGTAAACCCTAAAATATTCTCTTTACCGATTTTCATCGAACGACCGATCCCTTTTGATTGTAATCGCACCCATGGTATATAAGGATTCTTTCCAATTACCATTCCTGCACTTGGACCTTCGATCGCCTTTGCACCCGAATAGATCACTAGATCCGCTCCTAGTTTAGTGTATTTGAATAAATCCTCTTCTGCTGCTGCATCAACAATCAACGGGATTTCATGTTTTTGAGCAACTGCTACTGCTTCTTCTACTGACAACATACTTTTTTGAACCGTATGGTGACTTTTGACATAAAGAATCGCTGCGGTATTTTCAGTAATACAGCTTTCAAGATGTTCAGAGCTACACATATTGGCATAACCTGCCTCGATCACTTGCCCCCCACCTTGTTGAATCATTAATTCAACGGATGTGCCGTAATCAACATTGTGTCCTTTGGGTAAAATAATTTCCTTTTTCTTGATAGTCGTTGAATAAGGATGATAAACATGAGTTAGACTTCCTTTGCCAATAACCGCTGCCACTGCTTGAACAATACCAGCAGAAGCACAAGAAACGATCTGAACATCCTCAACTGCTAAGAGATTCGCCAGATAAGCACCCGTTTTTTCACTCAGGTCTGACATTTCAAAAAAATGTTCGCCGCCAAAGCGTTGCGCTGCCAAAACAGATTCCGATACTTTGGAAACACCTAAAATCGTCATCCGGCCTGAAGCATTGATCACTTCTTTTAAATTGAATTTATCATAACTTACACTCATAACTCTTTCCCCCAATAACTACGCTAACTGGTTTGATTTGTTGATCGATCACTTGCTGTTGTCCATTCGAGTCAGTAATCGTCTTTTCTTGGTCAACAAATTCAAATATTGTAAAATCCGCATCAAAACCTACTTCTATCTGACCTTTCGTTCCTAAATGAAAATTTTTAGCCGGCACACAAGTTACCTTTTCTAAAATTTCTGACCAGGAATAGCCGATAAAATGCAATTTTTCCATCGTTGTCGCTAAATCGTAAACGGGGCCGTTCTTTCGATTACGAATATAGATATCCGTGCTAATAGAGTCCGCTTTGATTCCTTGGTCATAGGCTGCTTTTGCCACCTCAAAATTAAAACTGTCAGTGCCATGACCAATATCGAAAATCACCCCTTTGGCTAAGGCATCTTTGACAAACGGTTTAATCTGATGAGTTTCTTTCTCCATAATCCCGTTATCTTTCCCATTAAAACAATGGGTCAAGATATCGCCTTTTTCCAGAAGCTGCAAAATTTCTTCTAAATGTGGTGGGGCTGAGCCAATATGCACCATCAAAGGAATTTGATGATTCTCTTTTTGAATTTTTTTCGCCCATTCCAACGGTGTCAATCCATTATTCCCAACCACGGTTTTGCTCATTCTGGCTTTGATTCCTACAATAAATTCTGGAAATTCAGTCAATTTTTCTTTGACCAAATTCGCTTGTATCTTGGATAAATCAGCTAATTCATCTTGTTCTACGATGCCCCACTTTGAAATATTCAACAAGGCATACACATTGGTTTTGGCTTTTTTTGCTCGTTCATAAAATTGATGGATATTTTCGGCACCTGTTGTTCCTGCATCGATAACCGTTGTTACCCCTTTACTCACACCAATCTGGTCTGGGTAATCATAATATAAAGTCATTTCCTCAAAACAATGGACATGGTCATCGATCCAGCCAGCAGAAAGATAGTGCCCTGCCTGCAACGTTTGTTCTGTTTTTCCTTTTTCTGGGATACTTGTTGCGATTTTCTGGATTTTTCCATCATTGATTCCAATATCCATTGTTTCGCCAGTTAGTGTACGAGCATTTCTGATCACTAAATCGAACATCACAACGCCTACTTTTCTATAAATTTGAACTTCGACCATGGGTGGATAAAATCTAGTAAGAGATGTTCTTCTGGTACAATTGCACCAACTTTATTTTTCCTTGCATCCCGATGTGGTTCTAAAACAATTTGAAGTTCATTTTTGTATTTGCCAAATGTATCATTTCCAATGACTACATCACCAATTTGAAATTCATTTTCATTGTCATGAGCTTCATTTTCTGCATTTTTATATTTTTTTCGAACTTCAGTGGAACGAATAACCTGTTCAGTGATATCTCCTCGACGAACATGTTGTTCTCCTAATACAATTTGTCGTTCTACTTCATGAGTAGCTGTCTGCCACTCGATCGTAAATACTGTTTGATAGCGATCCATTTCCCCTAACATACGCAGCTCTTCTTCAGATGCGTAGGCATTTCCAATAATGACATCATCGATCAACCCAGTAGCAAACAAATGTTTTGCTGCTACATGGACCGGTAAATGACGGTGCATCTCTAACGTAGTCAACCCATCATTGATATCCCAAGGTCCGATTGTTCCTGCCTGAGAAGAAACAAAAGCAGCCGTTCGTAACCCTTGTTTTTTAAATCGTTGGCTGCAAGACTCAAAAAATCGGTAAGGTAAGCCTGTTCCTTCTTGAGGATAAAAATTATGACACCCATAGAGAAAGGGTTTATTTGCTTGATGAGACAAAATATTATCCAAATAAGCAACATCATTACTCATATTCAACTCAATCGCTAAATGATAAGGGTTATATGACAGCAAAGCTTCTTTTCCGCCGTCAAATCCTAAATCAAGACGGATTCCATCTGCACCAGTTTCGTGGAAAAAACTTAAGTCGTCATACGAAATGTCCAACTGTTCAAAAATGTTGGGAGCAACATCTAAAATCGTTTCAAATCCCAATTCTTTCGCAAAATGAATCAATTTTTGAAACTTTTGTTTTACGATCAGGGGATCTTCCGTTACTTCTAACATACTCATAAAAATACGGGTAAACCCATAACGTTGTGCTAATTGCAAATATTCCTGGTCTTTGATTGGATCACTATGATCTGGGTAAAGTGAAATCCCTAGTACACGTTTCATAACCCTAACCTCCATTTTTTATTATGCTTGTTCCTCGGTAACGCCCGTCACCATTGGTGCTTCTTCTTGCGCTTGTTCTTCTGCTTCACGAGCCAGTTGTTGTTTTTCGAATACTTTGAAGAATGGATAGTAAATAGCTAGTGTGATCAGAAAGTTAGCAATGACTAACACACCAGCCGCTACGCTCCAGTTTGTACTCATCCAAGCCGCGATTGGCGAAGGAATAGCAAATGGTAACCGAGCCGTCATCATTGGGATGAGACCACTAACCGTTAAGACATATGACAAAGTAGTCGTTACTAACGGTGCAAGAATGAACGGAATCCCTAATACTGGGTTCATTACAATCGGTGCCCCGAAGATCATTGGTTCATTGATGTTGAATAGTCCTGGTAAAATCGATAATCGACCTAAACTCTTTAAATATTTTGATTTAGAGAACATGAATAAAACCACTAAAGCCAAGGTTGTTCCTGCGCCACCGATCCACACGTACCACTGTAAAAACTGTTCTGTAAAAATATTCGGCATATTATGAGCATTCGCACCAGCGTTGAAAGCATCAATGTTTTCAGCAATCGAAATATCCCAAAATGGGCGAATCACTGGTCCCATAATGGCTGGTCCATGAATCCCAAGAACCCAGAAAAAACAAATCAAGAAGACTGTTAATAAACCACCAAACAAACTATTCCCTGCAAGTATGCCTTTTAGCGGCATCAACAACTCACTTAAGAAGCCATTCAGATCAAAACCAAGCATATGTCGGATCACCCAGAAGAAAATCAAAATCACCGCTCCAGGAATCAACGCAACAAAAGAGTTTGTCACTTCTGGTGGCACCCCATCAGGCATCTTGATTGTAATTTTCTTTTCAATGAAGAAACGATAAATCTCGACAGAAATAATTGCTGTAACAATGGCACCAAATAATGAACCTGATCCTAGATTCGAAATATTGATATAACGTCCTGCTGAGATTCCTTCCAAGTCTTCTAATACCTGTGTCGGTGGTGCTGCCACGATCAGAAAAGACATCAATGCTAATATACCAGCCGTCAAGGAATCAACTTTATAACTTTTTGCTAATGATGAAGCAATCCCAAATGTTGCGTATAATGCCAAAATCCCTATCGTATAACGAAAAGGAATATCCAAAATTTGCCGATAGGGTTCGATCACTGCTGCCACAGATTCAATCGGAATGTTCAGTAAAATCGTAAAAAATGAACCGACGATCGTTAGTGGCATCGTTGCAATAATTCCTTTTCTAATTGCCGTCATGTGCCTCTGTGTTCCAATTCGGTTAGCTACTGGCATAATCTTTTGTTCAATCAATCCTACAAACTTATCCATTGCCGCTCTCTCCTTTTATAACATTATAATGTTTATCAAAGTGATCGTACCATATTATGCTAACTTTGTAAACGATTTCTATAAATAGTAAAAATTTTTCTACTCTCTAAATAAGCTTATCCTAAAAATACACAATCCTTCCCCCATCACAAAAAACCACCTGCGAATATCTTGACCCATGTATCTGATGGCTTCTGCGGTAATAACGAGCGTACTTACAAAATATGAAAAGCTATTTTCTGGCAAGCCTTTAACCTGAGGCTTTTACCTCCTGATAGACGGTGTTTAAAAGGTTGCTTCTGCGGTAATAACGAGCGTACTTACAAAATATGAAAAGCTATTTTCTGGTAAGCCTTTAACCTGAGGCTTTTACCTCCTGATAGACGGTGTTTGAACGATTGCTTCTGCGGTAATAACGGCGAGCCTTACAAAATATGAAAAGCTATTTTCTAAGGCTCGCCGTTATTACTTGAAGCAGAACATCGTTCAAACAACCTTATGTTTCATAGTCGATATGATAAGGATGCAGATTGGTCTCGTAAATTGCTTCTGAATATTCGATTGTTTTCCCCAAGTGGGTCTTTGATTGTCGCGTTCTTTTAATCGCGATCTCTGAGGTAGTTTTTAAAATTTCCCGTTCATCCTTTGTTAGAAACACAGCGGAAAAATCATCGGCAAAGGAGTCGATGGCATAACCTTTTTGGGTCAATAAACGATATAAAGACTCTTCATCAAATACTTTGCGCTTGATTTCTAACAAATCACTTGGCAGATAATGCGTAAAGTAAATATAAGGACGGTCGTTTAAGTAGTATAATCGCTTAAAACAGACAGCCGTTGAACCAAAAGAGGCAAATAATGGATGATCTTTTTTTAAAGTGATTTTCTTTAATTCCAACGTTTCTTTGTGAACTGTATGTTGTGAGTTTTCTAGAATCTGTGTAAAACTTGCCGCTTTTGACAAACGATTGTATGGACGATTACTTACTACCGTCGTCCCTCGCCCGCTTTTCTTTTCGACATATTCATCTGTTGCTAATAATTCAATGGCCTTACGAACCGTGATCTTACTTACTTGAAACATTTCTTCTAATTCATTTTCTGTAGGCAACATGGTGCCGACAGGATACTTTCCTGAAAAGATATCTTCTTTGATCTTGTCTGCAACTTCTAGGTATAGTACACGTGTCCTTTTCATAACTTCACCTTTCGATTTTGTTACTAGAATCATAGCACATAAAAAATAAAAAAAGAATATAAACGCCATGGATTAGCTATGTTGATGGATTGAGGATTGAGACAATAGTTCTTCTTTTTTATCTATAAAATTATAATAGGAAGAAATTATTTTATCAGTTACAAAAAACACCAAAGTAAGCAAAACGCAAACTTCGATGTTCTTATTAGTCTTCTAACTTATCGATCAACATGCTTATTTTCAATGATGCTTATAGCTTGCATAGTAAAATCCTGATACGAATATTGCACCGCCGACAATATTACCGATATAAACTGGGATAAAATTCAAGAGAAATTCTGTCCAAGTTGCTTGTCCTTCAAAAATTGCGGCTGGGATCACAAAGCAGTTAGCCACACTATGCTGAAAACCGATGGCAACAAAAATCATTACGGGGAACCAAATAGTCAATACTTTTCCAGCTGCATCTTTTGCTCCATAGGATAGCCATAATGCTAAGCCGACAAACCAGTTACAACCGATTCCCGAACCAAGTGCTTGCCACCAAGAAGCTTCGATCTTATGATCAGCAATATGGATGACTTGGTCCAAATAAACGCCTGAATGAGTCAATCCGACAAAGTGTCCAAAGAAATATGCAACAAAAATGGCACCCACGATATTAGCTAACGTGATAATTGTCCAATTTTTAACTAATTGTGAAAAAGTTACTTTTTTATCCATAAAAGCAATTGCAACCGCCATCATATTTCCAGTAATTAATTCCCCGCCACCAAGCAGGATCACCAATAGTCCGATAGGAAACACAGCCGCCCCTACTAAACTAGTTAAACTCGCCAGTGATTCTGGAATCGAAGCTGAAACTCTGATGTAGGCTAAATAACCTAACGAGATCATTGCTCCTCCGATAAAACCTAGAATTAATTTCGCAAGAATTGGCTTTTGGATCTTTTTCGTTCCAAGATGGATACTGATATCCATAATTTCTTCTGGTGTATACATAGATGTTCAAACCCACACTTCCCATATTTTTTCAAAAACAATAGTGATTTATTTCACATTTTCATTTTAGATTATATCATCTTCCATTCCTAATCCCTATGATTATTTTAAAATAACCGATATTTTTTTATCATTCTATGACAGGGCACACAAGTGAGACTTTCCCACATCTCGTGATTTTTTTCTTTAGAACAACGAGAGTAAAATGAATCGCTCGATCAAATAGAAAAAAGACCATTTTCGACAGTGATTTGTCAAAAATGACCTTATTTTTTTTATCAGAAATGAACTATTCTTAATTTCTTAGTAAACAACGGTTCTATCATGAATACAGACTTACAGTTCTTCTCCATTGGTGGCGATGACTTTTTGATACCACTCAAAAGATTTTTTCTTTGAACGATTTTTGGTTCCGTTCCCTTCATCATCCAAATCAACATAGATAAATCCATAACGTTTACTCATTTCACCAGTCGAAGCACTTACCAGATCAATACATCCCCATGGCGTATATCCCATGAGTTCCACTCCATCACCCACAGCTTCTCCCATTGCTTCGATATGCCGACGTAAGTAATCAATACGGTAATCATCATTGATTTGCCCGTCTTCTTCTACCTTATCAATCGCGCCTAACCCATTTTCAACAATAAACAATGGTTTTTCGTAACGGTTGTACAACTCGTTTAATGCAATCCGTAAACCTTCTGGATCAATCTGCCATCCCCATTCACTGGCTTCTAAGAACGGATTTTTAACTCCACCTAAAAGATTACCGGCTGAGGCCGCTGCATCTGGGTCCGTTTCGTTGACTGCAGTAGACATATAATAGCTGAAACCGATATAGTCAACTGGATATGCTTGCAACAACTCAAAATCTTCAGTCGTTTGTTCTAATTTGGCACTATCTACGCCATATTTTTCATACGTGCGGTTTGTGTATGCCGGGTATTTGCCCCGTACTTGAACATCTGCACAGAAGAAATTAAATTCTTGGTTCTGGATCAATGTAGCTACTTGATTGATTGGATTAGCATCTATGCTATACGTCGTTGCATAGATAATCATACAACCCACTTGGCTATCCTCTCGTAATTCATGAGCGATCTTTACTGCTTTACTACTTGCTACAAATTGGTTATGCCATGCTTGGAAGATATTTTGATAATCAGCCGCACCATTACTTTTTACTAATCCTTGACTCAAAGCTGGAAAATGAAAAGCTGAATTGATCTCATTGAACGTCATCCAATATTTGACTTTATCGCTGAATCGTTCAAGCACCACTTTAGCAAAGCGTTCGTAAAAATCAATCAGTTCTCGGTTTTTCCACCCGCCATATTTTTTTGCTAGATTTAATGGCATTTCGTAATGGGAAATCGTGATCACAGGTTCAATCCCATGTTTCAAACATTCATCAATCACTTCTTCATAAAAGGTTAAACCTTTCTCATTCGGTGTTACTTCGTCTCCTTGAGGGAAAATCCGAGTCCAAGCAATGGAGAAACGATAACATTTAAAGCCCATTTCAGCAAAAAGCGCAATGTCTTCTTTAAACCGATAATAATGATCGATCCCTTGATGGTTAGGATAGGTATATTTATCTGGTTGGATCGTCCAATCAAAGTCTTCACTGCCAATAACTGCAAATCGTTGTTTCCCCCCAGGCATCGCGTCAGCAACTGAGAGCCCTTTCCCATCTTGATCGTAAGCACCTTCTAATTGATTGGCAGCTGTAGCGCCACCCCATAAAAAATCTTTTGAAAACTTTGTAGTCATCTGCTATTTCCTCCTTATTTGACAATTGCTAGAAAATCTTCACTAGCAATCAGTTCTTCTTGATTTAATTCCAACACATCAGCAAAATGTTCCGTATTTGTAATAACGATTGGCGTGATCACACTGTATCCAGCGGCTTTAATCGCTTCAATATCAAATCGAACCAATAAATCACCAGCTTTTACTTGATCCCCTTGTTTTACAAAAGTCTCAAACCCTTGTCCTTCAAGCTCAACGGTATCCATACCGATATGCATCAAGATTTCAATTCCATCTTTCGTTGTTAAACCAACCGCATGACCTGTTGGAAAAATGGTCGTGATCTCCCCATCTGCTGGCGCAATCAATTCACCTTTTTCCGGATCAATCGCAAGCCCTTTTCCCATCGCTCCAGAAGAGAAAACTTTATCCGGAACATCAGATAATGGCAGGACTTTCCCGCTTAAAGGACTTTTTAGATTATGTCGAGCAGAACTAATCGTGTCACCTGCTGTTGTTTGTTGATTTGTTTCTAGTTTTTCATCTTGGACGGTTTCATCAAATCCAACGACCAGCGTACCTACGAATGCTAAGACAAATGAAAGAGCTGTCGCAAGGATTGCCATGGTCACATTGGATTCAACTGCTTGGTTCGTACTAATAAACGTTGGGATCGTTAACAAGCTTACTAACCCGCTAGAGAAAGCTTTCACACCAGCAAAACCAATCATTGCGCCTCCGATACCGGCTGACAGACAAGCAATGACAAACGGTTTCTTTAACGGTAAAGTTACCCCATAAACAGTTGGTTCCGTAATGCCAAAAAGTGAGGTAATTGTAGATGAAATACCTAATGAACGAAGCTTAGTATCTTTGGTCCGAATCGCCACTGCTAAGGCTGCACCACCTTGAGCTAAAACGGCTGGTAAAAGCATTGGAACCATGACGTCAAACCCATATTGTTCAATATTCAAGAACATGATCGGTACAAAGCCCCAGTGCATCCCAAACATTACGAACACTTGCCATAAACTTCCCATAATCAAGCCCGCAACTAATGGACTAAAGCTGTAAATCGAATTAAATAGACTACCTAACCCATTACCGATAACTGTCCCGATTGGACCTAACAGTAAGAAAGTTAATGGCACCATCACCAATAAAACGATCATTGGTACAAAAATCATTTGTAAAAATTGTGGAATCACTTTTTTCACCAGCGGTTCAAATTTGCTTTGGACCCAAACAGCCAAAATGATCGGAATCACTGAAGATGTGTAACCTGATTGAGCTAACACGATTGGTAATCCAAAGAAATCCACTGCCCCTCCAGCTCCAGCTAGTTGCGTGATTGCTGGATAAACTAACGCCATAGCAATTGCCACAGATAAAAATTGGTTCGTTTTGAATTTTTTGGCTGCAGTAAAAGCTAACATCACTGGTAAAAAGGTAAAGACACCATCTGCGGCTGCAAATAGAATTTGGTAAGCCCCAGTATCCGCTGAAAGCCACCCTAACACCGTTGCCAAAGATAAAAATCCTTTTAAGATCCCTGCAGCTGCCATTGCGCCTAAAAATGGCGTGAAAATACTAGAAATAATATCAATCAAGCGATTCAAAGGATTTTTTGACTGATCCTCTGTTCCTGATTGATCTGTCAGACCTTGCTCATCAACGATTGCTTGGTAAACGTCAGCCACATTACTACCGATAACTACTTGGTACTGACCACCACTTTGTACTACTTGAATCACATCTGGATCCTGTTTTAACTTTTGTGTATCTGCGACCGATTCATCTTTTAATTTGAAACGTAAACGTGTCGCACAATGTACTAAACTATTGACATTCTTTTCACCTCCGACTGCCTCCCATACTCTTTTACCAACTGCTTGATTATCCATCTTCTTTTCCTTCTTTCTAGTTGATTTAATCAAATAAAAAACCTAGATTGAAAAAACGGTCACGAAAATTCGTGCCCTATTTTTCAATCTAGGTTTTGCCTGCTTTACCAGTAACAATCCTTAAGATTGGGTACTTTGTTTTTCACTCACTACACGTTGGATGTGAATCGTTAAATAGATTTGCTCTGCGACTCCCATTGGTTCCTGTTGCGTTTTTAAGAGATAGTCATTGATCCGTTCCGAACAGCGAAAGGCTTTTGGATATTTCCCTTGAACGAGCGCATAGAGAAATTCATCCTGCTCATCCGAACTTTCGCCTTTTAAATAGCGTTGTGTAAAAAATTGTAAATGGGTGATGATTCGTTGGTAATTCAACGATTCCTCGTCAAATGTCACACCAAAAAACTTACTAATAATGCTGAGAATATCTCTAACGATCGTCGTTGCAGTCATCGTGACTTGCATATCCCCATTTCCTTGTTGGCTATTCACTAAATGAAAAGCGATAAATCCTGCCTCGTCAATCGGTAGACTGACTCCAACTTTTCTCTGAATCAATTGCAATACTTCTTTGGCCACCAAGTATTCTTTCGGATAAAATTTCTTCGTTTCAAAAAGAAGCGGATTTGGTAACTGGATATTTTCGTTCGCTCGACAAATCGCATAATGGATATGATCGGTCAATGTCAAATAAATATTTGACGACAACGAAACGCCTAATCGTTCTTCCGCCACATCAACGATCTGTTTGACTAATTCTACTTCTTCTAATGGGACATCCGCCATCAGCTGTTGAAATTGATTGGTTGCTAAGGAATCTTTTAAAACAAATTCTTTTTGAACTGCTGTTTTATCAATCCTATCACCAGGTCTTTTTTGAAACGCGAGGCCTTTGCCCATACAGATAATCTCTTCACCTCGTTCGTTTTTTGAAATGACGACGTTATTATTTAAGACTTTTTCAATAACCATTTTCCCTCGCCCTCTCATAAAAAAAATAAAAAAACCTAGAATCCCCCTGTACTTTAGGTTGAATTCTGGTTTTGCCTGCCGAACAGTAACAATCCATCAATTATCTGAATCAAGCATAGCACCCTTCTTTTATTTTTGCAAGCCTTTTCAACTTTTTTTTTAGTAATTGTAAAAATGAGAAATTAAAAAACCGACGAAAACTATTAGCTATTCGAGCGAACTAGCAATCGTCGGTTTTCATTAACTATTTTCCTCTAAAATGTTCGTGTTTCCATATTGAATGCTGCCTTCATTTCTTTCGTCGCTTTTTTCATTGGTGTAACCTTCTCTAACTCGCCTTGAACGACTAATCGAGTCACCGCATTCATATCTCCGCACGTAATCAAAGTAACGAGCGATTTTCCTTCTTGGATATTTAACAGCTGGGTCTCCGTCGGTGCCACTTTTTCTTTAAAGGTTGCTTTATACGTATAGACATTTTCCAAATCTACCAAATAGATTTTATCTCCTAATGATAAATTTTCTAGGGGCGTAAATAATAGTTGTGGATTGCTCGAACGATGACTCGCTAAAGCATAATTTCCTTTTCCCATTTGCTGATTAGGATCTAGTGTCCCCGCACCATAAAGCAAGTTCGCATTATCTAAACCTCTAAAAATCGGGATATTGATTGCCACAGAAGGAACAGCAATACTACCAATAACTGGTAAGTCCGTTCGATTCAATTGGGCACGCAACACACTTTCCGTACTCATTGACTCCACTGCATCAAAATCAAAACTTGCCTCTTTTTCGTTGTTTTTCTTGATTTCATCTTTTGTCACATTGGCAATTGCGTATTTATCTCCGGTATTTTTAACAAAATAATCTTTGATCTGTTCATTAAAAATTAACGCTAAGCCAACCAATAATAGTAAAAATAAGAAAAAATTGGCGATCCATCTTTTTACTCGACCTTTGCTTGGTTTTTCCTTCATTCACTTGCCTCCCTTATTTAGCTAAAATAAACGCAACCTGTAGTTTCACACTTAAAGTTCTGTATATTTCTTTCGTTGTCCTCGACTTGCTTCTACTGGATATTTCAATTTATTTTTTGCTAATTTTTCTTCAATAATTTCATCAAGATCCAACTGTAAATTGTCAGCCATCATGTAAGAATAGATCAAGACATCTGCCAGTTCTTCTTTGATCCGCTCTAATGAAGTTTCCTTCACTTCTTCTGGTTGCTTCCATTGAAAAAGCTCCAGTAATTCAGAAGCTTCTAAGGAAATAGAAATTGCAAGATCTTTTTCGTTATGAAATTGTCGCCAATTTCTTTCGTCTCTAAATTGATTGACTTTCGCCATACTATCCATGAACATTCACCTATTTCTTTATTCGATTACTAATAATCATACCATGTTTTTAATAGAAAATAAGTATATTTACCTAGATAAAATAAAATATACGTATTTATTTAACGATCTTTTTATAAAGCAAAATGATAACGAATGTTACTTATCCACTGATAACTTACACCAATGGATGTTATTCTTGTAAGCTGAATTTTAATTCTTTTACACCAGTAAGTGTCCACAAGACTACTAGACTGACAAGATAAATACTACTTAGAAAAATAATCACAGCAGATAATTGATAATGATCCATCAAAAAGCCAATAATGATCGAAGAAAATCCACCTACAGCTCTACCTAAATTCATAATAAAGTTATTGGCTGTTGCACGGATCTCAGTAGGATACAGGCTACTAATGATTGCACCATAGCCGCCATACATGCCATTGATAAAGTAACCAACAACCACCGCTGCTGCTACTAAACTCCATTGACTACGAGCTAAAACGAGTAAGAAGACCGAGAGCGCTGAACAAATCAAGAATAAAGTAAAGGCTGTTCTGGGACCTAATTTATCCATGATGATCCCAAAAGTCAACATACCTAATGACATCCCCACAATCGTACTCACCATCCATAAAGACGAACCTGAAACGGATAATCCTAGTTGTGCTTGCATGATCGAAGGTAACCAATTCATCAAACCAAAATAACCAGCAATTTGGACAGTCACCATAAGACTCAAGCCAATCGTCTGCCAAGTAAGTTCTTTTGTTTCAAATAGATTGCGTAACTTTGTCGCCTTTTTAGTTGCTTTCGCAGCTTGAAATGCCTCCGGTTCTTTTAAGCCATGTCGGATGACTAAAACTAATAATACAGGTAATACACCAATCACATATAACATGCGCCACCCGAGCCATGGAATGACGATTGCCGCCAAAATAGCAGCTAGAGCCGCGCCTACTTGGGCTCCAATACCAGCAATGGACGAAGCTCGTCCAATTTGTTTTTTTGAAAAAGTTTCAGAGATCAAAGACATACAAGCGCCATACTCGCCCCCAGCCCCGATTCCGGCAATAAACCGAAACAAGTAGACTAAATAAATCGTTGAAGAAAAATACATCAATAATGAAGCAATTGAAAATAAGATAACCGTTTGAGAGAACACCTTTACTCGACCATATTTATCCGCCATCAGACCAAAAAAAATACCTCCAACGAGCATCCCCAGATTAGTGATCGTCGCAATCATTCCCGCTTGCGTTCCACTAATATGAAAAGTTGCAATCATTGAAGATAAAGAAAAAGCTAGGAACATGATATCCATATTCTCTAATGCAATCCCTGATGATGTTGCTAATAAAACCTTCCGTTGATACTTCGTCATTTTTGTTACCCCTTTTCTTTCATTTTTACCCTAAATTGTTAAAATCATATATAAAAATCAAGAAAAAAGCAAGAACTTTTGTTTTTTATGTAAATTCATTCACTCAACTGATCTACGCTGTTTTTGAGAACTATCACTTGCTCAATAATTACGAAATCGCTACACTTATTTTGTAATCAAAAAATAAAGCGTTTTTCTAAACCGCTTATTTGTCTGATCAAGTAAGTTATCTTAGATATCCATTATCTAAGTAATCACTTTTTTGCTATCATTCGCATAGCCTTAGCTCTTTGCGAAACGTTTTTGTGAAACTGAGAAAATATAAAGGAGAAAAACAGAATGGACAAACAATTATTCTTAGAAAAAATTGCTGGTGGGCTGATCGTTTCCTGCCAAGCCTTACCTGGAGAACCTTTTTATACAGAAGAAGGTAGTTTGATGCCTTATTTTGCTTTAGCTGCTGAAAAAGCAGGAGCTGTTGGTATCCGTGCGAACTCAGTACGGGATATTATGGCGATCAAAGAAAAAGTGGCCCTGCCGATCATCGGTATCATTAAACGTGATTATCCTCCTGAAGCGCCATTTATCACAGCAACCATGCGTGAAGTTGATGAACTAGTAGCCACAGGGGTTGAAGTTATCGCTTTGGATTGTACTTTACGCAAACGCCACGATGGTCTGAACATCAATGAATTCATTGCTAAAGTCAAAGAAAAATATCCACAGCAATTATTGATGGCTGATATCGCCACTTTTGAAGAAGGAAAGAATGCTTACGAAGCAGGAGTTGATTTTGTGGGGACAACTTTAAGCGGCTATACAGAAGAAAGTGTGAAACAAGCTGGTCCTGATCTCCCACTCATCCAAGAACTGATCCAAGCTGATATATGCGTTATTGCAGAAGGTCGGATCCACACGCCACAACAAGCCAAACAAGTCAAAGATCTAGGCGTAGCTGGCATCGTTGTAGGTGGTGCGATCACACGCCCTCAAGAAATTGCTCAACGCTTTATCGAAGCATTAGATTAAGAGACTCCTTCATTTTTTCAGAAGAAATGCTTTTTCGTCCTTCGAACTAAATCAGCTAAATAGAACTAACCAAAAACAGCCAGAACGAGACTGAGCCAAAATTTGCCTCAACCTCATCCTGGCTGTTTTTCAGTTCATTATTCCAACTTTATTCACAGCCTCTGTCTCACCAGATTCTCAGATCCGCTTAAAATCGACATCAGATGACAGGGGAACCTACTGTTCAAAACAAAGGATATGACTCAGATCAATAGCTTAGAAAGCTGATCCTCCCCCTCGTTTCTCAACAATAAATCATCAGATGAGAAGGAAGAACTTTTAGTGTGACAGGCAGCTTGACACCTTCATCGCCATCCACATTTGTTGCCAATTCTTGGTCTTCATCCAAAGCAATCTGGATCGTTTCACAGGTTTGATAAGCCAGATGGTCGGTAGAAGAATCCACACCTTTTAACAAATCAGGCAATGTTTTTAACGTATCTAACAATGAAGTGTCTTTTAAATAAACCAAGTGCAATTTGCCATCGTTTACTTTAGCATTGGGTATCAATGTTTCAAAACCACCAATTGAATTAGTTAATCCTACCAGCAATGTACTACTTTCAATTTGTTTTTCCTGCCCATCAATGACTAACTGGAATTTATAAGATTGGGTTCCAGCCAATTGCTTGATCCCTGAGATAAAGTAAGCAAACTTGCCATATTTTGTTTTCTTTTCTGGATCTACATCATTGATTGACTCAGGAATGGTCCCGATCGCCACGACATTCATAAAATATTGGTCATTGATTTTCCCAATATCTAATGGTTGCAACGCATCCATTGAAAGATGTGCGATAGCTTCTTCAGGTTCTAACGGTATGCCTAAAGCACGGGCTAAGTCGTTGACTGTCCCTAATGGAATAAAACCAAAATTTGGACGATGTGCTTGTTCAGCGATCCCATTGATTCCTTCATTAACAGTACCATCTCCACCCATGACAAACACGCTGTGATACCTATCCACTGCTGCTTCTCGAGTAAAATTCTTGGCATCTCCAGCTTTTTTCGTATGAAGAACAACGACTTCATCAAACATCGTGGTTAACTTTTGATGGGCCAGTTTTTCATATTCTTGTGCTTGTTCTCCTCCAGAACTTGGATTAACGACCAACAACGCTTTTTTCATCCTGTTTCCCCCTTCGTTTCACAACATGACTTTGACTAAACTATAGCACAAAAAAACTCAGAACATCTAGTTTCAGACATTCTGAGCTACATCAGCTGATTGGCTATCTTATTTTACGAATCAAATAATAACCCACCGATCCGACGATCATCGTTCCCATAAAGACCAGAATGGATGAGGAATGTTCATTTGTTTTTGGTAACTGTTCCGCTTCAGAATCAGTCGAAGATTCAGAAGCAATCTGGAGCATCGTCTCTTTTTTAGTTGTACTTGGTCCAGAGTTTCTTAAGTCGATGGCGCTTGATTCGGTCATACTTGATTCTGTGGCGCTTGGTTCTGTTGTGCTTGGTTCTGTTGTGCTTGGCTCCGTTGTACTTGGTTCCGTTGTGCTTGGTTCTGTTGTGCTTGGTTCCGTTGTGCTTGGTTCTGTTGTGCTTGGTTCCGTTGTGCTTGGCTCCGTTGTGCTTGGTTCGGTCGTTTTTTTCGTATTCGTGATCACAAAAGAATTGCCATTATTGGTTACGTTACTCTCAAATTCATCAGGTACATTCACTTCCGCTACTTGATAAGTAAAGTCTTCTCCTTGATTATTGTATTTTGGTAAGACCGCTTTTTCGTTTCCCACTGGCAGTTCCTTGATCGTTGCTTGATAATTATCTTGTTTTCTTAAAGAAAGCACCGCTGAACTTTGCCAACTCGTAGGATCAACGACTGAACTCCTGCGAATCACATAGTCAATAGTCTCTGGGATCTCGGATGCCGCTACATTTTTCCATTTTTTTGCTACTTGGATTGTGGTTGTCGGTGCCTTGATTGAGGGGATTGGAAAATCAAGTAATTCACTTTCATTTGTTGGTGCTAATGTTGTCCGTCCATTACACAAATACCAAGTTTCGCCTTTAAAATGAGTATTTTCAGTGTTTAAACGGACTTGATAGGTACACGTAAGCCGTTCATTTTCCCCTAATGCAATATTTGCAATCGTAATCGTTTGGTTCGCTTCCGATACAACTACATCAGCCACTACATCATTGGCTTGTTCCCAATTTCCTTGTTCATTTTTTCGCCAACCGACTAATTGATAGGAGCGTTCATTAAACTCACCCGCTCCTTGGAGTAAAATGTCTTGCCCCATAGGATCAGTGATCGTACCATTAGGAATCGTTTTATCAATTTGGTTGGCGATCTCTGTTAAGGCAGAACCCAAACCGCTTAGATTTTCATCGGTTGTAAGGTATTGTTGCGGTTTAGAAGCTAAGTTTCGCCCAATATATTCCCCTCGAGCAGAAGGTGCTGTCGCTATCGAATAACAGGTAAAACCCGAATGCTTGAGAGAAACAATCGTTCCTAAGGTCGCATCTGTCACAACTGAACTACTAACAGAAATTGCATTGGGATCAGAAGGGTTACTGTTCGTCGTATAGTATTTGTCAGAATCAGTTTGAAAATCTTGAATATAACGATCGGTATGGTAGCCATTATAATCAATGATCTCTCCCTCATTTGGATACTCTTTCGCTCCTTGTACTGGAAGATAACTACGATTGGCACTGTCATCACCAATATGAATAAATAGTTTTTCCGCTTCTGGCCGACTTTTCTCCAATAATAACCGTTGCCCTGCTAATAATCCTTTTTGCATAAATGTTCCCGAATGTGACTCAGCGGTATATTTCAAGAAGTTCTCTAAGTCATTCATATTACTTGAAAAACCATTTGTTGAATAAACCTCCCGATTGTATGCTACGATCCCCACGCGGATATTCCCATTAGCTAACGAATCCGCTAATTCATTGCCAAATTGTTGTAATCCGATTAAAGCATTGGTTAATTTTTCGCCAGTCATGGAGGAAGAATAATCGATCACCAAAACTAAATCAATCGGTGTTCCGATCTGGTTACCTTTCACATCTAACGTGACGTCAAATAAACCTTGTGTCTTGCTATCTTCTGTGACACTCTTTTTTAAATATGCACGGTCGGCGTAATTAACATAATTTTCTTCGTCAAATACGGCTTCTGGTGCATGGCCATAATCATAATTATAGGTATTCCCTACTGCTGTTCCATTTGTTAAACGTTGTCCCGTAGAATCGGTATAAGCAAAATCAACTGTCTCCGCAAATGATTTTTGCATCCCTATTCCCAGTAAAATACTCATTAATCCTACGAATAAAATCACTATCTTGAAATAGCTGTCTTTTCTCGTTCCCATCATTTCTCTCCTTTTCTACCAACAGATTTCCCCATCCTTATTAAAACCCTAGAATTTTTTCAACAATTGCTAGTATAAATTTTCTGGAATCTTTTCTGAGCTAAAAAAATGTACATTTGGAATACATTAAAATCCTCTTTTTATGATAAGATGGCATCAAGTAACAGCTAAGAATCGAGGGAAATCTTTGGTTAGGAGTTTTTTTATGGAAATATTCAATGATTTTTTTGGAAATGATGTCAAAAAAGAAATCGAACTTTTGCATTTTTTATATCATCAAAAGCGCTTTGTAACGATTGAAGAAATGAGCCAAGCCCTCAATATGGATCGGCGTTCGATCTACAAATATTACGATGTCCTAAGCAATCATTCCCTAATGACAGATGAAAGTCGTGAACCAATTTTTCATACAAAACATGGTCTCGGCTATAAATTCACAGGAACCAAAACAGACTATAAAACGGTGATTCGTAAAATATTACAAGAAAATCCTTTTTTCAATTTATTTGAAAATTTATTGTTGGAAAATGAAGTGAATCTAGTCAAATTCGCCTACGAGAATTATTTATCCGAATCTACTGTACGAAAGCGAAGCTATGAACTAGAAACGCTACTACAGCCATTGGGGTTTACCGTAAAAAAAAATAAAGGAACGCTCTATTTAGTCGGTGATGAACCTCGTATTCGCTATTTTATGGTTGCTTTTTTTTGGAAAAATTTTTCTGGTCTTCACTGGCCATTTCCAGGTATTTCTCAACAAAAATGTGAAATGCTCGCCCGACACTTTTATGAAATCAATGAAATTCCTTTCAATGAGATTGAACTAAAAATTACTACTTATGTACTAGCCGTGACGATTATTCGGTTTAGAAAAGGCAAAAAAATAACAGCTGAAATGATCACTTTAGCTCCTGATCTACCGTCTAAAGACCACGAACTGTTCCAACAATTGACGGATCAGCATTCATCACTCTTAAAAAAACTGACAGATGAGTTGAGTGAACACTTCTTACTCGAAACAATGGAGAGCCATTTTATTTTCTTGTGGCTACGATCAAATCTGGATCTCACTTTTTCTAAAGAGCAGTTAGCTGATTATTTTGCCATCCAAGAGGAAAGCGTTCAAAATCGTTCTTATTTGCAAGCAATCATCCATTTGTTACTGAAAGATACAGACTCTCAACAATTGTCTACCAGAAAAAAGAACTTGATTTTGCGAACGATTCTTTCTGGAATTTTGTCCGTCGAACTATTTGGAGAGACGATCCATACCTTGACCGGCTATAATCTACAGCACTATGTCTCGCAGAATTTTCCCAACCTTTTGATGCGTTCTGAACAATTGTTAGATCAAATTGATCTTTACTCATCCTCAGATAGCAAACGAAAAGGACTTGCGTTACATGTAGCGGTTGCTTGGACCTTGGTTTCACCACCATCCACCTTTATGAAAAAAATCAACCTTAAACTCGAAACAGATTTACCTTTGGCACTTTCTTTAACAATCAAAGAACGTATCGAGTCTTCTTTTCAAAGCTACTACCATCTGGATATTCGCAGCCATTTCGAAAACGAAGACTATGATCTCTGCCTTAGTACCGCTCCTTTAACAGAAAGTTTTGAAACCGTCCCCGTTTTACTGATCAATGCCCAAGTCACATTAGCCGATCTGCTAGCAATCAAACAAGTACTTGAAGAGCTGGTGTAGTAAGAGCAGAAGAAATGGAATGTTCATTATTTGAACTGCGAATAACACTTCTTCGATCATATTTATACTTTTTCAATTCATAAAAATAGACTAAGATTTGTGGGAAATAAAAGCAAAAAAACTGAGGTTGAGACAAAAGTGTTCAGCATCAAGAAATAAGAAGGAATTTCCGAAAATTGCTTCTCAAATTTTTGGTAAATTTCGGCTTATTTCCGAAGATGCTACTTTTGTATCACCGTTTATTCGTTTTTAGAGATACTAGAAGAGACTGAGACAACTTTTGTCTCAGTCCCAGACTCTTAGTCAGTACTATATTTCTAAAGTTAAAGATCTTATTTTTTTAAAGCCAGACTAGGTGATAGGTTGACCAATCGATAATTAACAAAACCAGTTATGCCAAAAACTAATCCAATATTTACTAACAACAAAAGCATCCCTAGTTGGAAATTAAACTCTAGATTATAACCAAAGTTCTGGCTATATACAGTATTAAAAATAAGAAGCCATATACTACTAAATAAGACGGATAGTAGACAAAATAGAACGGTTTCTCTTCTCAATATCTTAGAGATATTTCTGGTACTATATCCTAAGCAACTTAGTATACCAACTTCAGAATATCTAGTGATAGAAATTCGATAGATTATAATAAAACTAACAGAGATAAATAGGAGTAAAAGTAAATTGGATAATATGGTGAACAACTTTATAGTATCAGCAAAACTATTTTTAAAAGCACGAATGTCTTTTTCCTTAGTGTATATATCGTACCCCTTACTTTTCAGCAGGCGATGAATTTTGGGAATGTCCTCAAAATTTTTCACACTAAACGCTATAGCAGAAGCCTCACCTTTAGCTACTTCTTTATAAATTTTCTTTTCCAGCTTCGTACTCATTGTAAAGTTATCAAAAGTATCGTTTGAGATACCACTCACTTTCATTTTTATTTTATGTTTTTGTCCCTCCTTATCAAAGTATTCAAAGTCAACGTACTTTCCAACTAATTGATTAATATTCTTACTCAAAGACGAGGCAACACTTAGTGATAGACTGATTTCATTCCTATTATCTTTAGGCATGTCCCCATAAATCATCGAAAGATTGGAAGAAATGAATGTTGGTGATTTAGTATCTAAGTGTTTATTCTTATGATCATATTTAAGATGAATATTTTGGAGATTATATTGGTAATACACATCCTTAACGTTTGGTAATGTTTGTAAATAAGTAAGCCCTTTAGATAAAGGCTTTTTTGAAAAAGCAATTGATCCTTTACTATAGTAATCATTTTTTTCTTTAAATGACTGTATTTCATTTTTTATTGTATTTTTTATTCCTAACGTTGAAATAAAAGAGACCGTTCCTAATGAAATCAATACGATAGCAAGTAAATTTTTTAAAAAATGTATTCTAAAATTCCTGATTGCTATCCAAAAAAGTAATTTTGAGTTGAGTTTTGGGACAATCTCTTTAGCTTTTTTCGCTGTAAAAGTCTGACTTTCCTTACTATAGTCTAATTCATATCGCTCTTTTTCTTTAACTATTTCTATTGTATGATTTTTTAAACAGACTATTTCATCGGCGTACTTTGAAACTTTTTCACTATGTGTAATAACAATCACGGTTCGATTCCTTGCCAACCTTTTTAGTATCTTCATGACACCATCACTATTTAATTCATCTAAAGCAGCCGTTGGTTCATCTGCAAGAATTATTTTAGGATCGTTCATTAAGGCTCTCGCTATAGATGCTCTTTGTTTTTGACCACCGCTTAACTCATGGACCATTTGATTTGCCTTGTTTTTTAAACCAAGTTCCGTTAATAAATTCAATGCTTTTTCGATTTTCTCTTCTTTCGTTAGTTCAGAGTCTAAATGTGCCCCCATTATGACATTTTCAAGTACTGTATATCCATTTAAAAGATGATAATCTTGAAAAATAAATCCCACATTGTTAAATCTATAATTAGACAAGTTTTTATTTGAGAAATTTTTTTCCTTAAAACATAAATTTTCAATTTTCCCATCATAATCTATGTCTAAGCCTGCTATTAAATTTAATAATGTTGATTTACCAGCTCCACTATTCCCTAATACACAAGTTAACGTACCATCTTTAAATCGATAATTGGCATGTAGTAGTATATCCAAATCTTTGTACTTTTTACTGACATTATTTAAGTAAATCATTCGAATCACCTTGTTTCATTTTATGAGTAGGATTAGTTTTAAGAAATAATAAGTAGGATAGGATACTGATTATTATTGATTGGACAAATGGCAACAACAATACCAAAACTAAGTTATTAGTAGATACTATATATATACTAAATAATTTTTGACTTAAAAGACTAAGCATTGGGAAAGTTATCAGAAATAGAAGAGAAGACATTATTCCAAGTATAAAGTATTCTGAAATGATTAAACTTAAAATATTTTTATTACTGAAACCATTGAATTTGAAAAAACGAAATTCACTTTTCTTTATATAAAAATTGAACAAAGCCAAAACAATACTAATTGTTAGTGACAATACAAAGAATATCAAACTGATGGTAACCCCTTGCTCCTCATTTTTCTTTCTCAATCGAAGCATGTCTTCAATCATGCTAAAATCTCCAGAAGGTTGTAAACCTGATTGTTGTAGTTTATTCACGATAGGTAAAATATCATCTAATGTTTTTGCTCTTACGTTATAACTTATCGATTTCTCAATGCCTGCTTGTTGACGCATTTTTTTGATAGCTTCTACACTAAACAACAACGGGCCATCCGTTAGTTTCCCGTCACGTCTTCCTAAAGTGCTGGTAATTGCTCCACCTTTAGGATTATTTTCAATGACTCCCACTACTTTTACATCATTTAATGAGACCTTTGATCCTGTAATTTCATTGCTTCCAATCTTTGGATTTACGTCTATAAGTCCTGTCATATTTAAATTTTTCCCGATTACGTCGGTGGGTTTTAGACCTAGTAAATCCAGTAACCGTTTAGGAACAGCCACTTCTATTTCTCCAATTGAAGGATATCTTCCAGCTATCAATTTCGTAATTGCAGGCAAATTAAAGCTATCCTTCACTTCATAATTTTTAATCAAATCTCCTACGTTTAGTTTCAAATCACCCACTATTTCCAAGGGTGCCACAAAATCTACTCTGGGATCATCTTTTAATAAATCTACTGCTCCTGAAGTATCTTGTTTTAGAGAACCAGAAGGACCACCACCTGTCGATTCTTTTGACAAAGAAATATCTTTGATCGTCTCTCCTCTTTCTTTAACGAGACGGCTAAAATTATCATCTTGTTTTTCTTTTATTTCCCCACTCAAATTAATCAACATAAAAAAGGAAGAAAGTATGAGTAAAATAATCGTTAATATAGAATATATGGATGCGCCTTTTAGAATGTTAAAAGATTGAGAGATACAATTTTTTAAAGATAAATAAGGAGGTTTATTCAATCGATTGTTTTTCCCGTCATCTTTTGAGTGTTGTTTACTTTGCCCTACTAATTTTAGTTGTCCTTGCTCCATGCTATAGACATTTGCGTCTTTTTCAATTAAACCTTTATCATGAGTGACTATTATCACTATTCTTTCTTTAGCGATTTTTTTTAGCTCCGTCATGATTTTATTAGCAGCTAAAAGATCTAATGCTTTAGTTGGTTCATCTGCTATGATTATTTCTGGATCTTTTACTAATGCTCTAGCTATCGCTACTCGTTGTTTTTGTCCGCCAGATAATTTTGCCACTTTCATTTTAGCTAATCCAGATATTCCTAGTTCCTCTAATACCTTTGCTACTTTCATTTTTCGTTCTGCTTTATTTAAGTTCGATAGGCTTAGAACTAAATCAATGTTACATTCTACACTTAAGTATTCTATCAATTGGTAATCTTGCCAGATAAAACCGATTGAATTGTAATAATAGTCGGATAGTTCTTTTTTCGTAAAATGTTTCATCGACTGATTGTTAAAATAAACATCTCCTTCAAAATTTTGATCCATACCACTAATGATATTTAATAGCGTTGTCTTCCCACTACCCGATGGACCGTAAATAAAATTGAGGCCTTTTTGGAAATCTCCTGATAAATGATTCAATACTATTTCATTTCCAAATACTTTTTTTATTTCGATTAAACTTAACATAAGAATCTCCTTTTATAACGAATTTGGGTTATTGCTCTGCTAGAATAAACTGTAACGTTACGTTATATTCAAGGAGGTAATTATGAATAATTATTTAACAATCAGTGAATTTGCAAAATACGTCAATTTAAGTAGAAGAACCTTAATTTATTATGATCAAATTGATTTATTCAAACCAAAAAAAATATCTACTCATGGTTATAGATATTATACTTGTGACCAATGCTTTGAATTAGACGTTATACTAACCTTGAAATTTCTTGATGTACCTTTAGAACAGATTAAATATTTTCTCGATAATCGAAACATGGATGACACGCTGACAGAATTTAAAAAGCGAAAAGAAATTTTAGATGAAAAAATCAATGACTTAAAACATATGCAGACGTTTTTAGAAAATTATATCGATCGGTATACAACATTGAAAAATATAAATTTTGATATAATTACTCATTCTTACAGAGAAGAAGAATCTTTTATTTGTTCTGATTTAATGCATTCTCATTACTACGACTCCATCGATTCTTTATCTAGTTATAGTGATTTTTATTTATCCTTAGATCAAAAAGATTTATTTAATGGCTATCCTATAAATTTTTTAGTAGAAGATTCTATTTTTTCTGACATTCAAAAAACTCCTTTTAGGTCACTAATTAAAATAAACAAGGAACAAAGTCATCTTTACGACGCAGAGAAAATTATAACCAGATCGAATGGAACATATGTCTCTTTCTTCATAGAGGATTCAAATTATAATAAGCAAGAAATCAATCAGAAACTACTGAACTATTTTCAAAAAAATAAATTTATTCCAGAAAGATTTTTTTGGAAAATATTATGGCAAGATGAAATTACTACCACGATTCCTGAAAAACGTGTATTTGAAATCTTGATACCTGTAAAAAAGAATTAATCGTTTACTGAAACTAAGAAAGTTCCTTATTTCCCCTTCTTAAAACAACCTCTTAAAAAATGATTCAATTTGTATATATATGCATTATTGTTTTAAAATATACTTAAAAGGTGCCTAGGAGATTTTTATGGGTTTGGGAAAACTATGAAAAGATCTCACCCACATCTGGCTTCCTCTAATGGTTGAATCACCAAGCTGATCGTCAGCTAATGATAGACAATGAAACAAAAAAATATACTAAGATTAGTGGGTAAGATATTCGACGGAATATCTTACCCACTATTTTTTATAATCAAGTATAGTGAGATTGGGACAAAAGTTGTCTCAGTCTCTTCTAGTATCTCTAAAAACGAATAAACGGCCGTCATTGATCAGGTCAGTAATCGAATTTGCTGCTTTGGGTTTTGGTCAATTGTTCATGAGCAGCGTCGCCTAAAATTCCACCCAATGCGATGACAATTTTTGAGATAAGCCTCCACCTATCTTTGCGGTTGTTGTTGTGTGATACAGTGAATATTTCCACCACCGTATACGATCTCCACTGTATTTACGCCTACTACTTCTTTATCTGGAAAGAATTCTGCTATTTCCTCAAGTGCCAGCTCATCATTTTTATCTCCATACTGAGGAACGATCACACCGTTGTTCGTGATCAGAAAATTCATATAAGAAGCAATACAAATGTCGCCATCTTCACGTGGCATCGTTCCTTCTACGTAATCGATCTTGAAATCCCCATTGATCGTGACATTCTCTACTGGGCAACAAAGCTTATGAACTTTTAATTTGCGACCTTTGGCATCGGTCATTTCATTCAAACGCTTGTAAGCAGCTTGAGCCGCTTCATAAAATGGGCTGTTTTGATCTTCAGTATAGATACAAGCTACTTCTCCTGGACGAACAAAACATGCCACATCATCCACATGCCCATTGGTTTCTTCCGGATCGATCCCGTCACCTAACCAAAGTACTTTCTCACAGTTTAAGTAGTCACATAATTTTTGTTCGATCTCTTCTTTTGTCATATGAGGATTCCGACCTTCACTCAATAAACACATCTCAGTCGTTAAAACAGTGCCTTCTCCATCAACATGAAAGGAGCCCCCTTCTAAAATAAAATCCTCCGTTCGATACGAATCCACGTGCTCGATTTCACAGATCTTTTGTGCAATCAAATCGTCTTGATCCCAAGGGAAATACAAGCCATCGACTAATCCGCCCCAAGCATTGAATCCCCAGTCATTGCCTCGTAATTCACCATTGTCGTTGATGACAAAGCTAGGACCACAGTCACGAATCCAAGCATCGTTGTTCGACATTTCATAGACAGTGATGTCGGCAGGCAAATGACGACGGCAGTTTTGATATTGCTGTTGCGACACGACCACATTCATTGGCGTGAATTTGCTGATCGCTTTTGCGACTTCGGCAAATGCTTCTTGAGCCGGTTTGCCTCCATCACGCCAGTTATCCGGACGTTCTGGCCAAATCATCCATACTTTCTCTTGTGGTTCAAACTCTCCAGGCATTCTAAACCCGTCTTGTTTCGGTGTGGTCTTTTCGATTCGCTTTGCCATGATACAGCACTCCTTCTTTTTTGATTTTTTTGATCCAGATAATGATTTCACCAACGAGGGCAAATATAATTGCTCCAATCGTGATTGGTAATTGCTGACTCAGCGATTCAGCATCAAACTGCAAAGGAATCGCTGTGAAAATCAATGAGATCACGATCATGATCATCGGTAGTGCGACTAATACCTTCAAGAACAAGTCGCTGCCGCTCACCTTGAAAGGTCGAGGTGTTTCTGGATCGATTTTGCGCAATTTATAAAACGCAGGAAAAACAGGTACATATGATAGTAGGAACATTACTAGGTTCAACGAGAAAAATGCCCAAAATAAATCTTGATTTGGTAAAATTGGTGCGATGATGACAACGATAGAAGCAACAATACCATTCATAATCGCCGCACCAGTAGGCATGCCGTTTTTTTTGCTGCGTTTGGCAAATACTTTCGGCATATCGTCATTTTCGGCTGCATAACAAGCAGTATTGTTAACCCCTAACGACCAAGAAATCATATTGCCAAACAATGTCAGTAAGAATAAAAAGGCCATCGAAATAATGAACCAGCCGCCTGTTGATCCTGTCAATAACTTAAAACTATCCATCAATCCGCTGCCTGTACTAATCTGATCCGTAGGAATTGCTACACCGATCCCGAATGCAGAAAAAATGTAAATGGCTGCAATCACCAGTCCACCAGCAATGATCGATTGAGGGATTTGCTTTTTAGGATTTTCCATATCATTCGCGAATGTACAAATCACTTCGAATCCTAATAAGTTAAAAATGATTACTGAAATAAAGGACAAACTATTTAAATTGAAACTTGGCAGCATGGAAGAAAGAGTAAACTCATTCGCCACACCTTTAGTAAGCGCAGTATAGAGACCTAAGCCACCGATCAAGATTGCCAGCAGCATTTTGATGACAGCTGCTCCATTCAAAATCCACACACTGTCACTGACCGGATAAAAACTGATCCAAACAATGATCCATATAAAGATCAGTTCGATCACGATAGCAGCCGCTGTTGAAAATTCGCTGCCTGTGATCGTCATCAATAAATCAGGGCAGACTACTGCTAGAGAAGCTAACCACAGTGGATAATTGATCCAGTAATACCAAGAAACGCGAGATCCCCAGCGATGTCCGAAGGCTTGTGTCACCCAATCATAGATACCGCCATCACCGATATAAGTTGTTCCTAACTCTGACGAGATCAATCCATAGGGCAAAAGGAATGCAATCAATAAAAAGATCCACCAAAAAAATTGTGAATTTCCGATTGCTGCTACCGGTGCAGCCGCTTCTGCCACAAATACAACACAAATAACAGATAATATAGCACTCATCAAACTAAATTTTTTCTTTTCTCCCATTGTTTTCTTCCTTTCCGGTACAAGGGAATAAGGTTGGACCAACGATTGAACGATTCTTGCAACCAGCGGACTCATCTCACATGAATCCTGGTGCGGCATAAAAGCTACATTAGTGTGAGATCAAGATTCTGCTAGAAAGAATCGATTTTCAGATCGTTAGCCCCTCCTCTAGAACAGAGACAATCCTTACGCATCGTCATGATACGCAGATTATTTCCTTTCCTCATCTCTTGCGTCTAAAATGTTTCACCTAGCAAAGCTTCCAAGTCTTTTTTAGCCGCTGCTTTTTTGGTCTCATCGATTGGATTTTTTTCCGCATAATCTCGCATCAAGTACACTAAGAGACCGCGAATCGAAGTCAACCGATTTTCTGCTTCATCAAAACAGATCGAGTTCGGTCCATCCATGACTTCATCTGTGACTTCTTCCCCACGAGTGGCAGGCAAGCAGTGCATAAATTTCGCTCGTTCCCCAGCACGTTTCATCAAGTCCGTATTCACTTGGTATTTAGGATAAAAAATACGCATGCGTTCCTCTTCTGATAGTTCAGCTTCATACAGTCCATACCAAACATCTGTATAAACAAAATCCGAACCTTCGATAACATCGATTTGATCGGATATCGTATAGGAGCCGCCAGAATCTTTGCAAATTGCGTCTAGTCGTGCGCGATGGTCTTCGTTTAACTGGAACCCTTCTGGTCCAAATTGAACGAATTCCATTCCCATTTTTGTTGCAATCAATCCTAAAGAGAAACAGACCTGTGTGGCATCTCCAATAAAGGAAACCTTGCAGTCTTCAATTTTTTTGCCTGCTGGAAGATGTTCGATCATGGTGCAAAGATCGCCAATTTCTTGCGTTGGGTGGTTGAAGTCAGACATCCCGTTAATAACTGGGATCGTGGCATTCGTTGCTAAGTCATACACATTATGATGACGTTCCACACGAGCCATCAAAATATCAACTAAACGAGAAAGAACTCGGCTCGTGTCTTCTATCGTTTCATGACCACCCAATTGAATTTGCCCTGGTGCTAGATATTCTGCGTGCCCCCCTAATTGTGTCATTGCTGTTTCAAACGAAACCCGCGTTCTGGTAGAAGACTGTTGGAAAATCATCCCTAACACTTTGTTCTTTAGCAAAGGAGGATAAAAACCATTCTTGATGGCCGCTTTGATTTTCAATGACAGGTCAACAATTTGTTGAATCTCTTCCTTCGTGTAATTTTCAGTTGTAATAAAATCTTTTTTTCCCATAATGAAACCTCCTAAGTAATTTGTTTGCTTTGCATCTTCACTTTAGGAAAAAAAGTGAGAGTTTACGATAAGCTATTAGTTGTAAACGTTATCATTGTCGATCTATACGTGCTACAGGCTGGTTTATTTTTGGATATAAACCATTTATTTTCCAAGGGTTTACAAAAGTTTAGAAGTAAGTTTATAGGAATTAAAAGTAAAGATAAAAAAATCGGTGTTATAATTAAGATAAGAAATTTGAGGTAAGGAAAAAATGAAAGGGGATTCAATATGATAGCTATTTTTGTTTACAACATTCTATTGATCATTTTATATTCAATCACGATGACTTTTGCTATTTATGCTTATTTAAAAGAAAAAAAAAACTTATTTCTCTGGATCAGTTTGTATTTGGCATTCTTCATTTTTGATAACACGATTATTTATATGACGGAGTTCCTCAATTCCTTTGCACAAAGTTATGATCAAGCATTTATGAGTGCACCAGCAGTTAAAACGATTATTTTTATGGGAAACGCCTTTTTTTCCATTTCTATTCTTGCCGAACTACAAAAAGAAAAACTTTCCCCTCTCCATTATGCTTTACTGCTTGCTTTGGCTGTTTGGATGATTGCCATCCCATTGATGGATAATTCAGCCTTTAAAGTCTGGCTCTATTATCTGGGCAATCAACTCTTCCTGTTTTACCTAGGAATTTATTGTTGGCGAGGAACAAAAAAGGATGTACCTTTGCTGAACAAACACTATTTAAAGCAATTGATGTTCATCAATCTCTTCTTTAGTATTTTGATCATTATTGAAGATAGTTTCGTGATTTTCAATGTCGATCAATATAGCTCCTTAGTGACAAAAATTTATAATCGTAGTGTCTCAGAGGATATTTTTTCGATTGTTATATGTGTTTTATTACTGCACTTCTTTATCAAAAAATATCAACCTCAGAAAGAAAAAACACAAAATCAAGACACCTCTCTCTTGATTCAAGACTTTTGTCAGGTTCACCAGTTTACTCAACGAGAAACGGAAATTTTTGTATTGCTACTGTCACATCGAACCAATCAGGAAATTGCTGACCAGCTCTTTCTTTCATTAGGAACGGTTAAAACTCATGTCCACAATATTTTTATTAAACTTGACATAAAAAAGCGCACGCAAATTATCCCCCTTTTTGAAAAGTATAAAGAAGCCATTGAGTCAACCGTTTAAAAAAGTCCTGGAAGTATCCCTTCCAAGTTCTCAGTCTGTAGACGAGTCTGGGACATTAATCAGAAAAAATCTAATTAATGTCCCACTTTTTTATGAGGTTAATCATAAAATAAAAAAATGGAGAATGAGACAAAAGCGGCATCTTCAAAAATTCGCTGAAATTTATAAAAAATTTGAGACACACCAAGTAGATAATAATCAACACCAAAAAAAGTATTTATGTTTCTTGTCAAATTTCGGAAATTCCTTCTTATTACTTGATACTGAATACTTTTTTCTCAATCTTTCACTAATCATTCTAGAGTTTCTCTTTACCAACATCATTTGACAAAGGGTCTCTTTTTTGTCCAAAATTTTGAACAAAATTAGATAAAAAGACATTCCAAACTCAAATTACAAGTTTGAAATGTCTTTTATCTATAGTATGATCAGAGAAATATTTCTTTGGCTTCATCACTCATATATTTTATCTTACTCATCTTCATCATCGTCATCACTGAAAATCCGTCCATTCACATAACAAATGTTACTTGTAGCAGATTCGATTAATGAAAGTTCTGTTCCAATTAATTGACTGTTAATGAAGTCAATGACCATTGGCATGTTCATGCCTGCGTATAAGTCAATTACTTGACCCTCGAGAATTATTTTTGAAACTACATTACACGGAGTGCCACCCATTAAATCTGCTAATACCACGAAATCATCTAAATTGGCAATTACTGTTTCAAACTTTTCACGAAAATCTTCCGCTGATTCAGAAGGAAGAAGGCTTACTGTGTGAATACTTTCCTGAGGCCCCATTATCATTTCTGTACTTTTTTTCAATTCTTCACAGAAAAGTCCATGACTAATTAAAACTAATTGTTTTCCCATTGAACCACTCCTCATCACTAATTGGAATCAGCCTGACTTATTTTGAAATCACGCCTAAAGCTGATAATGCTACACAAACCACTAATACTATGAAAATTGCCTTAGTAGAAGTCATATTCTTTTTGCCAAGCATCCAATAAATTGCTGCAACGATACCGGCTGGTAATAATCGTGGTAAAATCATATCCAGGTTGTTTTGCATGTTTAACGTCACATCACCAATACTTGGTGCCCAAGACAATTTTACATTAATCATGGTAGCGACCAACGCTCCAACCATGAAGACCCCTAACAAAGTTGCAGCATCTGTCAAGGCAGTTAAGCGATGTTGCATCGTGGTAACTAAAGAGATTCCTTCACGATAAGCAAATTCTAATTGTTTCCAACGGAAAATCATAACAGCGATTTGTGCGATAATCCAAATAAAAATTCCAGTTGGGTTGCCATTAATTGCCATATTGGCTGCTAAGGCTCCAAAAATTGTTGGAATTAACGCTGCGAAAATCGAATCACCAATTGCTGCAAAAGGCCCCATCAACCCAGCTTTTAAACCTGAGACAGTGTCTTTACCATCAATACCTTCCTTTTCCTCAATAGCCAAGTCAATCCCGGTAACGATAGTATTGAAGAAGTTTGATGTATTAAAGAATTGTGTATGAGTTTTCATCATTTCTTTTAATTCAGGAGAATTATCACCATAAAGCTTGCGTAATTGCGGCAGAATTGTATAAAGATAGCCTGATCCTTGCATCCGTTCATAGTTCCAGCCTAATTGGAAAGTAAACAAGCTTCTGCGATTGATCTGCTTAAAGTCTTCCTTCGTTAACTTATAATTAGATTTCGTCATCTTCAATCTCTCCTTCATCTGAATCATTCGATGTAACATCTTTAGGGGCTGGCGAATGTGGTATCAGCTGTCCATTTTTGTAACTGATGGCTGCTAAAGAAAATCCAACTAGTGCAATTGCTAACATTGGAAGTGAATTAAATATTCCTTCGAAATTCTTCACAACTCCTGCAACACCCGTTCCTAAAACCTGCATGTTAGTAAAGACGGTTCCTAGTAATGCCGTTAATGTAAATCCTAAAATTAGGTAAGGGAAATGCTTTTTAACTGGTAAGTAACGTAGTAGAATAGCAAAACCGACAGCTGGTAAAACTGCTCCAGCTACTGATAATCCATCGCCTAACCACTTCAAATCACCATTTAGCACGGCTACCACTTGTTCTACTAGTCCTCCTCCAAATGCTAATGCTAGAAAAACGGGAATCATACGAGAAAGTGACCAAGAGAGGGCTCCCATTAAGAAATTACGTTCGATCCCTTTGTAGTTCATATCTTCAACTAATTTATCAATGCGATGCGCAAAATACGTATTCGCAAAACGGGCTAATATATCTAATTGAATCATCAAGCTAGCTACTGGTACCGCAATTACGGCAATTGCTTGCTCTGGGTTCATTCCTAGCGCTACTGAGAAAGCTGTCGCTAAAATCGTTCCAGAGTTGGCATCAATTTTTGATGCACCCCCAAAGGTACCAACACCAAGTACAGTCAATTGCATACTACCACCAATAATAAGTCCTGCTTTTAGATCTCCCATCACTAGACCAGCAAATAATCCGGCAAAAACGGGTGCACTCAACGATGAATAAATTTGTAACTCATCTAAAATTTGATACCCTGCGTATAATGTTAATAATAAGATCTGCCACCATAAGATATCCATTTATTTATCCTCCTATTTCGCTAATAAAGCCATAAAATTTTCTGCTTTATCACTTGGAACCATCTGCGCTACTAAGCGAACACCTTTAGCCTGTAATTTGTTAAATACTTCTACATCTTGATCAACCACATTGATTGATTTAGTAATGGACCGTGTTTCATTCGTCTGTGACATATTCCCAACATTAATTTCTTCAATTGGGACTCCTAATTCTACCAACTTCAATAAACGATCCGGCTCCCGAGCAATAATCAATAATCGTTGAGAATCATATTTTCCTGCTAAAATATTATTAGCAGCTTTTTCAATCGGCAATACACTTAATTTAACTCCTGGTGGAGTTGCCAGCTTTAATCCACTTTTTTCAATATCATTTTTTGCAACTTCATCATCTACAACCATAATCCGTGTGATGTTCAACTTGGTTGTCCATAAGTTGGCTACTTGTCCATGAATTAAACGTCCATCAATTCTTACTCCGATAATACTCATTGTTTATCCTTCTTTCATTTCTTTATATAGTGGTGCTTTTACTAATTGGATCTCTGGTTGGAAAGTTCCTTCTGTTTCAAAAATCACTATTTCATTGTTTCCTTTTTTAAATAAGCTTTTCGGAATATATAGCGAAAGTGTTGGTCCAACTTCCCAAAAACGTCCAATATTGGTCTGATTAACAAATACGACACCTTTCCCAAATTTTGATAGATCAATGAAGCTATCCTCCACTTCATCAAGTGTTACTTCATAGCGATAAAAACTTGGCTGGTTAGGATGCCATTCCTTTGAAAAATCAACCTTCTCACATGACTCTAGTGGTAAACAATACTGATTCCAATCAGTGATAAAATGTAGATCAGCCATGACCCCTGTACGAATTCCCTTTTTTTGTGTATCGGCTAATAATTTATGACCATAATTAACACGCCCCATATTTTCAATTAGAATATCTAATTGATTGTCTTCCTGAGGCATTGGAACAATGATATCTTCACCAATTTCTGTCTGATATTGTGTAGCTTGCAGTTTTTGATTTAAAAATAGTTGGCTACGGTCTCTTCCATCGATTACTCTCAGTCTTTCATGTTCTGCATCTTTTTTTATTGAGGTGCGATACAGAATATAACCTGTATTTTGTCCTAACATTTCCATCGTTTCTGGATATTTCATTTTTACTGATTGACTAATTGTATCTAATGTTGAAAATAAACTGACTTTATCAATTAATGGAATATCTTTCATTTCCATTGTGTCTTTTGTCAAAGGTTCCATTTGTTGGATATCAGGGAACGTTTCATGAATCATTGTCTGGATTGCATAATATTTTTCGGTTGGATTTCCTTGCTCGTCTAAGGGTGCTCCGTAATCATAAGAAGTAATCTGTGGCAAATCAATCACTCCTCTAGCTGAGCAACCATTCATAAATCCAAAATTTGTTCCTCCATGGAACATATACAGGTTAATACTTCCTCTCAGCACGACCTCTTTGATTGCCTCAGCTAATTCTTTTGCATCACGTTGTACAATCGGTTCCTTCCAACGATTAAACCAACCATCCCAAAATTCCATACACATTAAAGGCCATTTTTTCCCATGCTCATTGAAGAAAGCTTCCATTGAAGAAAAATTTTCTTCAGCCTTTGAACCAAAATTTCCAGTAACTAAAATATCTTCATCAATCATGCTGCCTGCTCTGAGTGTCGCTCGCCATGGTCCATCCGAAGTGAAAAATGGCACTGTTATTCCTCTGTCCAACATTAAATCACGTATCGAACGTAAATAGTCTTTTTCTTCTCCATAAGAACCGTATTCATTCTCAATTTGTATCATTAAAATATTTCCACCATTTGTCAGCTGATGCGGCACGATTTTTTTTATTAAAACATCGTAATAATCTGCCACATGGTTCAAATAAACGGTTTCATTTGTTCGGATCCGAGTTCCCTCATTAAGTAACCAAGCAGGAAAACCACCAAACTCCCATTCTGCACAAATATATGGAGATGGTCTAACAATCGCGTATAGTCCTAATTCCTCAGCAATGGACAAAAAATGTTCTAAGTCCAAAATTCCCTCAAAATGGAAATCTCCTTTTTTAGGTTCATGTAGATTCCAAGGTACATAAGTTTCAACTGTATTAAATCCCAATGCTTTCAGATTATATAACGAGTGATACCAATCGGCTGAATCCACTCTAAAATAGTGGATAGCTCCTGAGAGTATCTTAAAGGGCTCACCGTTTAGAAGAAAATCTTCTTTAATCTCAAATGTGTTCAAAAGCTCCCTCCTTAAATAAAAGCGTTTTCAATATATTGATATATCAAATAATTTGAAATAGAAAGTCAACCCTATCCAACATAACAGAACGTGTTAAAATCAAATTATACATACAAAACCAAAGACTCTAACGAAAAGTTTAATTCTTTGATGTTGTTTGAAGGGTTAATTTAGACATCACAAAATGGCAATAAACTTTATACAGAAGCAGAATTAATATAAATTTTTAACGTAAGCTCTATTACAGTCATTCGCTCCCTGAATGAATAAAGGATGGATTCATAATTCGTCATCAAGGTCGTGACTCATTTGTTTCACGTAAAGAAAAACTGGTCTAGTTTTCTGACATTGAATTATTCACTATCAGTAATGATCAAGTCCAAGTTTTATCAATCGCTCGAGGGAATGATCCACACTATTTAAACAAGCTTGAACTGCCAGCCTTAGCATTTTATGATTGCATCAGACATTTACGAAAAACTAAAAAACTGCATATATCTATCAGCAAACTTATTTGCCCGAACAATATGTGGATCCTAATTCTCAAGAATTGTGTTATTACAATTCCAGCTGTCAGCGCTTTAAACATGACTACAATATCCACATGAATGAGGAAGATTTTACGGAAACAAATAAAATTATATTTCCAACTCCTTTAAATGTTGCGAAATTATTAAAGATTCTTACCGATGAAACAACCGTTCTGCAAGTCCGAGTGACGAAACTTAGAGATTCACAACAACTACTGGAGTACGTTGAATCCTACAAAAATGGAACTTCTACCAAATTGAGTTGGTCTCAAAAAATCATTGATTTTATCTAGATCGATTTTCTCACTCAATCTTTTTTACAGTTATTTTTTCAATATGCGATTGAATATTCATCGGTGAAACATGACCTGTTTGTCCTTCTTGTGCATTAGCCATACCAGTAGCCATACAAAACTTCAAAAGTTCTATTTCATCCATTTCTTGTGATAGGCCGTAGGCAAATCCAGCGACTGTAGCATCTCCTGAACCAACTGGGTTGACTGCTTTTATCGTGGGGAGCGTAACTCGATAAAAGCAATCTTTATGTTTTGCGAGAGCTCCATCTTTTCCTAGAGAAACAATAATCCATTCAATACCTGAGAAGATAGGTTGAATCAATTCTTCCTGGACTTCTTCTAATCGATCAATCGAAAATGAATGTCTCAGTAGTGTCGATAATTCCTCAAGATTTGGTTTGATTAAAAATGGCTTCTGTTTGCCAGCTAAAACCTGATGCAAGCTTTCCCCAGAGGTGTCGACAAGAACCTTTGCAGACTGCTCTTCTGTCAATTGGACCAACGTTTGGTAAAAATTTGATGGCAATCCTTTTGCAAGACTACCTGAGATTGTGACAATCTTTGCTTTTTTTATTAGCTCCTTGAAGTTTTCTAGGAAATTCTGCTGTTCTTCATAGGAAACTGTTGGTCCCGCTTCCAAAATCTCAGTTTGATTTCCTTCATGCAAAATAGCGATTGAATCCCGGCTTTCTTCTTTGATCTCTGTAAATTTCTGCTTAATACCGGCATGCTTTAATTCATCTGCAATAAACGCCCCATGATACCCACCGAGAACTCCTGTAGCGAGTACATCCCCCTTTAGATCATGGATTACTCGGGTTACATTAAGTCCTTTTCCACCTGCTGTTTTACTAACTTGATCTGTTCGATTGACAGTATCCACATTCAAGGAAGCAAGCGGATAGGAAATATCAATTGACGGGTTCATCGTTACAGTTACTATCACGAGCTCTCCTCCTAGTTCACAGCTGCTTCTTTTTCAACTTGGACTTTGTCATACCAAGAACTGGCTGTTTGTGCCAAAACGTTGTTCAAGCTTTCGATATTTTCACGACCTTCACTTTTCAGCCAGGCACGAGCAGATTCTTCACCAGATTTGATAAACGGCTTCACACCATTTTTCCAAGTAGCTCTACCACAAAGCACACCATTAAAGGTCGAACCTGAATCTTTAGCAAAAAACAATGTTTGTTGGAATAGCTTCGTAGAAACACCGGCACTCAAGAAAATAAAAGGCAAATCTGTCGCTTGACTTTGTTCCAAGAAGTACTTTGCCGCCTCCTCTTTGGTATACGCTACTTCATCTGTACTGAAACCCTCTACAAAATTCATATTGACAGGAACTTCTACCTTTAAAACATCTACTTTGTACTGTGGTTTCGAAAATTCCTTCATCATGCTATTGACTTTATGCGGTTTTACTTTGGCATATTCAAGTGAATGAACATCTGAAATTTGGGTATCATATGATAGCAATTCTAAATAGAATGGCAAATCTTCTTCGGCACACTCGCTACCTAAACGTTCTACGAAGACATGCTTCTGATGATTGATTTCCGGATCTTCATCTACGTCATAATAAAGTAGAAACTTAATCGAATCGGCTCCTTGCTCTTTTAATCGTAAAACTGACCAATCTGCTAATAAATCAGGCAATCGTCCTGGTGTTGTTACATCATAGCCGGTTTTTTCATAGGCCAACAACAAACCAGCATCTTCATGTCGTGCACTTGCAGCAGGAAGACCATATTCTGGGTCCAATAAAATAGAAGATGCATAAGGGGTTAATTCACTAGAAACTAACTCCTTGAAACGCTCAATCTGTTCATCGTTTAATTCTACATTTAAGGCTTTGATCATTTTTTTTAATGCTCCGCGTTGATCAATCGCTAAGGCACTGATAATACCATCTTTTGTCGATAAACGATCCATTGCTGCTTTTTTTCCTCTGGTTAATGTAATCATGGTTCTTCCTCCCAGTTTATTTTTACTTATATTTGTGAATCGTTACACCTTTTACAACTCGGTTAACTGTTCCTGTTGGTGATGGTGTATCTGGTTTATTATTCACTTTAATCGATGATAACAAAGCGACTATTTGGGCAACCATGATATAGCTTAGTGCTAAATAGCCATCTGGCAGTAATTCGGCCTCAGTTGTAAACTCGAATTTATCGCCAGTGAAATTCCGTTGCCCTGGTTGAGTAATGGCGAACACTCCGGAAGCGATTTCATCTCCACGCACTTCTTCTAAGACATCCAAGTCGTAATCACGCGTGTAAGGATTATTATTAACAAAACCGAACATGATTGTTTTTTGATTAATAAACGACTTTGGACCATGGCGAAAGCCCATTGATGAATCAAAGATGGTAGCAATTTTTCCGGCTGTCAATTCCAGAATCTTCAATTGCGCTTCCCTTGTTAATCCAGCTAGACTTCCTGAACCAACATAAACAATGCGTTCAAAATCAAGCTGAACGATTTTTTCAATTTCATTTACTCGGGTAATTACTTCATTTCCTAAATTACTTAAAACCTTCAGGTATTGTTGTTTCTTCACTAATACTGTTTGATCGAATGTCAACAAAGCTCCTAAAGTCATGCAGGAAAAGCTACCAGTCATAGCAAAGCCACTATCATTGGAACGTGCTGGCATCAAGAATAAAAAACTATTGGAATCGGATTGACTAATTTGAGCTAGTTTTCCTTCTACAGCACACGTAATTGATAAATGATAGATCGTATCAACCACCTGATTTGCAATTTCAACTGCTGCCAAGCTTTCAGGACTGTTTCCACTCCTCGCAAATGATACAAGTAAAGTTGGTTCTTCTTTAATTAAATACTCTTCAGGTTCTGCGACAATATCAGTCGTTCCAATACTTTCAAAGCTAAATGCTTGGCGATCACCGCTCTTGCGCAAATAAGGAACTAATGTGTCTCCTACATATTGAGATGTTCCTGCACCAGTGAAGATTACACGTGTTCGCTGACCATTTGCCTTTTCTTTAACTATTGCAAGAAAATTATCTAATTCCTTTTGAACTGTTTGATAGTGATCAAGGGTTTCTTCCCAAAGTTCCGGCTGTTGGCGTATTTCGCGAGTCGTGATCTCAGCACCCAGCTGATCCAGTTTTTCTTTTCCTACTGTAAACATGTTTCGATTCTCCTAACTATTTCGAATATGGCGGATCTGATAATGAAATTGATCCGCACGGGCGACACTTAAAGTAAATTCGATAATTTCATTTTTCATATTATAGGTTTGACGTGCTAAATGAAGGACAGGTGCTCCTTCTGAGATTATCAACTGTTTCGCATCTTCCTTTGAGGCAACACTTGCATATAGCTCTTCATCTGCCAATCGAACGGTCTGATTAAAATCCTCGGAAAAAAGATCATATAGAGGTTTGCTTCTTAAAAGCTGATCATTTAATGATAAGAAAAATTTGACTGGCAAATAGGTATCTTCGATCATAAGCGGTTCCCGATCAGCTATCCGCAATCGACTTAATTTGAAGACTACTTCTCCTAATGAAAGATTCAATTGTTTTGCAATAAATTTGTCCGCTTCAATTTTTTCAAAAGCTAAGATCCGCGTCTCAGCAGTTCTACCTAAACTTTTCATTTGTTCAGTAAAGCTATAGGTTCCTGCTAAATCTGCTACGTTCTTTTTGATATCGGATACAAATGTTCCTTTTCCATGTCTCCGATAAATATAACCTGTATTTTCCAACTCTTTCAAAGCTAATCGAACCGTTGTCCGACTAACTCCGTATTGAGCAGTTAATTCTCGTTCAGAGGGTAATTTATCATGGGGTATCATGTTACTTTCCATCTGATTTTTAAGTAAATCTACCAACTGATGATACAAAGCTTTGTTTTTAAAAGAATTTCCCATAGGTTTCTCCTTCTTTTAAACTGGTTATAACCACAAACTAATGGTAAGATGGTTTTTTTATTTTTGTCAACAAACAATCTGAAAAAAATTCTACAACCGTCTTAAATCGTTGATTTAGCAATGATTATTTTATTGAAATAATAAAACTATCCATTTTTAAGAAATTGTTCCTAGCGAAAATAACAGTCATAAGTGCTGAAATCTGATACCAGTTGAAAAAAATAGGAAATAGAAACCTACTAATCTTAGTATCTTTATTTGCTTAAAAAAGTTTTACCGTGACGAATCAAGATTCGCCGTTTGAAATGATAAAAATTTCGTTTAAATACTTTGATAGGCTTGTTTAAACATCCTAGTGGTCCATTTGAGTAATTGTAGCAGAAGGCATTTCGGATCTGTGTCAGAAACTTTCTAAATGTTCGCAAAGTTGTCGTATAGGTTTCGATTTCTCTGGTTAAATAGCCCCCAAATAGTGAATGATATCTTTTCTATACCGTTTAAATCATAAAAAAATGTTGGCGAATTTCGCCAATATCAAAAAGTGTAGAATCTAAAAAAGTTTCTGCTTTCGTATAGGTAGTACAACTCTCCATCCAATCTATATATTCTTCCTATCTGTATTTAATCTAGAAAAAAAGAATCAATCCCTTATTCGTTGGGATTGATTCTCTATCCGTCTCTTTTTTAACTTCTGTCGGCAATTTTTGTTTTATACTCTGAATCTTTCAGCTAACCTCAGCTCTCATCAAAGAGCTCCCTTTTTCACTTTTTCACTTTTTCTGACTAACTAAATTTGTTACAACTGATTCTCTGTATAATTCATTTCGATAAAACTGGCATTATGGTAATTGGCATCTAATTTTCTCTGACATAAGTCAAAAAACTGGCGGTTATGGGTGGAAAAGATAATCTGTGTTCCTAGCTTAAATGCAAGGATTCTTAATAGATCAATAAAGGATAATTCATTAAGACTATCTAAGTGTTGGATTGGATCATCCATGAAAATCGTATTCACTTTGTCTGTATTCTCTAGAGCGGTTCCTAGAAAAATACTTAAAGACAATATATTTACTTGGGCAGAACTTAGATATAAAATCGGGGCGTCCTCTTCGTCCTCTGTTCGTTTGCACATAATATCCAGTCCTAATTTATCGGGATTTGCTTCATTGATTTTAAAACTAATCTTACGAAAATCAGGGTGAGGTTCGATCATTTGAAAAATCTGATTGACGGTATCTAAGTTAAATGTACTTTTGATTTGTTTTTTGATCTCGGTTAATTTACTGTCTTTTAATTCTTTTAGTTCTTGTACTTTGCTACTTAAGTGGTCATAGATTTTTTTTACTTTTGCTTGTTCGCTTCTTTTCGTTTCGATACCTGTTTCAGAGATAAAATCACTGGTAAGCCCAGATAGTTGACTCAACAGTTGATTTTTTTCATTTAATTTGTAAATAGCTGTGGTCAACTTTTGCTTATTTTTTTCCAATTCTTCTGGTGCAATGATTACTTGGTCAAACAGCTGATAAGATATCTTTTCGATATATTTCCTCCGTACAACGAGCTGCCGAATCTGCTCTGCTTGGATTCGTTGCTCTTCTACTAATTCTGTTTTACTTTTCCCATTTACTTGTTCTAGTCGTTGTTTTTTTTCGGCAATAAGCTTGGTTTCTTGTTCATTGATTTTTTCTAACTGGTGTTTACATTGCCTTTTAAAATCAGAGATAACAGAAATACCAAGCGCTTCATAAAACGCCTGTTCTTGCTGATAATATTGATACTGTTCGTTTCCTTTTAGATCATTTAAGCTTTTTTTCGCTTGTTGATAATGTAATTCGATCGTTTTGAGTGTATGGATATTCTTGACATTTAGCTGTTCATTTTGATTGATTTTTTCTTTGATATTTTGGTATTCATTCGTTAATTTTACCAATTCCTCCTGTAGTGACTTTACTCTTTTCTGGGTTTCTTCAGCAATTTTTTCACAGTCAATCCCATATTTTTGGCTGTATTCATTTAACTTGTACCAGTGTTTCTCATTGGTTAAATACGCTTCTTCTTGTTGTTTTAATTTTAAGGTTACTTGTAACAGATCTTGGTCAAGTTGGTTGATTTCAGTTTCCTTAATCGTTATTTGTATCTGAATCTGTTGTTTTACTCCAGAAACTACCTCAGTTAACCGCCTAGTTGATTCATCGATCATTCCTTCTAAGTGACTGATTTCCTTCGTCAGTTGCTCAATCGGTAAAAGATCTGCCGTACTAGCTTCAATTTTTTGGATGATATGTTGAAATTCTTGATGATCATGGAGACATAATGGACAGACAGACGAAGACGTATCCGTTACGATAGAATAACCTAATTTTTTCAACTGTTCTAACTGACTGCCCAGATCTTCTAAAGAGGAACGTTCCTTCTTCTTTTGTGCTAAATCAACTTTCAATTTTTTTCTTTCTTGCCAAATGTCATCAAGTTGGCTTATCTGTTCCAACAAAAATGAATAATCAGGTTCTTTTGAATAGTCTTTTTGGCTTAACTGATGATCGTCTAAGTTTAGTAATGAAAACAATTTTGTCAACGTTAGCTTTATCTTACCTAACTTGGCTTCCAACTCTATTTTTTTCTTTTTCTGTTGTTTGATTTCATGATCAAGTAATTGTCTTTTCGCTTTAACATCGGAATAACTGTTTAATTCTTTGATTTCTGTTAATTGATTCGTCCGCAACGCTCGTTTATTTTGACACTCACTTAATGTTACTTCTTGCTCTTGATGCTCCTTTTGTAAAGTAATCAATGCTTGTTCACATTTTTTTCGTTGATTGATCCATTCATTGATTTCTCTATTACTGTTTTGTTCAGCCATTTCTAGTGCCTGAAAATCTGCTTCATGATTGATAAGAAAGTTACAACGCTTGAGATGGTTGCTCAAGTCTATTTTTTCGTCAAACAGTGCTTTCTTTTTTTCTTCGATTGTCTCAATTTCTGTCAAATGGGCTAACTTTTCGTTGACATCAGCAACCTGCTTTTCAGACCATTCGATCTGCTGCGGTATTTGTCGATACTCTTGGGTCATTGTGATTAAATTTTCTAGCTGTTGTCGCTCCTCTTCAAACTGGTTCAATTTTATTTGATTATTGCTTTTTAATTTGTTCGATTCGATATACAATTCTTGTAAACCTAATTGATTCTTTAACAATGGATCTTTTTTACTATTCTTTCCGTTTAACTTGGCATAATTTTCTTTTAGCTGGTTGATTGTTTGCCATATTTTTGCATTACTTTCGAGTTTTTCAATCTCTTTTGTTAGCTGATTCATTTTAGTTTCTTGTTGTCCTAATGCTTTATTCATTTCATTGACGAATAAGACTAGATTTTTATAATCCTCAGATACATTTTCTTTGTCCCAAAAATTACTTAAAGCATCATATCTTCCTTCGGCACTCTGTGATCGCAAAAAAGCATCGATTTGATTGTGTGTCAATAAATTTTTTTGTCGTAAAATCTTTAATTCTTTCGCTGTTAAATCAACCGTTTTTTTGGTCTCATTCCCTTCAACGTAATCCGTTGTTTGCTTTCCATTTAACTTTTTCGTTGTTAATGCATAAAAACTGCCATCATCAAATGCTAGTTCCACACTGCCCACTTCGGCTGAGGAATATTTGTTCTTTAAAATATACTTTCGCTCTTGGGAGGCGATATCACGGACATTTTTATTTTCATTCAGTCGACTGATTTCGCCAGTCAAGCTCCATTCGATGGCATCAAAAAAAGAGGTTTTTCCGGTTCCATTTGGCGCATACAAAACAATCAAATTTGATATTTCATTAAAAACAGGATTCACACAATCAAAATATTTTTGCCTTTCAAATGCTCGAAACGAATCAATTTTTATCCCTTTCAATTTAAGACTCATCGGTTCCTTCCTTTACGTTAAGATTTGACAGCTCATGTTTTATATACTCTTGTATTCGTGCTTTTTTCTCTTTTTTAGCCATCGTTTTTAATTCTGCTAACAAATGGATGATTTTCTCATCATTTTGCCGCTCATCCTTAGCCAGTTTCTTTACTGGTTTTGTCTGTTCCAGATTCAATAATAATCTTTTTTGAATTTTATTTTTTTGTGCTTCTTTTTGTGCTTCTTTTTGTGCTTCTTTTTGCGCATCATTAGTAGCAAATTCTCGAAAATTATCCACGATCACCTTTCTGGTTGCATACTTGTCTTGTTCAATACTGGCTTTGATTGGCTTCGCTACTTTGGCTTTGACAAAAAGAAAAAAATAAATATTCCATCGTTCAATCTTCCTTTTTAATTGACTTTGAAAACTGTAGGCAATCTGATCGTTGATTTCTTCATAGTTGGCTAATAACTCATCTTGATTATCAAATACATAACAAAAAAAATGGAGTCGATACTTTTCGTTTGCTTGTTGGTACGTGTAACAGGTCAATCCCGTCGTTTTTTCTATTATTTCATACGTAGTGATTTCTTTTAATATCTCTACCATTGTTATCTACCTCCATTAGTTTGCAATTTCTTCAAACAAACGAGTTAACTCCTCTGGAAACCTCTGAGAAAACTCAACGGCTGTTAACCCTTTTGTGTCGTGTAAAATCTGATCAATTTCATTTTCGATATAATCGATATGAACAATAGGAAATAATTTTTTTTCATTGGGATTATCAATCGTTAACCGATCAGAAACTTCTGGATGATCGATGTTCACGACGATTCCCTCAATTTGTTCTCGCTTGGCAATACTCCCACCCCGAAATTTTCTCCTTTGATTAGTTACAAACAAAACATCTTGTTTATCTAGCTTGTCATAAAGTGTACTTCTAAATAAACTCCCAATGAAACGGTCAAGTGTTAGATGATTTGTAAATAATACATGGATACCAGCTCTTTCCTTTTCCTGAGTGAGTAATTTGAAACAATCATCGATCTCAAAAGCAATATTTGTTTGTAATAACTTGTAAAGCAAGATCTCCAGCCAAGCGATCCACAAGAATTTATTGGTATAATCCTCATTTTTCTGAGAAGGAAGAAACAGGTAATCACTTAACCGATTATGGATCAATTTAGGTGTTATGTCGGAAAAACATTCACGATAACATTTTTCAATCAGAAAAATCAGCTTATTTTCTTGTCCACCTACTTCTCGTAATTCATTTATGATAGATGTCAAATATTCACTAAAATCATTCAAGCAACGAGGTACCAGCATGATATCAAACTCTTCTAAAAAGAAAGCAACAATATGTGCGATATGAATCCCTTCAACAATTCCTTGTTGCCCCGCTGACTGAAGTTTCGTAATAATCCCAGTCAAATAACACTTCCCTTCTCTTTCGACGTACACTCCTGATCCTGAGCAACCTCGTATGTTCTCATACTCCGTGTTGTTAGACGATCCTATTTCATTGTCCAGTACCAATTTAAAAATATCTGGCTTACTGATTTGAGTTGCCTTTCCTCGATAAGGAGTTCCACCGTCTTCTTTCATACACTCTGGATAACCATAAAATACGATTTCTTGCTTATTTTCTGGTTCCATTATAAGCAGTTCAGGATAACCTTTTTTTACCTTCACTTTGATAATCGCTAAATCTAGACTATCTGAGCATCTTGGTGGTTCTAAGATTTCTAGTTCAGATTGGGTATAATCAAATAGTTTGAAGTCATTAATTGTTTCCCCAACCACACAATGTTTGGCGGTGATCACATAACCCGTTTCACAATCCTGCTGATACAACAAACCTGAACCATAAGTATTGGTTCCTCTAATATTCACTGATAACTCTTCAAAATCATTCATATGTCAATCGTTAGTACCCTCTCATTCATTTTTTTCTTGATCAATTGAATCCCGTATTTTTTTATTTCTTCATTTGTAAATAACCCCTCACTCGCATCGGAATAATTAAAATAAAAATTCGTTGGTCGTTTTTTTGTGTAGTTGTGGTAAACAATCCTTGATAAGGCTTCTTTGTGCGGAAAACCATGACGATTCCCCTTATTTGAACTAATCAAATAATTTTCACATTCAATCTGTTTTAATAAATCGTCACTAGTATTCGCTTTACTCCCATGATGAGCCACTTTTACCAAGTCAAAATGCAGCTCTTTTTCCCCATAAAGTTCTTTTAACTTCGCAGTGACAGTACTTGGATGAGCATCTGCTAGCATCAACAGTCGTTTGCCTTCATACTCCAATATAAAGCTAATACTGCTCCCATTTGCGACAGCGCGATCTTCTTGGAAAGCTTTTTTGATCAGTTCCTCTACGCTTCCCTGATGATTGACATTTCGACCGCTGATTAGTTGATCCCTGGTTTCTTTTTGAATTGCCTTTTCCCAATCTGTATATAATTTCCTTAGACTTGCTTCATCAGGTGTCAAAATTGTCATTTTTGCCCCATTGAGTAATTTGGGCTGACAAGAATTGTCAATAACTGTCATCTTTTCAATCCTCAAATCCTCCAAATACCGATCGAAAGACTCCCCTTGTTTAAAACTAATCTCTGACTTTTCTTGAACGATCTCCAGTTGATCATCATAAACAACCTTTGTATCAAACTTTTGCGATAACAGCTTTCTAGAATTAAAAAACACTCGTTTAATACATGACTTACCAAAACTCGACTGAGAAAACAAACTCAAAAATCCCCGAATATGATCGGCATCAATATGTGTCAAAACCAGTAAGTCAATGCACTCGCCTTTCTGGCTAATTGTTGCAATTTCCTCTTTCAACTGCCTAACAACTTGTTGTCCTTGACCTCCATCGACAAACAGATTCGTCCGTTGATCTTCTTCTCCATACTGAACAATCAAACAATCGCCATCATAAGCAGGTAAAGCTTTCACTGTAATCATTTCTCTTTCATTGCAGTCCTGTCCCTGCAATCTCCTCCTTCTTCTGCTTTCTTTTCGCTGATCTTGTTATTCTTTACTAACCAAAATCACACACAATAAACTCCTATTCATTTGTTATTGGCGCTAGAATTTAACTGACAAGAAGAGCTTTCAGTCCATTAGTTAATTGCGCGAAATACACTCTCTTCTTTCTTATCTTACTCCCCATAACATTGTTATTGTAAATAAATTTTGATTTTTAAACGCCAATCATTCTCATAACCAGAAATAATTGCTTGATTCATAACTCGCTAAATAATTGAGAAGTCGACAAAAAAATATCGCAAGCAAAAAAAACCAGCAAGACCATTTTAAGGCTTGCTGACTTCAATTCTTGATTGTTAAAATTTAGCACTATACAGACAAATGAAGCTCAAATGATCACTCAATTCCCAAAAAATACTGACTCTCACTGGTTCTTGAGTTCAATTACCATTGCTTTAATTCTATCTCTTGTTTTTCTAAAAGCTGATGCTATTTCTGCTTCGGTTCCAACTGCTTGTGCGGGGTCTGTTAAATCCCAATGAATGTGCTGAACACCTACAGGAATCGTCGGACATTTATCTTTTGCATCTCCACAAAGCGTAATAATCAAGTCTGCTTGTGTAAAATAATCCTGATCGATCAAATCAGACGTTTGGTTTGAAATATCAATTCCATCCTCAGCCATAACCTGAACCGCTCGTGGATTCAGTCCATGAGTTTCAATACCTGCGCTTTTAATTTCCACATCCGAGGCAGATAATAATTGACGTGCATATCCTTCCGCCATTTGGCTACGACAAGAATTTCCCGTACATAAAAAATAAATTTTTTTCATTCTTATTTCTCCTCCTGGATATGAGCATTCAATATAGCTCGGTCATTATTTTATTCTCTAACTAAAAGCAAGCATACAGGAATTTTTGTAGGAAAGCATCAAAAAAGAGTGAAATGATTGAAAAGTTACGTCATCAATTATCAGTTTGGTATGTTTTGGCCATCAGTTCTGATCTTCTTTTTACCTGATAATTAATAAATGTCATTATCCATGGATCGCCTAAAATGGAAGAAAATTCATCATATTCGATGTCATGAATCGCTTCCTAAAAGGATTTTTTACTAACGAATGCTAAATGAACGCTTTGTTTTAAACGGCAGTTTGACGAACCTTATTCTATTGAAAGAAGCTAGAATAACCGTAGCTATTAGCACCCCACCCATAATTTCACTACATTTGGTTTTATACTAAAAAAATGAAATAAATTGATTGATTGGACACATTGAAACCTAAACTTGTTCCTTTAAACTTAAATTGTAAGCGAAGATCGTTTACATAAATTATATTAAAGGGAGGAATACCATGAAAAAAAAATTACCATTGGTCAGCCTATTGTTTGGTTTCATTGCTTTAATGTTTTTCTTACCACTAACCAAAACACATGCTGATGTCACTGTAACAAACGATTGTACAGATCCGTCACATTCATTTACAGCTTCCATTAACGCAGATAATGGAAAAGATGTCTCGTCAGACTACTACAAAGTAACAGTTGGACAAACAGAATCTTGGCGCAGAAATGATCCTAGAGGCCATATTTTAGCCATTGTTTATTTAGAACAACTTAGGACCTACTATACTCCAACTAACGCCGCCTACTCTTTTAAAGATGGAAAACTTTATTCCCAAGGTAGCACAACAGAAATCACTCCGTTAAAAGTTGAAACAAATTCGCTTGTTACGCGAAGTATGAACGTTAACATGATTAATCTTTCCACAAGTCTTACAACAGTATCGTTAAGTAAATGGAAAAGTGGCGGATCGACAGACTACTTTACGCTAAACCACCTTGATAGTGAAACTTGGAGCAGAAATGATGATCCAAGAGGCTTTTTAGTTTCAGTCCTATATAATAGCGGATTCTCAAAAGAATACATATATTATTTACCTAGCATACAATACCTAGGCTACAAAAATTTTCTGACAATCAGAAAAGATGCTATCTATGATTGGGATGAAACACAGAAATTAAAAGTAGTTAATGTGATTGACTACTAAGCATGAAGAACCATTAAAGCGATCAAATAATAACTAATGATGAGCCTAGGGAGAAAAGATGCCCTAGGCTTTTTCATTAAGTACAAAAATAAATAACCAGTGTTTTTGAAGTTAAGCTTCACACAATAGAAATACCGTCGTATAAAGTATAAAAAACGTTTATAAAGGCTATCCGCTTATTCACTCATCTTACAGTACTTTTTCCCACCTCTTGCTAGATTTCAGCCAGCTCCTCCGATATTCAAGAACTGATCGATATTCCAAAGAAAAATTCCACTACACTTGACTCTAAAATAAAAAAAATGAATAAAATAATAAATTAGAATCATTGAAAAATAGTCTGCATCCTTTAGACTTAAATTGTAAGCGAAAACGTTTACGACTATATTATATTAACAGGAGGAATATCATGAAAAAAAAATCATCACTGGTCAGTTTATTAATAGGAATGGTCGCTTTAGCCATCTTTTTAATACCGACCAAAGCAGCACATGCTGACGTCACTGTAACAAACGATTGTACGGACTTTTCAAGTATTCAGGTTTCAGTTAGTGCAAATTCTACAGGAACGGGTAACACCGACTACTTCAATATCACACCTGGTCAATCAGACTCTTGGAGCAGACTTTCTCGTAGTGGATTTATCTTGTCGATTGTCCATAACGGAATGCTTAGAACCTATTATACGCCAACAAGTGCTTCTTACTCTTATAAGGATGGTAGCCTTTATCAACGAAACAGCTCAACTGAAATTACACCACTGAAAAAAGTAGTCTACTCTGATACAAAAGGAACTAAAATTGTAAATGTGGTCAATCTCTCTGATGGAACTGTTCAGGTTGCATTAAGCAAATGGAAAACTGGCGGATATGCAGATTACTTTGAACTTGCTCGTCCAGCTGTAGAGAGCTGGAGCAGAAACAATGATCCAAGAGGCTTTTTAGTTTCAATGAAAGCAAAAAATGAAATGAATGAATACATATATTATTTACCTAGCATTGAAAATATCGGTGGAAATTATTTAACTATTAAAAACCAAGCAATCCTTGATTGGGATGAAAGAACTCCATTAAAACTTGTAAATGTTATTAAATATTAATTTATAAGCAAATAAACCAAAAGAGACTGGGCCAAAAAATTGACGGCTCTATAATTTATGGGACTGAAGAATCAAAATTGATTCTTCAGCCCCATTTTCATTTTTGCTATTAAAAAACATATCGTTCTCTAGTATGATTACATCACCAAAACCTAACCAACTGAGAGGACGATATGCTCTATAAATGATTTCAACAAAAAAATGCTAAAATTAATAGATAAAAATTTAACAAAATTCAAATAAAAACTGAGCTAGAATGATGGTCCTTTTTGATTTAGATTTGATTTTGTATCATTCATAGTTTTTAAATAAAGGGTAAAAAAAGCCAGTAAAACCTGCCATTAGATATTTCTAGCTAAAAAATTTTAATTTTTGCAGATTATTCCACATTAAAATACCTTCTCAATCAGTCTCATTAACCATCAAATCAAGTAATTAAGAGTCCATATAGTAGTTTAACGAGTTAATGGTTATCAAATTAAAATGATCAAAATCTGGTCATTTTAGATATGTTATTAGGAACAATACTTAATGTAAAAGTCTACTAAAATTGATCTTTTTTATTAACTTGAAGGTCTTTCCCCATATAAATTTTTGGTGTGAAATTATTTTCTAATATTGAACTATACCAATCAACAATCTTTAATTTTAATAGAATTGAACCTATTTGATTGAAGTCAAATTTCTTTTCTTCTGTCATCTTTACATATTTTTTTGTACTTTGTAACCACAACACTGAGGAAATCCTAGAATTTAAAATTTTCTCAATATTTTTTTTCTGAATATGAGGAAATTTACCTTTATCTTCATCTGTAGATGCTTTTCTATCATTATATTTTAATAACTCTTCTTCTACATTAAACTCAGTAATATTTCTTAATAATTGAAGTGATAATATAGATTGCTCAAAGCTATACATACTATTTGATGTATCCATTCCTCTTTTGATTGCTATTAACTCCTTGGTATCCTTTTTGTATACATCTGCTATTTCTATTGGAACTCCGTTGTAATTAATGTTTCTTTGATGTAACTTTATATAATTTTTATTCTCACTTAGTTTTTCAATATACCCCCCTTCTCCTTTTAGCCTTCCTTCACCAGAAGAATAGTATATATTAAACTCCTCATTATACTCAATAACTCTATTTATCTCTTCTAATTGTTTTTTTAATAACTCTGAAAATTTATCGTTAAAGTATCCCCAAAATCCTGAATCCAAAGTATATAACATATTATTATATTCTAATTCACAATAAATCCATTCTTTTAATAGACGATTTTCAATTACATGATGTTCATGATTAGTCACTCTAATTTTCAGATCTGTTAAAGAAGTTATTTTTTCATTGTATTTACGAATGTATTCCAGTATAGAACTGTCGTAAGGTTCTAGCTCTTCTTTCGTTTCTTTCAAATGGTTACTAACATATATCTCTAAATGGTTATTCTCCGAATATATATTAATCGAATTATTTACTAAGTGTATTTTACTCACGTCCAAAGCTATACCAATTTCATTGACATCATTTACTATTCTTTCTATAACTTCTTCATCCAATGATCCTGATAATTGAGAACTTTTCGCAATCCTTTTCTTTCTAGGTAAAATCGATTTATTTTCTTTTAAAGTTAAAGCTTTATCCACATTTTTTAATAATTCAGATAATTGATTAAATCCTTCTTTACTATTTATATCAAAATTTTTCGGAAAAGATACCCCAGTTCCACAGTCAATAGAATTTCCATAAAAACTAAAATCTGGTTTTCCACTTATATAAGCATAGCTTTCACTTGCTTTAGGAAATTCTCCTTGATCTTTCTTATAATTAGTGATACCTTTCATTTTATTTTTTTGAATATAACTCACATTTTTTAAAGTAATATGCTCATTTTTGATGGTCTTTTCAGCAAACTTCAAGCCAAATTCTTCGTCAATAAACTTTTCAAGAACTCTAAATCCTTGACTTAACGAATGTGCATATAAGTTATTCGGAGTTTTTAGTATAATAACTGCATTATACTGATATAAAGTATCATCTAAAATATTATGCTCTTTATAGTCTGCTTCACCAACATTAAAGAAACGTAATAATTCAGAAAGCCATTCTATCTGTTTCTTTTCATGACTCTCAAAAAAGAAAAACAATTCTAAATTATTTTTTGGCTCAGTTCTACTTTCTCCTATTTGTATATAACCATTTTCATTAAGTATCCTAGAAACCTCAGAAAAATTATTTGTTCTACATTTAGATAGTATAAGCTTCATTTTTTCATTTCCTTACATCACTTTATTTGTAAATATTAATTCCTATTTTTTAATACAAATATTTCCTTCCCCGAGGAACATCAAATTTCTTTCTTATATAACCCAATGTATTCTTGTAATATTCCATATTTCTGTCCTTTTCTATATTTTTTAAGATTTTTAATTCCAACTGCAGTAATGCTGACAAGTCTTCTTTATTTGATACACCGTAAAACCTCGAATTGACCAATTTCTTTCTCTAATCGGATTCGTCTTATATTGCTAACGATTACATTTTCTTTATAAATAATTTTCCCATAAACTGAGCAACTACTCATTTCAAATTAGGCACCACTCTTATTCATACACTCGTTTAAAAATTTTTTTGTTTTTCTCTCAATGTTTCCTTCAATTGTCTTCAACCTAAGCAAAGGAATTTCAGCTTTTTCTAAAATAATATTTTTAAGCCTGTCACGTTCTTGCTGCACCTTATCATCATGACTACTTCCATCCACTTCAATCACTCCAATCGGAATCTTGCCGATCTTATAATAAATGACAAAATCACAGCTCGATTTTTGCTTCATGAATTCTATCTCTCTATCAGTAAATGAATTATTTTTAATGGAGACAAGTTGGATTAACTTGATCTGCATATGAAACGTCAAAGAAGCAAATTCATCTGTCCTTAAAAATCCCTCAACAAGGCAGCCATAATCCGCTCAGATTTGAAATATGAGTCCTTTAAATTTAATTGAGTATTTAATTTTTCCAGAGAACGATCATATTCCTTATATAATAAATCGAATGCAGAAATTACTGGACTATCATAGATGTATTGATCAGAGGCATAGTACTTAATATATCTAACTAAAGCTGCCAAACTTTTATTATTCTTTGTAAACACTTGATTACCAGTTACTAAAGTGAATTTATTGATGGCTCTAGAAACAGCTACATTCACCAAATGCGGATTATCAACAAAATCAATCGATGCTTGACTGCTTTTTTTCTTATCCAAAACTGTTGAAAAAATAATTTCTTTACATTCTCTTCCTTGAAATTTATGAATGGTTGCTCTAGCAAACTCTTCTGGTAGATACTTCCCAGCTAAATTCACTTGATTGTTATAAGGAGCAATAAATCCGATGTCTTTCTCATCAGACCAGCCAACTTCTACTAAAGACTCTATTTCCCGCAAATTAGTTCGTTTTCTTGTATGGTTTCCTTTAGATGTGGTAATTAGTTCAATGGATGCTTCTCCTTCATCGATAGTCATAGGGATTAATTGATTATTGTAAAATTGCTGATTGCAAAATTGGATAATTTTAGGATGGCATCTATAGTGCTCTTTCAGCAAAGTAATCGGCACTTTCTCTTTAAATACATTGATAAAAGAATCCAGTAAACTATATTTTGTACAGTCGTAATCAATAGAAGGCGCCCTAATATCTGTCTTTTCAGGTATGTGGGGAAGTTGTTTGCGATCACCCACCACAATAATATTCTTTGCACAGCCCAGACTCAAAATCCCCGGAACGATATCTTGCTGTGATGCTTCGTCGATAATAATATAGTCTAATATCGCTCCCTCTGCTATAGAATTAATAATCGAATGTGTACTACTGCCAATCACTGGAAAACGTTTAATAAAATTACTGAACTCCTTTTTATAGCTATCTGCGGTAAAATTTGAATTAGATGGAATTGATTTTGATAATTGTTGCTTGAGAAATTGTATTGATTTATTCGTTAAGTCTTCTAATAATTTTTCGAAATTATCCCTATTCAAATCGTTCTTATATTTTTGTAATTGCTGCTCTTTTTGTTGTAACGTTTTTTTATAATAATGAAATTGTAGAGAATAAATAAAATTTATTCGTTCAGTATAAGTATTTAAAAACTTAGTTCTAAATATTCTAAACCCTAGCAATAAGCGGAATCTCTCTTTAAAAGAAAATTTTATTTGAGAAAGATAATTCATATATGCAAGTAAATCAGAAGTTTTCTCTGGACTTAATTTGTATCTTTCGACATCCATTAACTCTACAAGTGTATTTTCTTCATGCCATTCTTCTAAGTACTTTTTCTCAACAAGCAGCTCGCTGATTTCTGCGGTCAATTGCGCTACTTTATTTTGTGTAGCCAGACTTGCTTTCACCTTCGCTAAAATATCATCAATTTCCTTTATAGGAGTAGCTGCAGAATTTGAATTATAACGAGGAACTTCTTTTACCCCTGCAAAGAATTCTGTCCTATTAGTTGAACACTCTAATTTCGCAATAAGGTAGTCTAGTTCTTTTTTAGCCATCTTCTCATACACATTTTCAACTGCTGGGTTGTTATTTGAAACAATTGCAACAGATTTTTTATTCATTAAAATATTTGCAATAATATTTAAAATAGTTTGTGTCTTTCCTGTACCAGGAGGACCTTCGATAATACTAATTTGAGAGGAAAAAGCATTTTCCACAGCTTTTAATTGACTCTCATTCAATCCAAAGGGAAAAATCAAATGTTTCAAAGGATTTCTAGCTTCATTTTTACCATAGCAATACGCATGCAACGCTGTTCCTTGGTAAGGAGTGATTTTTTCCAATTGCCTTTCTATATTTTTGGTCATAGTTTTATTTTCTGGACTAGCATTACGAACACGCTCTTTTACAATTTCAGTAAAATAAGAAAATATATCCTCATTTTTCAAATCAGAACTCGAAATAATACTTACTTTTTCTGACTTCATGACATACTTTTTTTGGTCATTTGGATAGTTTACAACAATATACTTATTCCCGTATTCAGTGGCTTTATCTATTTGTTGATAAACATTTTCTTCTTTAGATAAAAGTCCTGCATGTATCTCTTTTTGTGGTGTAATTTTACATAAATCTAATGGCTTCCAAAACGATTTACCTGACGGGAAATAAACAGTTACCATTAGTTTATTGTCTTTTTCCCAGAGCTTCCAATCAATTATTTGATTCGTTTTGTCTTGTCCATTCATAGATATGGAAAACATTTAGATCATACCACCTCAATTTCAGACTATATGCTTATTCTAGATTATTGGGAATAAAAGATTTAACTGGAATTCAGAGCCACTCAACTTTTCTGATAACCTATTCTATGGAACTTGAACTATATTTTATTTTTTCAAGTTCAAATGCTTTCATCTCTTGTGCATGTTGTTCTGCTAGACATTTTATACTAACAATAATTGCATTTATTTCATTAATATCTTCTAAACTAATTGAATTTACGTCCAATCGATCATAGGACATCTGGCTTAATGCTGAAAGACAGCTACTTAGACTATATGAATCAGCTACTAATTTATCGAGATCTACATTTTTTTCCATGAAAAATACTCTCCATTCTTTTATCTAGTTAAGGAACGAAACATCATTATAAATTTAGATTAGAGCAGTTGCTTATCTTAATTAACTAATTCGGTTTTAAAACTATTGAATCAAATCTTTACTATTAAATAACTGTATATGCTATCAACTTACGTTTATATAAATGATTAACGTAACTTGATACTAGTTCGTATTAAGTGACTTTCTCGTAGAATTCAGAAATATTAAGTTATATGGATACTTTTTGTTCATGTTAGCATATTTCCCTCAATTATTTTCTTCTTTTTTCAACTTATTTCATTTAATTTTTTATTTTATCTTGCAAATAATTGATAAAATATTTCATTTTTTCTATAGCATGTAACTTTTAAAGCTATCTTCTTTGCAAAGATGACTGAACAAACAAAAAAGCTAGAAACACCCTAAAAAGGTATTTCTAGCTTATGGTATTCATTTATTCCATGGAACCTTCCATTAAATTTATCGGTAATCAATAGGTTATAATAAGTATTAGATCAAAGAAATTGATGAGCTTATTTTTGATCTTATATAAAATTCAAAAAGCACAAATAAAATAGCATTTAATTTGGCATTAAAATATTGAGGAGCTATTTCAGAAATTAAGAGGATTCTTAATTTCTTAGATATTCTAATTGCATATTATAATTATTCGTACTTTTCATTACTTGTTGATATTTATATTGAATTAATCTGCTCTTATCCTCTTCATGAGTTGACAGAAGTATTTGAGTGTTAGGAAATTCTTCTACTAGCATATCAGCAAATGAATGCGAACTAACATCATCAATTGATTGTAAAGGATCATCAATTAAAATAAGATTTAATTGACTCTCTTTAGAAAATATCTTTCTAATAGAAAGTAAAATAGATATAATAACACCATTCAATTGTCCTACACTTAGTATATTAAATATATCTGTATTCATCTCTGCTTTGTGATCGGGAACTTTAAAAACAACTTGTGTTGAATTTACTTCTGCATAAATTCCTAGTCCCAGCTGATAATTTTGAATGATACGTCCGCTTATTAAGAATAACGGTAACTGAATTTTCTTTATAAACTCTTCTTGATATTTTTTATACGCTTGATCATTGTATCCTTTAATAACACCTAAAATTTCATTAGTTTTAATTGCATCATTGTGTTTTTCTAAAAGATGTATGACTCTTCGATATTCATCTTTATTTTTTTGTAATTTACCTTCATATACATCTTTATACTTACTTTGAATGTACAAATATTTTTCATCAAGATCTTTGCTTGAAATATCAGGCGCTCTATTCTCAAATATATTATTGTAAATCCTATCTAATTCAAAAAATTCAGTATCAGAAAATAGATTTTTATTCCCTTTAATTTCTTTTAATTTTTCATAGAACTTTCCTAGTAAATATTCAAAACTTTTTGTTTTATCTTCTGTCTCTTTAAATACATTGGAAAAATCAGGTAAGAACTTTTCAATATTCAAAATTTCTTTTTCAGTGAGATTTTGCAAATCTTTAATTTCATTTATCAAAGTTAGTTCTTCTTTTAAAGGTTCAAGTAACTCTGCAAGTTCAGAAAAAATAACTGATTCTAATTCAGCTATTAATACTCCATATTTATTAATTTCAAGTTGTTTATCGTTCATTGCAGTTTCTAAAATATCAGTTAAATTATTGTATGATTCTTCTAAATCTTGAATATAAGTTCCGCAAAAAGGGCACTGCTCAATATCAATTATATGTTGCTTCTTTTGATGTTCTTTTAGTTCTTTTCTTTTCTGATTAAGCTTTATTATTTCTGAACTATCTCCTTTAAGAGATTGCTCCAAAATATATTTCCTGTTCAAACTAGAATAATATTCTTTTATTTTGTTGCTGATTTCTTTATCTTTAATTAATTCAAAGCTAGAAATTTCAGGTGATAAAGTGTTTTTCCTTAAATGACTGTTCAATGTAAACAATTGTTGCCACCATTGTTTTTGGTCGGAATATTTTTTAATTCTATCTCGATAAAAAAAAACTTTTAATGATAATTGGGAAATATTAATTATCTCATCAATTTCTTTGACTCTTCTAGTCTCCAAAAATAATTCGTAATTCTCAACTAATTTTTTTATTGGCTCCATTTGTTGCTTATATTTTTCAATTGGCATAGTGATATCAATATTTGGGGAATCAAATAGAAAATTATTTTTCGGAAATAATTTTTTATAATTAACAAATTGCTCACCTGCTTGTGCTTTACCTACAATTTCTTTTAAACTTTGTCTTTCAAGTAGTAATCTGTTTTCCTTTTCTTGTAACATATTACTAATGTGACTAATTTTTTCATTAAATTTTGATTTTAATAACTTCACAAATTTAACTCTATTTTCTATTTGTTTCATATCTAGAATACTCGTTAAAATTTCTTTTCGTTTACCGTACTTTTCTTGAAGAAATAGTAATGAATTGTTTTGAGAAATATACATTCCTATTTTAAAAAAATTTTCATTGATATTTAACAACTCATATATTTCTTGATTATTAATATTCTCACTGTTTCCTATTTCATTAGTATAGATTAGTTCGCTATCATTTCCGTTTTTCCACTTGAAAATACGCTTTACGCTAAATTCATAATCCCCTTTTGTAAAATAACCCGTTATTTCAGTGGGAAGAGAATCTGTATTTGCTATTATTGATAAATAAGTAGTATATCCATTTTTTAATTTAGATTCAAAATGTGCTATATCACCAGTTATTAATAATTCTAATGAATCAAACACTGTTGATTTACCATATCCATTTGGTCCATCAAAAATAGTGGCATTGTATCCGTTAAAATTAAACTTTTTCACTTTATTTGCAGGGAAACTTTTAAAATTGGTAACTTCTAACTTTTTAAGATAGATACTCATTTATATCTCCTCCATAAATATTTTCTATAAGTTCTTCGACTAAATCATTTATCCTTTCATCCAGTTTATTATCTTCTGATATTTTAGAAAAAATCTTATTTTCCATCTCATTAATTTCATTGATAGAAAACGATTGAGTTTCTTTTCTGACTGTGTTATACAATTCGAAAAAATCATCTAACTCTTTTTTTTCAAATTCCATTTTTATAATAGGAATTTTGATTATCATTCTATATAAAAGAGAAAATTCATCAGATTTATTGTGATCAGGAAATCTCGAAAAAAAGTTGCTCATATCCTTAAAAATATCGTCATTTTTTTTTCTAAGGGCATCTATTTCACTTTCAATGTAATAACATACATATTTTTTATAACAGAATTCATTCTCTTCGACCTTAATAATTTTTTTATAATTTTTTTCATTTAAACTTTGAACTTTTGAAAATAATATCAAGTACGTATCTTGAGGTATAACTGTATACTCTATATATTTGTCAATAAGTTCATCAGCTAAATCTATTTGTTCTTCAGGTTCTTTGTTCCCCCATAAAAATAAATATTTTTTTGAAGAATTTATAGGTTCATAAGATGTGAATACAGTGTTTTCATCCGAGTATAACTCCTGCCACTGACCTTTTACTAAATCAAATTTTTTTGTCACATATAATAAAAAATTTCCATCATTCATTATTCAAATTCCTTTCCATAAAAGAATCTCTTTTGATTAAATTAAAATTAACATTTGGCAGTATGCTTTTTTCCTTATCTAATTTACTATCAACTAACAAACTGTCAGGTATTATATTAATTTTTTGATCTTTATACACAACTTTTTCATCTTTCATATTTACTAGTATTGAACTGTTAGAATAGATACTTTTTACTTCACTACTTTCTTTAACACCATTTAACACTCTCGTGAGTGAGTTATTCCTTTTTATAGTAATCGAAGACGGTATTATTTTTTCTAAATAATCATCAACATTATCTATGTTTGCAATATAGATATGTTTTTTATCAAAGAATAGAATTTCAGAATTTACACTTTCTAAGATTTCTAAGATTTCTAAAATTCGTATACCACTAAAAACCTCTGTAATGAAAGCATTAGTTTCATCTTCAGTAATAGTTGGATCTAATACTTTAGCGTAAATATTACGATTCATAGGTTCAAAAATCTCCCTTAAATCTTTTAAAGGACACTCTTCACAACTTGTTTTATTACAATCCTTACAGTATGAAGAAATTTCATTGTCTAAATTTTGCAATACTTTTTCATCTAATTTCAACTTCGAAAAGAATAATTTATAGTCATACATATTATTTAACGAAGATTCTATTACTTTATAAAACTCTATGAAAGTTAGTCTGTATTCATTGTCCTCAGCATCCCTATGACGATGCAAATAGTCAATTTTTTTTGTAACCATACGACTAATACTGGCAAAAGCCAAATCAACTTCAGGATCTCCATATTCTTTATTCAAAGAATCAAAAAATACTCGAATTTCTTTTTTTATATGTTCAATTATATCGGATGTATTAATGTATTTACCCGTCTTATACCCATAAAGTATAATATCTTTAGAGTATGTAAATTCATCCCAGTCAGGAATATCAGCGGCTGTAGATAAATAGCATTTTGCACCTACTGAACCAACTTGTTTCTTGTGTTGAATTAATTTTTCACACGCTTCAATGTAAGAATGAGTATTCCTTTCAGTAACATAAGCTTTTACCTGAAAAATTTCTTGTGCTTCACCTTTCATGTATATTATAAAGTCTTCATATTTTTCAATTTCAACCGAATAGTCTTTTAGTTCTTTTTCAGATAAGCTATTTATTAATTCCAAAACTCTTAAAACGGTTACAAACCCTTGATAGTTAAATCCGTTCCAAGATGGTGTTGCGTCATTTGATCTAAAAATCATATTCATTACAGGTTTTTTCTTATATTTTCGCAAGTATTCATCAATTACTGTTTCTTTATTATTTTGATTTGAAGAAATACAAATATAACCAACTTTCACCATACTTTTATCTTTAATTTGATTAAAAATGATTTCAGCCTTAGATGATGAATGTGATATAACTTTTTCAAATTTTTTTATTTCTTTTTTTAAATTTTTTACATGTTTAATATACAAAATATTGCTGGTATCGTTTTTGATATACTGATTCAATATATATGTGTTTACCCCCTTCTCTTTAATCACACTTTTAACAAAGTAAATATCTTCTATGTTGTCTACAAACAATATAAACATTCCTTCAGAAGAAGGAATTTCATTAATTGAAACATCTTTTAAAAAAAATGATCTTTTTTTGCATTCCTGAATTCTGTCTCCTATGGCTAAATTTCCCAAAATTATCTCTCCTAACAAAATGCACAATAATAATTCTAAATATTTTAAACTTATTTTAAAATTTTACTCTGTATCTAAAATCAAATTATAGGAAACATCTAATACATTTTCTATTCCTTGTAATTGTCTTAACTTAATATGTTGCTTTCCACTTTCAATCTTAACAAATGTTTCTCTTATAATACCCACATTTACTAACTATAGTTGCTTAACTAATTCAGTCTGCTCTATTCCTTTTTATAATCTTATTCTCCTAATTTTATAGCCAATACAGTATTCACAAAGTTTTACTTTAAGAAAAATATCTTTATTTTATCTTATTTTCTCTATTATTTTATTTCCGCTATAAAAAAAACATATCGTTTTCTAGTATGTTTGAATCTCCGCAAAATAAAAACTGAACAAAACATATTCTATATGAATGATTCTATCAAAAAGATGGCGTGATTAGTAGATAAAATATAGAGAAAGTAAAATAACAAAAAATGAGACATAATGAGCTTCACTCTGACCCAAATTGGATTTTACACAACTCATCAGTCCTTATTGACAGAGAGTCACAAAAAAAGCCAGAAACACCTTCAAATAGGCATTCCTAGCTTAATCAGTTCATTTAACCCACAGACCCTTCCAGCAAAAGGTTAGCTTTTTCAAGAGCTTCTGACAAGCTCTAATTATTGATATAACAGCATTCAAGTTTTTTAGTGAATGCTGTTATATCCCAGTAATTTTTATCAATTGTAGTTAGTTTTGATTTAGTTTCAAACTGTTTTAACTAGAAAAAGTATGGATATTTCGGATATTTTTTAGTAAGAAAATTGCGAGCTGGAACAAATACTATACTAAATAATTGTTTAAGTCTCTATATACTCAAGAATATGTCTTCCAAAAATTTTGTACTGATTTTAAAACTAGAATTCCATTCTCAAAGACTGCTTGGGCAGCTTTTTTATCATCTTCATTAAAGTAATAATAGACAATCCTAGTGATTTTTGAATTTTCATTGATTCTAGAGAATATATGATTATCATTTTCTGGAGATAGTCCTAATATTTGAAGTTCACCTTCTATTTCTTCAAAATTATTAAATGAGTCTGTTGTTTGAAATTCTACATCTTCTTTCAATTTCAGCATTATCGCAGAATAAGCATTCCTTACTAATGAACTTTCTGCATATTTCCATTGGTCAATATCGTTTTTTATCGTCAAATTTGTTTTATATCCTTCTACAAGTTTCTCGATTCCGTGATTAGCAATATCCGGGTACTCAGTTAGAAACTCTTTGTCTTCTCCACTATATGCCATCAATGCTGTAGAATGAAGGTGCTCAAAACCTTCTGGATTAGTCAATCCATTCTTCATAAACTGGTTATCTGCCAAACGATTTCTAAAACTATCTGGATTATAAACTTCTGCTAAAATATGGAATGCTCCATGAAGATAATGAACACTTGAACTAGAAGCAATTTCTAAATTTTGATCATAGTTTGTAGTAAAAACATTTTGAAATGTATTCAAGTAATTGATAAAATTTTCCGAATAATTTTTATACAACTCTTGAATCTTTCCTCCATTGTATATACTATCTACTAGCATCATTTTAATACTTTGAGTAATAATGTATCTCTCTGGATTAAACACTTTAAATCTATTACTAACTAAGAAATGAATTAAGAAATAATCTTCCAAACCAACATCGTATAGTTTGATGTTTTTCCATCCAGAATAGCGATTCTTAAAATGGTCTAATGATCCTTTTCTAATTCCAGCAGTATACGAATCATAGTCCCCTTTCAAAATAGCAGGAACATTTTCAAATAGATTTTCAAAATATAAAATTGTATCAAAATGATATAATTTATCAGGGTATGTGCCTGTATAAAGATTATTTCTAGCCCTTTTAATAATTTTCTTATTTGAGTAGTCCAAGCCACCAAATTGAATTGTAACCCCATTACCAACAAGTAGATTATTCAACAATCTCCAACCTTTCCAATTCAATTTTTTCTTTTATTACATTCATTTTAGCATATTGAGTCCCAGTAAATAACAGAACTATATTGTTTTTTATGGAAAAAGAGAAATTAGCTATTCAGTTTTCTGATCCAGTTTTTATAATAAACTTTGAAAACCTTTTACCGAGACCTTTACTAAGATATAATCAAGATAAAGACATACTTGAAAGGTAATTAATCATGAAGAAAACAGCTAGAAACCTCCCTTTAAAGATCCACACTTTAGGCAATCAATGGAATGTTTTTCTTGAAGTAATCCAAGAAGTTGCATCTTTCTCTGATGAACAAATGTCTAAAATATTACTTTCTCAACTTCATACATTAGATGAGATTCTAAATACAAATTCAATTAAGTATGAAGAACTAAAATCAGCCCTTATTCCCCCAGACGCAAAAAAACATTTTGATTTTGCACTAATTTTTGACTCTTCAAAAATTGAAGATATTTGGTATGGTCGTCCAATTTACACCATTTTATTTGATACATTAACAACTGAACATTTCGAAAAAAGTAAAAACAGTATTTTTTCAGGAGATTTACTTTATCAGGAACCCGGTTTTATTGAATCCATTAAAAATATCGAAAATCAATTAGATATTATTTTACATCCAAATCAAACTGACTATTTTACAATCTTTATATCTAACTTGACTCAAAATCAAAAAAAAATATTGGATGAAGCATTTAAATCTGAAGATTTTTATGTTGGAGCAGTGAACTGGACCTTAAAAAATGATTATCTTAAACGTTCATTATTACTACCTGCAAATACATTAAAATGTAGAAATATTTTGTTATTTCCTTCAGTTGAAGAAGGCTATATATCTATGTTAGAAGAGGTTATACCTGACTATTTCAAAATTGTTTATATTCCCGAACATCTTTACAACAGTTTTTTATCGTACAATTATCACTCAGCAGTTTATTCTGTAAATAAAGACTATTCCCTTAATATTTTAAATCCAGAACATGCAGAAACTATTTCAAACTTTGAACTCATTGTTGAACCACTTAAATTTGAAAAATACTTAAAAATAGAAAAGTCTCATGTCATTAGTGAATTGAGTACAGCTCAAGAAAAACAACTGACTTTAGAAGAATTTACTTCACTAGTTTCAAAATCTATTTCAAATAATATATTCAATATTGAATTAAACGAGCATGTCACAAAATTTAATACCATATTAGACACAGAAGAAAAACGACTTATTTTTAGTTTTGAATATAATAAAGAAAAACAAATAATTCGTTTATTGACTGCGTATTAGAAAACATGAAGGTAATTAATACGTTGAAAAGTATAGGATATTTAAATGATCCTTCTTCGAGAAGTAACTTGTTGAAACATTACTTGATTGTTCACTTGCGAGCTAGAATGAATACTAAAACACTCCATCTCTTCATCATTTTAGATTATAAACATGATTTTTTCTCAAAATAAATTCTTTTAAAGTTTTTAGATTTATCTGATTAATCGTTTATATGAGTTATTTTTTCAGAAAAACACTATCTTCAATTTCTCTTTTGAACAACAGAAGTAACTGACTACTCCACCATACATGTACATTATCTACCATTCATAAGAGCTAAAATCAAGTATGAAGAATTTTATGGTAATTATATCGACCATAATGATATAATATAATTGTTATTTACTCGTTCAAAATAAGCATTATGCTTATTTTTTGCTTTTATATATAAGTGTACCAAACTCTTTAATACTTATGACTTTTTTTATTTTCTAGCATGCTCTCGCATATAATTGAAGCACTTATTATCTTTTGTTAGAAAGGGAAACTACTATGGCTTACACTATCTCTTCGTCAGAAAAACTAAGAAAATCTGCCGCAGATGCGGAAACAAAAGCTTTACTCTATTTAATGAATTTTCACGAAGATCATGAAGAGATTCATTATTTTATTGTAGACTTCTTTAACGATTTAACAGGAATGGATAGAATGTCTGATAAGCTTTGGGATATACAATCTAAGGGTGCATCAAATTCATCTCCAAAAGCGCTAGGGAAAGAACTTGTTACTCTATATAAAAATTTTGTAAGTGAATTTGAATTCGATAGCTTCATCTTGTTCGTTGGTGGTGTTTCAAATACCGTTCGTATTGATTCTACAAAAAATATTTTTGAGATTGATAACATTGATTCAAAAGCATTAGAGAAATTGAAAGAAGGCCTACTTGAGGAATGCAATTCCAAAACTTACATTAATGATGCAGATGTAACATCAAAAAAAATTGATGAATTCCTGGATAATGTTCTTTTTGTAGTTGATGATAAGGAACCTAGTGATTATGTTAAGTCAATCATTAAAGACCATATTGCTCTAATACCAACTAATGATGAATTATCTACTATTTTTAATGAAATACGAAAAATACAATCTGACAAAAAAAATAATTTACCAGTAGAAGGTATAAGTATCACATCAACAGACCAATCGTTGAATTATTTTCGTCATTTAACTAGTGGACAGATCAAGACTCTTGTCATAGGTAGGATAATAAATAGAAATCCATTTGATAAGGGTTGCCCTATTCATTTCATAGATATTTATAACGCCTTTCCATCTGATATGCGACAAGAAGCATTAGAAGATTGTAAACTAGCTTTTTCAAGAGCCTTATTCAATAAAAATGCCACTGAGGGATTCTGGTTGTTGTTCAATGAAACATATAATAAAATTATTGGGAATCCTGATAAGAACGTAGAAGAAATATTTAGTTTGCTAGATAGAAATATTAAAAATGGATGTCCAGATTTTGATGTCTTGTCTTTAAAATATTTTATCGCAACAGTAAAAGAGGGGTTACAAAATGATCATTAAAACAATTGCAGTCGGAAATTCGCAAGAAGCATACATTGAAAAGAGGATTAATGAACACCTAAACGTTATTTCGAGCGACGACAATAATAAAGGGAAAACAATTATTATTCAATCTCTGATGTATTGTCTTGGAAGTGAACCGGTATTTCCATCTTCATTCAAATTCAAAAAATACTACTATATTATTGAATTTGAACATGAGAAAACTTTATATACACTTTATAGGAAAAACGACACCTTCGTTTTGTATGTGAAAAAATCAATTTTGATATTTGATAATGTTTCAGAACTAAAAAGATACTGGACTAAAAATATTTTTCCACTACCTCAAATAGTAAAAGATAGTATTAAAAGAATTGTTGACCCTGAGTTGTTCAATCAAATTTTCTTTGTTGGTCAAGATAAAAAAGATTCATCAAATATTGCTAACAAAGGATTTTACTCAAAAAAAGATTTCTATAATATGCTTTATGATTATGCAGGAATCGGAGAAATTGGGCTTACTACAGAAGAATTAAATATAGAAAAAGAAAAATTAAAGAAACTAAAAGAAGAAAAGAAAGCTCTTTTGAAGAAACATAAAATTTTGAATTCTAAAAAAGAGCCTATTAATTATATAAGCAAACACAGTGATAGAGTCGCTCTCGAAGAAAAAATTAAACAAGTCGAAAAAGTGAAAGATATATTGATTGAGCTAAAAAACTTAAGAAACAGGACAATGAATCGTCGCGCTAAATACGAAATTACTTTAAAAGAGTTAAGATCATTAAATAGGAATATATCTACAGGTGAATTACAGTGTTTAGATTGTAACTCTACACATATTGGCTATGTTTCTAGTTCAGATGCCAATTTTACTTTTGATGTCTCAACTACAGAAGTTAGAGGTCAGATTATTGAGTCTATTAATGAAAAAATCAATTCCTATTCTGAAGAATTAGATAAACAAACTAGTGAGATAAACACGTACCAACTACAACTTCAGAACTTACTGAGTGACGAATCTATTTCGATAGAATCAATTGTTTTATACAAGGATGATGTTTCTGATATTGCAATAGTTGAAAAAGAATTAGCAACATTAGAGGGACAAATTTCAGAAATTACTTCCTCACTCAAATTGAATAACAAAAACAACGTCGATATCATTGAAAAACAAAATTTATTTATTTCTAAAATAATAAGTGAAATGAATTCTGTATACAAGCAAATTGATCCAAGTGGTACGTTAACTTTTGATGACATATTTACTAAAAGAAATGAAGTTTTTTCTGGAAGCGAAGCTACTGAATTTCATATATCAAAAATGTATGCATTAGCAAAAATACTACCTCATCAGTACCCTATTGTAATTGATTCATTTCGAGCAGAGGATTTGTCTACTGATAGAGAGAAAATTGTTATTAACTTATTTAATCAATTAACTAACCAAGTGATATTTACTACTACATTAAAAAAAGAAGAGATTGGAAAATACGACTTTCATGAATCTTTAAATCATATTGATTATAGTTATCATGAGCCTAGTAAGATTCTAAGAAACGAATTTTCACAAGAATTTCACGAGATAGCTAGTAAACTTATGATTAATATAACTTCTAATTAGACTCAATTTTTATAGCTTTTTAGGCTCTATACTTTTTGATGTTGGTGAATTTCACTAACATCTTTTTTATGATGTAAAAACATAGAAAAAACACCCTGAAATCCTTTAGAATTAATTTGACGAACCAATTCATAGGAGGATTCAAGATGTCTTATACTCAGCTTATCAAAGATACCCTAAATATTCTAGACCTAAATATCTATTTCGAGGAAAATTGTTTAACCAAAGAAAGATATAAAGGACAAATTTGCTTGATTTACAAAGGTACTCTTCAATACACGCCCGAAGAGTGTCCACATTGTCTTTGTGTCGTTCCCTCTAAGATCATTCGTTGGGGGACGACAACCGTCCGGTTGTTACTAAATGAAGTATCTGAGTATCGGACCTATCTGGAATTGAAGAAACAACGATTCAAATGTAAGTCTTGCCAACGCACCTTCGTAGCGGATACCTCTGTCGCTGAGAAACACTGTTTTATTAGTCAAAAAGTTCGTTGGTCTGTCGTTACTCGCTTAAAAGAGAATACTTCGATGACGGAAATCGCACGTCAGAAAAATATTTCCACTTCTTCGGTTTATCGTGTCATGAAGAGATTTTACCGCCCATTGAACCCTTTCAAACAGACTTTACCAAAGGTCTTATGCTTTGATGAATTCAAATCGGTTCGAAGTGTCGCAAGTGCCATGAGTTTTATTATGATGGACGGACAAAGGCACGAACTACTAGACATTGTTGAAAATCGACGATTACCTTATTTAGAACGCTATTTTTCTCGTTTTTCCTTAGCGACTCGAAAAGCCGTTGAATTCATTGTTATTGATATGTATGCACCTTATGTTTCATTGGTTAAAAAGCTTTTCCCAAATGCTCAGTTGATTATTGATCGTTTCCATATTGTCCAACATATAGGAAGAACTTTTTTAAACCACCGAGTGAAGGAAACCAATGCACGACTTAAAAGTACTTCTCAATACCAACGTGGGCTTGGTAAAAAAATGGAACGTTATTGGAAACTCCTACAAAAAGAAGAAGCAAAGTTGAACTATGAAAAACGGGTTTGGCGTGCCAGTTTCAAAGATTACTTAACTGAAAGTGAGATTGTCGACCGATTGTTAGCTACTTGTCCCAATCTACGACAAGGCTATCAGTTATATCAAGATGTTCTTTATGCAGTAAAGAAAAGAGAACATTCCCTATTTGAGGACTGTTTATCCAGAGAAGTCAGCCAGCTACCTGAAACTTATGCGACAACTTTGCGAACATTTAAAAAGTTTCTGCCACAGATCCAAAATGCCCTCCGCTACAGTTATTCAAACGGACCACTAGAATGTTTAAACAACCATATTAAAGTATTAAAACGCAATGCTTATGGTTTTCGAAATTTTTATAATTTCAAACAACGGATCATGATCTGTCACGGTCAAACTATTTTAACCAAATAAAAAGAACAGAAAGAAGTTTTTCTTCTTTCTGCCCAAATTATTCTAAGATTTCTCTTTACCAACATCATTTGACAAAGAGCCAAAAAAATTAGCACCAGAAACATTGATAAATCAACATTTCTAGCGCTAATTTTTGAATTACCCTACGCTGCCTTCCATCTCATAACTGATTAAACGGTTGAGTTCGACTGCGTATTCCATTGGGAGTTCTTTGGTGAATGGTTCGACGAAGCCCATGACGATCATTTCGGTGGCTTCGGATTCGGTTAGGCCTCGGCTCATAAGATAATAGAGTTGTTCTTCTGAGATTTTTGAGACTTTGGCTTCGTGTTCCAAAGAGACTTGGCTGTTGTGGATCTCGTTGAATGGGATCGTATCGGATTTGGAGTATTCGTCCATGATGATCGTGTCGCATTCAATGTGAGAGATGGAACCGGCGCTGTTTTTAGCGAAGGTTACTTGTCCTCGATAATTGACTTCGCCACCGTCTTTTGAGATCGATTTGGAGACGATGGAGCTTGAAGTGTTTGGTGCGTTATGGATCATTTTCGCCCCAGTATCTTGGATTTGGTTTGCGCCAGCAAATGCGATGGAAAGCATTGTGCCACGCGCACCTTTGCCGTCTAGGTAAACACTTGGATATTTCATCGTTGTTTTAGCTCCTAGGTTGCCGTCGATCCATTCGACTGTGGCTCCTTCGTAAGCTTTGGCTCTTTTGGTGACTAAATTATAGACATTGTCTGACCAGTTTTGGATCGTGGTATAGCGACAATAGGCGTCTTTTCGGGTGAAGATTTCAACGATCGCTGCATGAAGACTGTTACTTGAATACGTTGGTGCTGTACAGCCTTCGACATAATGGATGCTGGCTCCTTCGTCAACAATGATCAATGTTCGTTCAAATTGTCCGGTATTTTCGGCATTGATCCTAAAGTATGTTTGTAATGGAACGTCGACTTTTACCCCTTTAGGTACATAAATAAATGTTCCTCCTGACCAAACAGCTGAATTTAAAGCAGCAAGTTTGTTGTCAGTGGGTGGGACTAATTTGGAAAAGTATTCTTTGAATAACTCAGGATATTCTTTCAATGCAGAATCAGTATCGGCGAAGACGATCCCTAATTTTTCAAATTCGTCTTTCATGTTGTGGTAAACGACTTCTGATTCATATTGAGCAGAAGCACCTGCGAGGTATGCACGTTCTGCTTCAGGAATCCCGATTTTTTCAAAGGTTTCTTTGATTTTATCAGGTACATCTTCCCAATCTCGGGCAGGTTTATCACTTGGTTTTTGGTAATATTTTATGGCATTGAAGTCGATGTCTGACAGGTCTGGTCCCCATTTTTGCATGGGCATTTTATTGAATGTTTCTAAGGATTTCAAACGAAAATCTAACATCCATTCAGGTTCACCTTTGATTCGAGACATTTCTCGAACGACTTCTTCAGTTAAGCCTTCTCCTGTACTGAAAACTGGTTCCACATCATCGTGAAAACCAAATTTATATTCTTCTAATTCTGGTACACCCATGTTCTCACTCCTCTTCCTGATGCACGTGATGGAAGGTTGCAGTGCCGTTTTCTTCCATTGCTTTTTCTAAGGCTTTCCAGCCTAATGTGGCACATTTGATTCTTGCGGGAAATTTGGCTACGCCACTGAGCATTGCTGCATCGCCTAATTGGTCGATGGCTTTGACTTCTTTTCCTTGGACTAATTGCGAGAAATCAGTGATCAATTGTTTTGCTTCTTCAACAGATTTTCCCATGACAGCATCGGTCATCATGGATGCGCTGGCTGTACTAATGGAACAACCGTTACCGTTGAATGCGATATTTTTGATGATTCCTTCTTTGACTTCGACTTGTAATTCGATGACATCGCCACAGGTCGGATTATTCAATTCGATTCGACTGGTTGATTCAGTCAATGTACCTCGATGATGAGGATGCGAAGAATGATCAAGTATGACCTGGCGATAGAGATTATCTAGTTTAGAGAGTGCCATGTTGGAAAAACTCCTTCGTTGCAAGAATTGCTTCGACTAAACGATCTGCATCTTGTTTCGTATTATAAAAATAAAAGCTTGCTCGTGCGGTCGCTGAGACTTCTAAATAGTTCAATAAAGGTTGGGCACAATGATGGCCTGCTCGAACAGCGACACCTTCCATATCTAAAGCAGTAGCTACATCATGAGGATGTAAGCCATTTAGATTAAAGGCGATGACCCCTGTACGAGTAGCGGGATCTTGTGGTCCATAAATGGTCAACCCATCGATTTGTTGTAGTTTAGGTAAGACATAGGCAATTAATTCTTTTTCATGATCATGGATATTGTCCAACCCAACGTTTTCGAGATAGTCAATCGCTTGACCTAGTGCGATGGCTCCAGCGATATTAGGTGTGCCGGCTTCGAATTTCCATGGAAGTTCTTTCCAAGTACTATCGTACAAGTCGACAAAGTCGATCATTTCGCCACCAAATTCGACTGGTTCCATTTGTTCTAACCATTTTCGTTTGCCATATAAGACTCCGATCCCAGTCGGTCCACACATTTTGTGTCCGCTAAACGCAAAGAAATCACAGTCTAATTCTTGGACGTTGATTGGCATATGAGGAGCGGATTGTGCGCCATCTACAACTAGTACCCCACCTTGCTCATGGACAAGTTTTCCTAGTTCTTTGACGGGATTGATCACACCTAAGACATTTGAAACATGAGCAATCGATACGATTTTTGTTTTGTTAGTGATCAATTGTTTTGCTTGTGCCATGTCTAAAAATCCGTCGGTAGTCAAGTCAATATATTTTAATGTTGCTCCTGTCTTTTTGGCTAATTGTTGCCAAGGAATGACATTGGAATGGTGTTCCATGTAAGAAATTAAGATTTCATCCCCTGCTTGCAGAAACTGTTCACCAAAGCTGCGAGCGACCCAGTTAAAACTCGTGGTGGTGCCACGAGTAAATAGGATTTCAGCAGTTTCAGCTGCATGGATAAACTTTCTGACCTTTTCCCGAGCGCCTTCATAGGCAAATGTTGCTCGTTCGGCTAAGGTGTGGACTCCGCGATGCACATTGGCATTATCTTGTTCGTAGTATTTTTTTATTGCTTCAATTACTGCTGTTGGCTTTTGCGTAGTGGCTGCATTGTCTAAATAAACGAGCGGTTCATCATTGACTTCTTGAAATAATATTGGAAAATCTTCGCGAATGGTTTCTTTCAGAATCATACATTCAACTTCCCTTCAATAACCTCCACTAACTCTTTTCGGACTGCTTCTACTGGAATTGCTGTTAACACAGAGCCAAGGAAGCCTCGAATAACCAATCGTTCTGCTTCTTCTTTATGAAGACCACGGCTCATCAAATAATACATTTCTTCAGGATCGACCCGACCAACACTGGCAGCATGTCCTGCAGTGACTTCATTTTCATCAATGAGTAAGATCGGATTGGCATCTCCTCTTGCTTTATCTGAAAGCATCAATACTCGACTTTCTTGTTGGGCATCGGCTCCTTTTGCGCCTTTTAAGATATGTCCGATCCCGTTGAAAGTCAACGTCCCTTTTTCTCGGATCACACCATGTTGTAAGATATGTCCGATCGTATGAGGCGCTTTGTTCGTGACACGCGTATCAATTCCTTGGATTTGTTTTCCTGAGCTAATGGCAACGATTTTCACTTCTGCATGGGCACCTTCGCCAACTAAATCAGAATCAAAATCAGCAATTACATGTCCATCATTCATCACACCGATTGCCCAATCTACAGAAGCATCACGTAAAATATGACCTCGGCGGTTGATATAAGAAGTGATATTTTCTCCTAATTGATCGACAGCTGAATATTTGATTTTTGCTCCAGCTTTAGCGATTACTTCGACAATGATATTACCAGAAGCTTTTTGGATTTTCTCTTTAGTCGTTTGGAATCGTTCCAAGTAAGAGAACTCACTATGTTCCTCTGCGACGATCAAGACATGTTTAAAGAAATGCTGTGCTAATTTGCCATCTTGGATGAATAAGCTCTCAATTGGCTCATTGATGACAACATTTTTAGGAACATATAAAAACACTCCACTGTTCATGAAAGCAGCATGTAAAGCGGTCAATTGATCTTCATCCATTTTCACTGCTTTTTCCATATAGTATGGTTTGATTAAATCTGGATGCTCTTGGAGCGCGGTGAAGATATCTGTAAAGATCACGCCTTTTTCCATGAGTTCCACTGGTAATTGTTCAAAGATCGTACTTGTTCCTTCTTGCACCAACACAGGGTTATCTTTCATTACGTCAAACCCAGCTACATTTCCTGTCTCACTAAAGTGGTCTGTGAACTCATGGATATCGAATAATGGCCAGCGATGGAATTTTACACGATCGATCTGAGGAAGTGGTAATTGATTGGCTTTTTCTAACGCTGCTTGACGTAATTGGGTCATCCATTCAGGTTCCCCTTTGCTTAAAGAAAAATTGGTAACTGCGTCAAGTTGGTCGAGCCAGTTCGTTTCTTTCATTTTCCGCTCCTCCTTACGCTTCTTCTTCTTTATAGTCGATTCCTAGTTCTTTGCTGATGCCAGCATACCCTTCTGCTTCAAGTCGTTTCGCTAGATCTGCATTCCCAGTCATCACGACACGTCCTTCCATCATGATGTGGACGACATCCGGAGTGATATAATTCAATAATCGTTGGTAGTGGGTGATGATCAATGCGCCAAAGTTTTCGCTACGCATTTCATTGACCCCTTTTGCTACGACTTTCAATGCATCGATATCTAATCCAGAATCAATTTCATCTAAAATGGCAAAAGTTGGTTCTAACATCAATAATTGTAAGATTTCATTTCGTTTCTTTTCGCCACCAGAAAAGCCTTCATTCAAGTAACGTTCGGCCATTTCTTCTGGCATATTTAACAGCGCCATTTTTTCATCTAATTTTTTCAAGAAAGTCAAAACAGACATTTTATCGTCTTCATCACGTTTGGCATTGATCGCTGCACGCATAAATTCTGCATTCGTGATCCCAGGAATTTCGCTTGGGTATTGCATCGCTAGAAATAATCCTAGACGTGCCCGTTCATCGACCTCTAAATCTAAGATATTTTTTCCGTCAAATAGGATCTCGCCTTCAGTGACTTCATAGTTTGGATTCCCCATAATAGCGGCTGACAGCGTCGATTTCCCTGTTCCATTTGGTCCCATAATGGCATGGATCTCGCCTGTTTTCATTGTTAAGTTTACGCCTTTAAGAATTTCTTTCTCTTCAATTGAGACGTGTAAATTTTTTATTTCTAAGACAGACATGCAAATTCCCTCCAGATTCTGTTTCGTTCTCACTTATTTTAGACTAATTGAGAATAGAGCGCAATGTTATAACCCACTAAAATCAAAACTTTTTTCACGAGTTATCATTAAATCAATATTACTAGATAATAATATTTATAAAGAAACTTCTGTTTTTAGCATTCATAGATCACTGGTTATGTTGATTTGTTTTATGTAAAACGATAGGTGAACGTTGGCTTGCAGAATGATGTCAGTACGCATCGCTTGATTACCGCTTACCTGTTCTTAATAAATGCTTCTTGAAAAATGCCATAATAAAGAGAGTTCTCTATTGGTTACATAGCTAATTTATTCACTATTCACTCTGCAAAAAAACATCAAAGCTAGTAAAATCAACTAACTTTGATGTTTTTGATGACTTAATTATTTTTTGAAATACTATGCTTATTTAGCATCAGCTGCGACAGGTTTGACTGAACCGCCCCATTTGTCTTCGATCCATTTTTGAACGTCTTCACGGTGTAAGACTTCAAGTAATTTTTTGATTTTTTCGCTATTTTCATCACCTTTACGTGTGGCAATGATATTCACATATGGTGAGTTATCTTCTTCTAATAAGACAGAATCTTTCAATGGATTCAAACCAGCACCATAAGCAAAGTTTGCATTGATCGCTACTAAGTCACCTTCATCATTTTGATAAGTAGAAGCTAATAAAGAAGGATCAATCGAATGATTGAATTTTAAGTTTTTAGGGTTTTCAGCGATGTCATCAAACGTAGCTGTTTCTAGATCTACGCCATCTTTTACCTTAACTAAGCCAGCATTTTGTAAAATAGTGATGATTCGTCCCCAGTCAGATTCTGAATTTGAAGTAATCACTGTTGCGCCGTCTTTTAAATCAGCAATGTCTTTGATTTTCTTTGAGTACAAGCCCATTGGTTCAATATGGACAGCACCCGCATTGACAAAATCATAGCCTTTTTCTTTGATTTCTTTATTTAGATAAGGAATATGTTGAAAATAATTGGCATCGATATCGCCTTCTGCTAAAGATTGATTTGGTAAAATGTAGTCATCGAATTTCACGATCTCTAAATTAATGCCTTCATCTTTCAATAGCGGTTGGACGTGTTCCAAGATTTCTGCATGAGGTGTTGGTGATGCGCCTACTTTTAAAGTTGTATCGTCACTTTTTGATGAAGCACCTTTACTATCGCTATTATTGCCACAAGCTGCTAACCCTACAGTCAGCAAGACCGCTGCTGCAAATCCCAAAATTTTCTTTTTCATATCCTTTATCCTCCTATTTCTTCTTATCTTTTATCTGTTTTCTTTGTTAAAAAGTCCCCGATTCCTTGAACAATAAATACAATGACTAGTATCACTAACGTTGCCACAAATGTCACGGTCAGATTACCACGTTGGTAACCTTCTTGCCAAGCAAGACCTCCCAAACCACCAGCTCCGATCGCACCCGCCATCGCAGTAAAGCCGATCATCGAAATGGTAGTAACTGTCAATCCGGAGATCAGTGCAGGCACGCTTTCTGGTATCAAGACTTTCCAAATGATTTCCCAGTAGCTGGCACCCATCGCATCCGCCGCTTCTAAAACTCCAGGACTAACTTCACGAAAAGCAATTTCAACTAGACGAGCATAAAATGGGGCAGCTGAAAGTACCAAGGCAGGAATAGCAGCTTGCGCCCCTAGCATGGTTCCGACGATTGCTTTCGTGAAAGGAATGATCAAGACCATCAAGATCATAAATGGTGTAGATCGAAAGATATTACTAATAATCGAAACAATGCCATAAATGATTCGTGCATAAGGTTTATTTTTCCGTCCAATCGAATACAGGATCAAACCTAGTACCAAACCAATGATGGTCACTAATACCATGGACACCAACGTCATATAAAGCGTATCGATGAATGCTTGTTTCATCGTTTCCATGTTGATTTGACTAAAATCTAAATACGTTTCTGCAAAGCTTTTATCCACGGTGGATCACCTCCACTCCAACACCTTGTTCTTTAATAAACCGCTCTGCTTGATCCAATTCGTTCTCTGACCCAGTCATCAGTGTCGTTAAGGAACCAAAAGAACCTTCTGCTGTTTGTTTGATTTTACCGTAAACGACATTGATGTCGACGTTATACTGACGAATGGCTTGAGAGATGACTGGCTCGTTAGCATTTTTTTCGTTGAACACTAATGTCACTAATCGACCTTTTGGATTTTCTTTGATCAATTCAGCCAATAATTCTTTTGAGTCTGCTTCTGGTTCGATATCTTGTTGCACGAAACGTTTTGTTACTTCTTGTTTTGGATTTTTGAAGACTGTCAAAACATCGCCTTCTTCCACAACTTTTCCTCGTTCCATCACAGCTACCTTGTTACAGATTTTACGAATCACGTTCATTTCGTGCGTGATCAATACGATCGTTAAATGTAATTTCTTATTGATAGCTAATAAAAGATCCAATACTTCTTCAGTGGTTTGTGGATCTAGCGCACTGGTTGCTTCGTCACAAAGTAAGATCTCAGGTTCATTTGCCAACGCTCGAGCTATCCCAACTCTTTGTTTTTGTCCTCCTGAAAGTTGAGAAGGATAGGCATTTCCTCTACCTTCTAATCCGACTAATCCAAGTAATTCTTCTGCCCGTTCTTTACGTTGAGCTTTAGGTACGCCTGCTAATTCTAATGGTAGTTGGATATTTTCTAAAACTGTCCGTGACCATAACAAATTGAAATGTTGGAAAATCATACCGATTTTTTTACGAAATGTTCTTAGGTCTTTATTTTTTAGTTTGGTAATTTCTTGGTCATTCACAACAACCGTTCCGCTAGTAGGTAGCTCTAATCCATTCAATAAACGGACAAGTGTACTTTTACCTGCTCCAGAATAGCCAACGATGCCGTAAATATCACCCTTTTCAACAGTTAATGAAACATCATTTACCGCTTGGATCGTTCCATTTTTACCACCAAATGTTTTCTCAACATTGGTTAATTGGATCAATGACATATCGCTCACATCTTTCTTTTATTTTTTACATGGAGATCAAGTAGGAAACAAAAAAGCTTCCGCCCCCTTGCTTTAGCAAAAGGACGAAAGCTGAAACTTCCGTGTTACCACCTTGATTTGCTGCTATCTCACAATAACAACCTTTACCAGTACTTGGGTCATCGTTCTTTCATCATAATCATGCCCGTATACCGTTGTGCTGTAACGGGCACCCCCGTAGTAAGTTTGCAAGGCTCACCTACTCTGCTCTAAGACCATCTTCCATCTCATTTCCGTTACCCTTTTTCAGCAATCAGGGCTCTCTTTGAACGTCTGTGACATGTACTCTTCTTTTCAAAGCTTTATTTATGATTGTTCTGATTATAGCAGTTGGAAAATAACGTGTCAACATTTTACCGGTTACTTCTTTAAAATTTTCTGAAAATTGCTAACTCTTATAATTTCTCAAATTCTGTTGGATCGACTTCTTTAAAGCTTAAAAGCCAAGCATTCATTTCATCTTGATCATTTAAGACATTGATATCTTCATTGATTTTTTCATTCACGGAAGAAACCGTACCGCTTAACGGGCTAGCAAATTCACTGACCGCTTTTTCAGCTTCCACTTCGATCAAAGGCTCCCCGCTTTGATAAGACTGACCAGCTTTTGGCAAATTGGCAAATGTGATATCACCTAATTCTTTTTGTGCTTCATTGGTTAAACCGACACAATATTCTTTCCCATTAAATAAGATCCAAAGGTTATCTTTTTTCTTCAAGTGTTTCCCAGCCATTTTATATCAATACTCCTTCGTATATTTTTTCATTAAAACCGATTGCGACGAGTTGTTTGCCTTTGACGATCAGGGGACGTTTGATCAACATCCCATCACTTGAAAGAATGCGACTAGCTTCATTGATCGAAAAATCAGCCACTTGGTCTTTTAGCCCCATTTCCCGATACTTCATGCCACTCGTATTGAACAGACGACGTAATGGAATCTCATTATGTTCCAACCAGTCTGTGATCATTTCTTCCGATGGTGGACTAGCAATCATATCAATTACTTGATAATCAACATGATGCGCATCCAACCAAGCTTTCGCTTTTTTGCAAGTGGAACATTTCGGATACCAATAAAAACGATACAACAGTGTTACCTCCTAGAAGTTTTCGCAGGTGCCTCATTTTGATACCTCATGGATAATATCAAACCGATACCGATCATATTTCCAAGGATCGATGACCCACCTTGACTGATGAATGGTAGGGGAATCCCTGTTAATGGTAAGAGTCCAATATTAGCACCAATATTTTCAAATACATGGAACAAGAGCATCATGATCAAGCCGCTGGCGATATAAGCATAAAATTCATTGTTCGTATCAAAGCAGACACGAATCATACGATAAATCAAAATAAAATACAAGAAGATGACGAATGCGCCACCGATAAACCCAAAATTCTCACCAATCACGGTGAAAATCATATCTGATTCACGAACAGGTACATAGATATTACTTACATTAAATCCTTTACCTAATAATCCACCAGTTCCTATTGCGAGCAACCCTTGTGCTGGCTGATAGCTCATCCCAGTCGTGTCATGGAATGGATCAAGCCAAGAATCGATACGAGCAAACTGGTAAGATTTAAACCCGATTTTATATAATAAATCTCTTCCGCCTTCTGTGGTAACTAAAAAGATCGTCCCAGCACCGACAATCACTGCCAAAGCAATTACGGGCACGATAATGCGCCAAGAGATACCAGACATTAAGAAAACTCCACCAAAAATTGCTAAGAATACCAGCATGGTCCCAAAATCATCTTGTGCCATAATCAAGGCTAAAACCGGGAGCGTCACAATCAACATCTTGGCGATCAACCAAAAATCTGATTTGAGCGTTCGTTCCTTCATCTGAGTATTATGTTTTGTCACGATCAACGCCATCATTAAAATATAAGCAATTTTCATTAACTCTGCTGGCTGAAACGTCAAGGAACCAAAACTAAACCAGTTTTTGGAACCGGTCGACTGGGCGAGGTTGCGGTCATAAAACTTTAACAAGAGTCCCATTACAATTAGACCAAAACCATAGAGATAAGGTGTTAATTTCCAGATCCATTTGGAATTCAAGTGCATAATCACGACAATAGCAATTGAGCCCACGATATACCAAATCGCTTGCATCCCAACACCTCTTACTACTGAAGGGTGGTTAGGATCATGACTCAGCGCGACATATAAAGAAAGCAATCCAATCAAACATAATAAGAAGACTGGTAATATGACGCCATAATCAATGCGATTATCACGATTATTATTAGAAGCTTTTATTTTTTTTTCCATGTTTCATCCCTTTTCTTAAAAACCATACTGTTCTATATTATAGCGGTCTAGCGGCATAATTGAAAGCCAAAGCAAATACATTTGGGAAAACTTAAAATTATTCTTATCTAATCATCTGCCTTGCTACTCTTCAGTTAGACCCATCATCGAGATAACAGATAACGTTCTGACGAATCATTTTTGATAGCGTTCATTATATTTCAAGATCTCTTTACCAATCGCTTGTAAATTCTCTGAAACTAAATTTGTTCGCTGGATCAAATAAAAATTTCGATGATACGCTAATTTCTCGGTTGGTACTTCTGATGGCACCGCACGTTTTGATAAAATCGAACGTCCCACTCCTTCCTTTAAAAGAGCGGCAATGACTTCGTTGCTTTTTACTAACAACTTTTTCCCATGGATATTTTTTTCTTCAAAATACCGTTGCGTATAATGAAAAACTCCAGAAGTTGTTTCTCGAACTAACCATAACTGACTGTCAGGATCCCCCGCAATCACTAGTTCATCCTCCATCAATGAAAACCTTTGAACACCAGAAGTTTCTAAAGGTTTTTCGATAAAACCAAAGTCAGCCTCGTGTTTTGCTACTTGTTCCAACGCATCATGAGAATTGGCATAGGCAATCACAAAATTAATTTTAGGATATTTCAAAAGCAAATCTTTCAACAATTTTGGTAACAGATAGACGGCAAAAGTATGAGAAGCAACGATTCGGCAAACTTCTTCTTCATTTTGTTCATCTAGTAATTGTTGTTGTGTTTCTTGCCACTCCTCTAATAAAACTAACGCTCGTTCGTAGAGTAAATCTGCTTGTTTTGTCGGCTTCATTTCTTTCCGACCATTTCGCTCAAAGAGAATTACTCCTAATTCTCTTTCCAGCTGTTTGATTTGATTTGAAACAGCAGGTTGAGATAAGAAAAGTAATTCGGCTGTTCGAGAAAAATTTCTTGTTTCGTATACGACACGAAAAGTTGTTAACAATTTCAGCATGCGATCACTTCCATAATTATTTATTATAGTAACTATATCAACTATTTGATTTAAATATATCATGAAATGACTATAATAGTAAATGTAACGCACAATATATGAGATTGAAAAGCAACGAATGTTTCGATCTCGCTCAGACATAAAAAGATCGTTACTTGTATTCTTAATGATCAGTCAGGGCTACCGATTTGTTTATTTCCCAATAAATAGTCATTCATAATTATTTATGCAACCTACTATCAACCTTTCCACCTGACTGATCATTTTGTTCTGAGCTTTAGACAACACACTCATCTTATGAAAAGGAGAATTCAATTAATGAAGAATTTTTTAAAACTTATTCCTGTCCCGATTTGTGGGCTCATTCTAGGTTTAGCTTCGCTAGGTAATCTGTTTAAAGAATATCATTGGATTCATCTAGGGAATATCATTGGTGGGATTAGTATGATTCTCATGATCCTAATGTTTAGCAAATTGTTCCTATTATTTGAACATACGAGACAAACATTACATGATCCAATCATTGCCTCGGTTTCACCGACTTTTACGATGTCATTAATGGTTATTTGTACTTACTTTGTACCATTTACGCACCTCTTACCAATCGTTCGGATCATCTGGCTTGGTGCTGTCCTGCTACAAGTGATTTTAGTTGTTTACTTTACTTACCATCATGTAATCAAAGCGGACTTATCACTGGAAGTCATTTATCCAAGTTGGTTCATTATTTATGTTGGTTTCGGGGTAATTACAGTAACTGCTGGAAACTTTTTCCCATTCATTGGCCAACTATTCTTTTGGCTATCTCTAGCTTGCTACGTTTTCTTATTGCCAATCATCATCCATCGGGTATTTTTCGTGAAAAACATGGCACATCCTACACTACCATTGATCACGATTGTAGCAGCTCCGGGATCTCTTTGTTTAACTGGCTATTTGAAAAACTTTGCGCAACCTTCCTTTTATTTAGTCGTTGCCTTATTTATCCTTTCGCAAACTTTATATTTTATCGTGCTGTCTCTTTTACCACGATTACTTAAACTACATTTTTATCCAAGCTACGCTGCTTTTACCTTTCCACTAGTTATTTCTGCAACTGCTATGTTTTGTGCTGTAAATTACTTTCATTCATTAGGGATCGCTACTGGCTTTTTAACGATCTTGAAACTGGTTGAATTAGTAATCGCTACTGGAATGGTGCTTTATGTATTAGGTCATTATATCCGCTTCTTGTTCAAAGAACATGGAAACACAAATAAATATGTCCCTAAAGAAATTTAATTAAGATGTTATTCTTCTGTCTTTTTCAAATTTAGAAAAAGGCAGAAGATTTTTTGCGTTTTTAAACTTTGTCAATCAAAACGAATAGTGCTACTATTATCAAGGATATTCTTGAGTTCAGAGTCGTCGTCCTCTAAATACGAGTACCCGTTTTTCAACTCTGAAACATGCGCACAGATAATGAAAGGAATTTTTAGAACATGAATCTACAAGTAACCATTAATCAATTTAAAAATCAAGGCTCACGAAGAATCTTACCTGGATTACTTCTTGCTTTTTCAGTAGCAGTCATGAGCAAACTTCTCGCATTGTTGCTCCCACAGCTTGGTGCTGCCACGATCGCCATTTTATTAGGGATCTTGTTAGGTAATACTTTTTTCAAACAACCTTCTTTAGCCATTGGAACAAAATTCGCTGAAAGCAAATTATTGGAATGCTCCGTTTTCTTATTGGGAGCAACGGTTACGGCTCAAACGATTGCTCAAATCGGCATTAAAGGGATTGCCTTCGTCTTGTTGCAAATGAGTGTGACGATCGTCGGTGCCTATTGGATCGGCAAAAAATTGTTGTTTAGTGATACAGCTTCCTTGATGATGGCAGGAGGAAATGCTGTTTGCGGTTCTTCGGCTATTGCAGCGATCGCTCCAGTGATCCATGCCGAAGAGGAAGAAAAAGGACAGATCATTACATTAGTGAATTTATTAGGAACGATCATGATGCTTTCTTTACCTTTTCTTGGCTTACACTTATATGGAGATCACTTAATTGAAAAAAGTGCCCTTTTAGGTGGAACACTTCAATCTGTGGGACAAGTAGTCGCTGGCGCCAGTTTGCTTGATGCTTCAGTTGTTCAATTTGCCATGCTCTTTAAAATTTTAAGGATCATGATGTTAGTTGCTGTTGTCTATTTATTTGAAAAATTTATCCAAAAAAAGACAGCTTCTGCTGAAACGATTTCGTCTGACAGTCCCAAGAAAAGAAGATTCCCATTACCATGGTATGTTTTAGGCTTTTTAGTTTTCTGCTTGCTCAACAGCCTATTTACGCTCCCAACTTTTATCGACAAAGGGGCTCACTTTATTAGTAATTGGTTTGAAATCACTGCTTTAGCCGCAATTGGTTTACGTTTAGATTTCGCTAAATTCATGAAAGAAGGACCTCGATTCTTATCTTATGGTCTAGCAGTTGGTTTACTGCAAACTGTTGCTGCGCTGCTATTCATTTGGTTAACAACACTATAACTACCGGATTCCACTGGTATAAGCGGTCTGCCTTTGTTGGCTTCATAAAATCCCCAGACTTAAAACCACCTCTTCGTCCCAAAATAGTCACTTCTATTTCAGGGCGAAGGGGTGGTTTTTAGGTCAAATAATTCCAGTTCTTTTTTATTCAGATAGTGCTTTTTCTAATACAAGTAGTTGACGTTTGATCAATAAGCCAGCTTCCGCATTTCCCATATAACCGGTTAATTGACCGTTTTGTCCAATCACTCGATGACATGGAATCACGATTGGTAATGGATTCATGCGATTCGCTTGTCCGATCGCTCGGACCGCTTTGGGATGATCAATGGTTTCTGCTATTTTTTTATATGTGCGTAGTTCTCCATAAGGAATCTCTTGCAATGCTTGCCAAACCTTTTGTTGAAAAATCGTGCCGGTGTTTATTGATAACGGAAGTTGAAAGTCCTGCCGGTTGCCCTCAAAGTACTCAGCCAATTGACGTTCTGTTTCAAGTAGGATTTCTTGTTTCTTTCCTTGATCCTGTGCACCATTTACCGCCATTTCTTCAATCGGATGAAACGAAACCTTCGTCAACCCATTCTGATCTGCATCTAACCATAGTTCTCCAATTGGCGTATTTATTTTCATTTTCATCGTCTAATCCTGAATGAACTAGACTTGCCCTCCTCTACCGTTCTACTATTTTATTTATCTTGTATTATTTTGGCTAAAAATGCAATTTAAAGTTTTATTAAGTGTCAGCTTAATGATAAACTAAAAATGATGATTACTTAAGTAACAGAAAATACAGTTTATTTACTATTCTGTTCGAACAAATAATATTTGCTTGAAAGGATTTATCATATGAAAATATCAATTGTTGTCCCTTGCTATAACGAAGAAAAGACTGTACCGCTTTTTTTCGATGAAGTAGAAAAATTCAAAGACGGACACGAGTTTGAATACTTGTTTATTGATGATGGCTCCTCAGATGGTACGCTACAAGCCATTAAAGCATTAGCGAGAAAATATGAATATGTGAGATTCGTTTCTTTTTCTCGAAATTTCGGAAAAGAAGCTGCCCTCTATGCGGGTTTACAAGCTTCGACTGGGGAGCTAATCACAGTTATGGATGTTGATTTACAAGATCCTCCAGAATTACTACCACTCATGATTGAAAAAATCACAACAACTGACATTGATTGCGTAGGAACGAGACGCTCAACAAGAGAAGGAGAACCAGTGATTCGGAGTTTCTTCGCTAAACGGTTCTATCAGTTGATCAATAAAATCAGTGACACAGAAATGGTAGATGGTGCAAGAGATTTCCGCTTGATGACTCGACAGATGGTTGATGCTGTTTTAGAGTTAACCGAGTACAATCGTTTTTCAAAAGGATTATTTAGTTGGGTCGGTTTCAAAACAGAATATCTTTCTTTTGAAAACCGTGAACGAGTGGCTGGTGAAACCTCTTGGTCCTTTTGGAAATTATTCAATTATTCGATTGATGGAATCGTCAATTTTTCAGATGCACCACTAACGATCGCCTCTTTCACTGGCGCTCTTTCTTGTATTGGTTCGGGAATTGCTATTTTATTTATCATTGCACGAGCATTATTATTTGGTGACCCGACAGCAGGCTGGCCTTCAATGGTATCGATCTTTTTATTTATCGGCGGCATCCAATTACTATGCCTAGGGATCATTGGCAAATACATTGGTAAAATTTTCCTTGAAACCAAACAACGCCCCGTTTATATCATACGTGAAACAGAACAAACCATCGTTTCTCGTGAAAAAGAATAAATCGTGAATACTGACCGTTGTGAGAATAGCTATTTCTATTTCGAGATTTTCTCCCTTCGTGCCCAAGGTTTTCTCTATAAAAAAACACCTGAAATGAGCGTTTGATTTCAGGTGTTTTTTTTATTTTTCTAGTTAGCAAATACATTACTTCTAAACATAACAATAACATTCCGATAAAGCTATTGAATGAATCTCTGTCACATTATAGGCAGGTAAAAGAAAAAAGACTAGCTGGTAGAGGAAACATTGGACGTTTCCTTTTGATTTACGACATTTTTTTCGCTGATGCATTGTTTAATTTGTTTAATTAGTTCTTGCCAATTATGATTGTTGGGCAATCGTTGCCATAAGATATGGGTACATTGAAGGTTTCCTAAATGAAAGTCAGAAATATAGATATCCGTTTTCGAAGAAATAACTTTTTCAATGACTATTTTTCCAGCTAAGGAATATTGGAGATGTTCTGCAATAAACTCTTCATACGCTTTTCCATAAGAAAAATCCAACGTAATATAAACAGCTTCTTCAACTGCTTCTAAGGGAAAATTTTCAATCAATTCCATCATATAATACATGTATAAATCTGCTTTTTCTTCTTCATTAAGTAAAATAGAACGAGCTGTTTCCATAATGGTTTCATTGACTTTCTGATCAAATAAAGGATATTCTTCTCTTAAAAATTGAAAATTATGGATATTTCCAAAACGATGATGGATATCGGGCATAAATAACAACCGTTCATGTATCGGTTGCACATTTTTCAATAACACTTTAAACAGACGTTGATCAACAAAAGTTGAATCAGCAATACCTTTTAGCATACTTGAATAATTATTGTTAAAAATTGACAGTGTCGGATCTAGTTCAGAAAAATCTAGACAAGACTTCTTATCAATGATCCGATTAACATATAAATAGGCATACAAGACTGAAGCTTCTTTTACTGCTACTGTATCTGATATTTGGTACTCTGTCTTTAATTTTCCTGCAAGTTTTTGAACCAATATTGAGGTCTGATCAACTTTGATCGTCAGATGTGCTTCATCTAAATACGCTTTTCTTTGAATCCGAAGCGCACTGATTGATAGAAATAAAGATAATTTATAACGTAAACTATTACGGATTCTAATTCTAAAAAATTGTTCGATCCAAAATACAAGCCGATCACTTTGGTTTTTTTGTTGCTCAGCAAAAGGGGAATCAATCCCATTCAAATTATGGAGAATGCCATACCCTACCGAGCGAATCTTCCATTCATTCCCTACTATCTTATTTTTCTTAATAATGAGATGATCTTTTTCTAACAATTTATTGATTCGTTTTTTATAAAGATATAAAGAAGAATTTGAAATGTAATGATCGGTCGTAAATTTATTAATCGGTCGGTTTGAAAACAGCAGGAAAATAAGCAGCTGATAAGTTAGCGAACTATTTAAATAGTGCTGACGTAATTTAAGAATGTTCTCATCACAAATAAAAGAATATACTTGAATAACGCCCCGCTTTACGACAAAAAAATCATTTAAGCATAATTTCTGTTCTAGCTCCATTTTCAACTCATGAATTAATTTACTTAATTTAAATTTAGATATACCTGTTTTCTGCGCTAAAAAAGAGATTTCTACTCTTTCACCAAGTTTTGTCTGAATAAGTTCCAGAAGTTTAATTTTCATTTTTGAGTTTTCATCTAGCAACTGAACGATATCCATTTCGCCATTCCTTTCCCTAATTACTTCCAGTAGATGAATTCAATACACTAGAAGTATGTTAATTATTCAGTTTTGCTCTTTTTCCAAAAGACCTGATAGTCTTCAAGAGCATTGAATCTTATTCCAAACATTTCGAATCAGAGGCTAGAAAGGTTCTTTTCGTTCGTTTTTGACAAACTTCGTTGTTTTATTTGTTGCTGTGTAGTTGGTTTTATTTGTTGTTTTATTTGCTGATGAACTTGATAAACGATCTGTTTTACTTCATTTTTATTTATATTTTGAGTTTCAACAAGCTCTTTATTTTGAAGTTGACTAGGAATTTTAGGCGCTTCATTTATCGTTATTTTATGGTAAACATAAGTAACTGGTTGATACTGATCATTCAATGCATCCATACGCTCATCTGAAAACTTGCTCTCATCCAAAAGATTTCTTTCAAGTGTCGCTGCGTAAGCAAATGTTGTCCCGTTAGTAAGAACCTGACCAACAACTAACCCCATCACCAATACCTGATAAATTTTTTTCTTTTTCATTTTTCCCTCCTAATTTAAAATAAATTCAAATATATAATTAGAATAGAGTGTTTTTTATTGAATAAACACCAATTTTTTCCGTTTTTTTCTATTTTTTTCACTTTTAAAATAAAAAATAATAGTATTATGAAGGTTTGCTGATGTTTGCATATAAATATGAAAAATAAATAACTAATTTCAAGTGAATTTTTTTTGATCGTCAAATTTCTTCAACTTTTAAATCAGAAGGTCATGAAGCAAGATCATACAGACCATCGTTTATTTCAATATAAAAATACAACTACAGAACTAGTTCGCTATCATTAATAACGACAAATAAATAACCAATAAAAAAATCGGTATAACATTTTAAAAATTAGTAATCTATATTTACAGTAAAAAAAAAGGCGACTTAGATAGCAAAAAAAGGAATAATGTGCCAAATAATTGACTTGATTTAAGAAAAAAAATCATTTCCTATCCGCTTTTTTCCTATCCATAATTTTACATTTATTAGAAATCCCACTTAGTTTTTTTATAAAAAAGAACGAAACCTCTAGTTGTGCCAAACTCCTTTATTTTTCAACAGTTTTATGATTCCATCTGTTTTAGCACTTGACGGCTGTCATTTGTTCAACAAAAAAACATCAAAACTAGTAGAATCTACTAATTTTGATGTTTAAAAATTGGTTGAAGAACCAGATCTTGATGCTTCTTCTCAGTTATTGAATAGTAAAACAGATCCAGAATAGACATCACCGTATCCGCTATTTTTAATGATGGTCCTTCCTCTACTTTTCAAATTCCTTACGAAAAAAAGCAACGATCTCAAAATAAAAAATCTGTGAGATCATTGCTTTTATAAATGATGCCAGCTATAGGGATCGAACCTACGACCTACGCGTTACGAGTGCGTTGCTCTACCAACTGAGCTAAGCTGGCGTTTCCATATGAAATTATATACGTATTTTAAAAATTTGTAAAGGCACAAGTGTAAATTTCGTTCTATTTCATGATTTTTTTCATAAAACGTGGTATAATTGATATGAAAGGCAGGTTTTATGAAAATGGCAACGTTTGGAAAATTTGATACAACTATCGTACCGTCAGAATTTGGGGAAAAATTTACGATCGACACTCACGTGACATTTATGATTCATGGAACACCGCAAACTGGAACAATTTCAAAACAACTGAAAAACTCGGCTGTGGTTGAAATTGACAAAACAGATGAAAATGCCAATTTAATGACGCAAAGCAAAGGTGTAATCATCATCAATTACAAAGAATTGAAGAAAATTTAACACTGACCATCTCTGCGTTTTTTGGGATGGTTTTTTTATTTGAAAAATTTCATCAACTATCTAGGATTACTTATTCCATTCATGGGATCATAAACGTGCCTATTGTTCTCTCTAACTAAAAAACAGTTTTTTTCTCACAGCAATAAAGACTTATGAGATGTCAAAAACTATCCTCTATTCTTTTGCTGTTCCTCTTGTTCACTTAAGATTCCGCAAGACTCCATCCGTTTTTTCAAATTCCGTATATTCTTTGATCCATCTTCTTGCAGCTATTCTTTGAATAAACTACTTTCTATCAAAACCATGATAAATTACTAGAATTAATAACAAACAAAAAACCATAATAGAATAAGAAATCCTACTATGGTTTGGTGCCTTAGCGTTTATTATTTTTATTTCGTACCAAATAAACGGTCCCCTGCATCGCCTAGACCTGGAACGATGTAGCCGTGTTCATTCAATTTTTCATCTAATGCAGCTGTGTAGATGTCAATATCTGGATGTGCTTCTTGTAAAGCTTTTACACCCTCTGGAGCAGCTACTAGACAAACAAATTTGATATTTGAAGCGCCACGTTCTTTTAATGCATCGATCGCCATGATCGCTGAGCCACCTGTCGCTAACATTGGGTCAACAACAAATAATTGTCGTGCATCGATATCTTCAGGTAATTTTACGAAATATTCATGAGGTTCAAATGTTTCTTCGTCACGGTATAACCCGATATGTCCGACTTTCGCAGCTGGGATCAATTCTAAAATACCGTCAACCATCCCAATACCTGCTCGTAGAATCGGAATGATCGCTACTTTTTTACCAGATAACGTTTTTTGAGTTGTTTCTGTAATCGGTGTTTCGATTACGATATCTTCTAATGGCATGTCACGTGATACTTCATATGCCATCAACATAGCAATTTCGTCGACAACCTCACGGAAAACTTTTGTTCCACAGTCTTTGTCACGAATAATAGTTAGTTTATGTTGGATCAATGGATGGTCGATTACTTGGAATTTGCCCATTTTTCTGGTCTCCTTTGTTCTGTCGTTTCTTTTTAATTGTAAAACAAAAAGACCCAATTGACTAGTCAAACCAACAACTTTTCAAAAGAAAATAAAATAAATAAAACAACAGTAATCAAAAATAAAAAAAAGCAGTAAAAAATAACAAAAAAGCTTTGAACAATGAATTTTTTTGTTATTTTTACTGTCTTTTAGTCAGATTAATATTACATATATCTGGTTATATAAATAGGATCATCGATCCTGCTGTAACCACTGAGTCGCTAAAAGCATCGCTGCTCTGGTAGCATCGGTTTGGTCCAATGAATTGACCATCACAAAATCGTGGATCATCCCTTGAAAACGAACCTGGGTGACTGCCACACCTGCATCACGTAACTTCCGAGCATAAGCTTCTCCTTCGTCTCTTAAAACATCCGCTTCACCAGTTAAAATCAAAGCTGGTGGTAAGTCTGCCAACTCTTCAGAAGTCGCTCGTAATGGTGATGCTGTGATTTCTGAGCGCTCTGAATCATCAGTTGTATATTGGTCCCAAAACCATTTCATTCCTTCTTTTGTTAAAAAATAGTTTTCGGCAAATTCTTGATAAGAATCAGTAGTGAAATTGGCATCCGTCACCGGATAAAACAAAAGTTGTTTTTGGATGGGCACCCCTTGGCGTTCTTTGGTTAAAATAGTCATTACAGTTGCCATATTACCTCCAACTGAATCGCCCGCTACCGCTAATTCAGATAAATCTAACCCTTTTGATTCCGCTAGTTCACTTAGCTTTTGTAAGACTGCATAGCTTTGTTCGATCGCTGTTGGATATTTTGCTTCCGGCGAGCGGCTGTACTCTGGAAAAACGACGACCGAGTTCGTGCGAACGGCTAATTCACGAATCAACTTGTCATGAGTTTGTGCGCTACCAAAAACCCAACCAGCTCCATGAATATAGAAAATCACTGGTAATTTATCAGTATTTCCTTCTGGACGGACAAAACGAACGTTGATGGACCCCCATTGACCAGTATCAACCGTTAAATCTTCAATGTCGACTGGTAGTTTATCAACGGGCGATTCTTGGACTTTTTCTAATAGCGCTCGTCCTTCTTCAGGTGGTAATTCGTAGATTCTTGGGTGGGGAGCATTTGCATCACTAAATTCGATTGCTGCTTTTTCTAATGAGATTCGTTCGGTCATCATGGTTCCTCCCTAGATTATAATAAAAAGCCAAATTACACCTCATATACTAGTGAGCCCCAATGAAAAAGTCAAAAAATCAGTTTGTTTGTTTTCTCTCAAACTCAGTAAACATAAGCATTCCCCATACTTCCCCCAGTACCTGCGTCTTAGTTTATCCAATCATTAAAACAAAACCTCAACACTTCCACACCTAATCCATCTCAATCCTATATCTCAGCCTATTTTAAATAGATCTCACCAATGTATTCGTGCTGCATCGATAGAAGAACACTTTTGCCTAAATAAAACTAAAACACCCAAAAGAAGCGATTCCAACAACTTTCCCTTGAAAAAGTATCTACACACAATAAGCCATTTCAAAAAATAATCCAAAGAATTCCAAAAACAGGAGAAGCGATTTTGGATTCTTCGGATTATTTTTAATACACAGTAAATTTCAGCAAACTAAGAATTTTGGAACAGTTGCTTTTTTATGTCTGCTGATGGTACTTCTTGCGTTAAGCGACTCGTTTTGTAGTGATTATTCCTTTTATTTATTATATAAAGGATATTTTTCAGTCAATTCACGCACACCAGCTTTGACTTCAGCTAATTCGGCTTCATTCTCTTTGGCTTGTAAAGCTTTGACGATCAATTCCGCCACCTTCGCAGCATCTTCTTCTTTGAAGCCTCTTGTAGTAATTGCTGGAGTACCGATACGGATACCGCTAGTCTTGAACGGGCTAAGTGTTTCAAATGGAATTGAATTTTTGTTAACCGTAATATTCACACTATCTAAAATACTTTCGGCTTCTTTCCCGTTTAACTCTAATCCACGGACATCGATTAAAACTAAATGATTATCCGTTGCGCCAGAGACCACTCTTGTACCGATTGCTTGATTGAAGACTTTTGCCATCGCTTTGGCATTAGCAATAATCTGTTCACTGTATTCTTTAAATTCAGGTGTCAATGCTTCTTTGAATGCTGCTGCTTTCCCTGCAATGACATGCTCTAGTGGTCCACCTTGGATGCCAGGGAAAACTGCACTATTGATTTTTTTCGCTAATTCTTCATTATTGGTCAAAATCATACCACCACGTGGTCCACGTAATGTTTTATGAGTGGTTGTCGTAGTAATGTCCGCATAAGGGATTGGACTTGGATGGACACCAGCTGCAACTAAGCCAGCGATATGTGCCATATCAACCATTAATTTCGCACCAACTTCATCAGCGATTTCTCTAAATTTTTCAAAATCAATGATTCTACCATAGGCACTTGCTCCGGCAACGATCAATTTTGGTTGATGTTTTCTAGCTAAAATCCGCACAACATTGTAATCAATGACTTCTGTTGTTGGATCAACACCATAGGCTACAAAATGGTACGTTTTTCCACTAAAGTTCACAGGAGAACCATGAGTCAAATGTCCACCTGCTGAAAGATCCATCCCTAAAATCGTGTCACCAGGTTCTACTAAAGCAAGATATGCTGCCGTGTTCGCTTGTGAACCAGAATGAGGTTGAACATTGACAAATTTTGCACCGAATAATTCTTTTGCACGATCAATCGCTAAACTTTCGACGATATCGACAAATTCACAGCCACCATAATAACGATGCCCAGGGTAACCTTCTGCATATTTATTTGTCAAGATACTTCCTTGAGCCGCCATCACTGCTTCAGAGACAAAATTTTCGGAAGCGATAAGTTCCAAATTATTTTCTTGTCTTTCTTCTTCTTTTGCGATTGCTGCCCATAAATCTGGGTCAAACGTTTTGTAGTCTACCACACACAACAGCTCCTTCTTATTGTTTACTAAGAAATCATGAATCAACTAGCAATCTATGCACGATCAGCTAAAATCCTTAACTGGTCATTCAGATCGCTGTAAAAAGCTATATCTCACGAATGATTGCTGATTCTTTCTCTTTTGAACATGATCTCTCAGTTTTATTCAAATTTATTCAAGTAGAGTTTACTTTATTGCATTGTATCATAATAAAGTATGGGTACAAGCTACCTACGTTCTTTTTTCAAAATATTTTTGTCCCGCTGATTTTTTTAAGCGATTCATATAAGCATTTCCCAGACCTTCTTCTGGAAATACTGCAACAAAGATCATATCAAGTCCAAGGTTCTTCTCATCTAACCCACGTAATCCTGCAAATAATCCTTTCGTAGCGGCTTCTACTGAATCATCAAAATACATGTAGACTGCTGCTACATCAAAACGAACAGCTTCAGCAATTTTAGGACCTGCAATTACTCCAACACGCAAATGTTCTTCTTTCGCCCATTTTACAGCGGCTTCCCAATCATTTTCTTGGACCATCATGACTTGCGTATCAGGCGAATAGTGCTTATATTTCATTCCTGGTGATTTAGGTGTTTCAGTACTTTGGACTAAATGACGATCAACGGCTACCTTTCCACCGATCACTTTTTCAAGCTGTTCTTTGGTCACCGCTCCTGGACGTAAAATCATGGGTTCACGATCCGGATCACTGAGATCGATCACGGTTGATTCCACACCAATTCGGGTTGCACCATCATCAATGATCCCATTGATTTTTCCTTTTAAATCATGGTAGACATGTTCCGCAGTCGTTGGACTAGGTTTTCCCGAAGTATTCGCACTAGGACCAACAATTGGTATACCAGCTAATTGGATGACTTCAAGTGTTTTTTTGTTATCTGGCATACGAAAAGCAGCTGTGGATAACCCACCTGTTACAATAGGTGGTAAAGACCCTTTTTTGATCTCAAAAATAAGTGTTAAGGGACCTGGCCAGAAATGATTGACGATTTTTTCCGTTAAAGGATGAAAGTTATCCACAAATTGTTTTACTTGCTCAAACGATGAAACATGGACAATCAAAGGATTATCTTGTGGACGACCTTTGACCGAAAACACTTCGGTTACCGCTTCAGGCAAAAGTGCATTAGCGCCTAGTCCATAGACAGTTTCAGTTGGAAAAGCAACGAGTTCGCCACTTTTTAATGCTTGTGCTGCTTCTGATAATTGTTCTTCATGATAATAGTTTGTTTCCACAGTCTATCCACACCCTCATTTTTCAATATGCTTGATTTATTCTACTTTATCCTCATGTTATCAACAGAGTGTTGATAACTATTTTGTCAATAGTGGATAAGTATGTTGATAAGTCAATAACTCGTTTTCATCCTTGTAAAATCAATGTTTTTTTATGATAAAAAAACATAAAAAATATTTTTCATCCACAATCAGCTCATCACAGAAACTATTCGTTCATTTCCAAATAAATCTTTATGAATACTTACTTGTTTATTGGGGAATGCCGTTTGAAAGATTTGTTTCACGATCTCCCCTTGGCTAAATCCTATTTCCAAAAATAGTTTTCCCTCTGGTTTCAAACATTGTTTTGCTTCTTTTGCTATTTTTTTATAGATGGCTAATCCTTCATCTTCGGCAAATAATGCCATTTTAGGTTCAAATGTCCGAACACTTTCATCCATCAATTCCCATTCATCGAAACGAATATACGGCGGGTTGGAAATAATGACGTCAAAGGTTTGATCACTGACCGGTGCTAGTGTATCTCCATGATAAAAATGGATCGCCAGTCCAGCTTGTTGCGCATTCTCTTTCGCTACTGAAAGAGCTGCTGGAGATAAGTCCACAGCCGAAACGTCCCAGTTCTTTCTTTCAGCTTTTAAACTGATCGCAATTGCCCCTGTTCCTGTTCCAATATCTATGACCTTCAAGTTTTGTTCTGACGTTTCTTGCAAACATCGTTCAACTAATTCTTCTGTTTCCGGTCTAGGGATCAAAGTGTCCTGTGTCACTTTTAGGCGGTGACCATAAAAGTCAGCATATCCCAACAAATATTGAGGCGGATAATTGTTCATCAAATGCTCCAGATCTTGTTCGATCATCTGTTGATCTTCGCTAGAAATGGGCTCATTCATCTGCAACAACCAATCAAGTTTTTGCCAGCCTTTACGTTCAAGAAAAAGAAATTGGATACTATGACCTTCTTTTCCATGATCTTCTAAAAAAGAAGAAGCCCGTGATAGGACTTCTAAATACGTGGTCTTACCCATTTTGCATTTCTTCCAATTTTGATGTTTGGTCATACATGATCAACGCATCCACGATCTCATCCATTTTTCCAGCAAGGATTTGATCTAATTTTTGGATAGTTAAACCAATACGATGGTCAGTCACACGGTTTTGCGGGAAATTATACGTACGGATCCGCTCAGAGCGATCACCCGTTCCAACGGCTGATTTACGGTTTGCATCGTATTCACTTTGTGCTTCTTGTTGAATTTTATCATAGACACGGGCACGTAAAATCTTCATGGCTTTTTCACGGTTTTTCAGCTGTGAACGTTCATCTTGCATTGCTACCACAATTCCAGTAGGTAAATGAGTTAGACGAACTGCCGATGCTGTTTTATTGACGTGCTGACCGCCAGCCCCTGATGCATGATAGATATCTGTTCTGATATCTTTATCTTCAATATCGATTTCTACTTCTTCTGCTTCTGGCATGACCACAACGGTTGCTGTTGATGTGTGGATTCGTCCTTGTGATTCTGTAGATGGCACTCGTTGTACACGATGCGCACCACTTTCATATTTTAATTTTGAATAGACATTTTCTCCAGAGATCATCATGATGACTTCTTTATAGCCACCGATACCAGTAATACTTGCCTCCATCACTTCCGTTTTCCAACCTTGTGATTCTGCATATTTCTGATACATGTTGAATAAGTCACCAGCAAATAACGCTGCTTCATCTCCACCTGCTGCCCCGCGGATTTCCATGATGATGTTTTTATCATCGTTCGGGTCCTTTGGTAGTAATAAGATTTTGATTTTTTCTTCTAATTCTTCTTTTTCTTTTTTCAAATCAGATAATTCTTCTTTGGCCATTTCAGCCATTTCATCATCCAACTTTTCACCTAACAGCTCTTCTGTATCTTTGATCCCTTGGACGACATCTTTGTAACGACGGTAGACATCAACAGTTTCACGAGTGTTTGCTTCTTCTTTTGACAATTGCATAAAACGTTTCGTATCTGAAATTACTTCTGGATCGCTTAATAGCTCGCCCAGTTCTTCATAACGGTCTTCAATTGCTTGTAATTGATCGTACATCTTTATTCTCCTTCTGTCATAATTGATGGTTCAAAATAGTGTTTCCGACAAACGGGGTAATAGGCTTCATTTCCACCAATTTGTACCTGATCCCCCTCGTAAACTGGTTGACCATCGATATAATGTAAATTCATGATTGCTTTCTTATGGCAGAACCAACAGATCGTTTTCATCTCTTCGATTTTGTCTGCATAAAGCAATAGATATTTTGATCCTTCAAATAACTCATTTCTAAAATCATTCTTCAAACCAAATGCCATCACCGGAATGTTTAATTCATCAACAATTTTCGTAAACGCAATTACGTGTTTTTTCTTTAAAAATTGCGCCTCGTCGATCAATATACAATATGGCTTATCCTCCATTTGAAAAATGACATCAAAGACATCTGTTTCTTCAAAAATCGGCGTGGCTTCTCTTTTTAACCCAATACGACTAGAGACAACACCAACACCATCTCTGGTATCGATCCCACTTGTCATCAAGACAACTGGTTTATTCTGTTCTTCATAATTATGTGCGACTTTTAAGATCTCAATTGTCTTGCCGCTATTCATTGCGCCATACTTAAAAAATAGTTGTGCCATTTACTTGCTCACCTTCCAGTTTGTTCCTATGGTATTATACTTGATTTTCATTATTTTTTACAGTGAGAATTTTTCATCTGGTAAAAACGTTACTTTAGATTAAAACACTCATACATTTAAAACAATAGCTGCGTGTCTTTCAATTCTTCAAGATCAACTAGTGGTTTGGGAAAACAGATTTTTTTGCTATACTTAATAAAATTCATCTAACTTATGAAGTCAGGAGTGACCTTATGTCAGAAATCTTCAATCAAATCGCAAACCATTATGATACTCCCGAAAGAAAAGCACTAGCAAAAATTATTCAAGACGAACTAATTTCTCAACTACCTTCTTCCACCAAAGAACTGACTTTTATGGATTATGGCGGAGGTACCGGTTTGGTTTCGTTATCTTTAGCTGACCGATTCAAGCAACTTCTTCTAGTTGATTCCTCTGATGCGATGCTAACAATTGCTGAAGACAAAATTAAGACTAGCGGATTAACAAACGTCTCTTCGGTAACGTTCGATGCCACAACCGAATCTATCGATCAAAAAATCGATCAAAAAGTAGATCTTATTTTGATGTCATTAGTCCTACTGCATATTCCTAACACACGTTTGATCTTAGAAAAACTCTACCACATGCTTACGCCAAACGGTCAACTTTTGATCATTGATTTTGATCACAATGATGCGATCAACCATCCAAAAGTCCATAATGGGTTTGACCATGAAGCACTTATGGCTCTACTTGAACAAATTGGGTTTCATTCCACGAATATCTACACTTTTCACTCTGGTAAAAATTTATTCATGAACCAAGATGCTTCTTTGTTTTTTGCTAGCGGAAAAAAATAAAAAATAAGCCACAAAATCCTTAAAATAGGAAAGACTATTTCGGATTCTGTGGCTTATTTTCTGGGCTAGACAACTTGGTCATGACCACTGTTGCCTACATTTTTGCTCATGCTCTTTCTGATACCTACTCAGAAAGAGACTTAAAAGATTTTGATTTCGTTCAAAGGCCAGTAACGGAAAACTACTTTTCCTTGAATCATGTCTGCATCCACCAAACCAAATATTCGGCTATCTTTAGAGATCAAACGATTATCTCCTAAAACTAAATATTTTCCTTTGGGCACGACATATTCAAAATCACTTGTGAAATGCTGCGAATTTTCAGCCTGTGCTTGGAAAGCTTCACTGTAAGAATATTCATTCTGCAATTTATCTTTCGCAAAATCTTTTTTAAACTCATTTAAATAAGACTCATTATATTTTTTACCATTAATCGTCAATTGATCATTTTCCATTTTCACGGTATCGCCCGGCATGCCAATGATTCGTTTAACGATCATTCGTTCTTCATCTCCAGGTTCTTTCGTCGTGATAATATCAAAGCGTTCATACTTTGAGATTTTCGACGAGATCAATCGTTGACCATCACTCAACGTCGGATCCATTGAATGTCCATTAACGGTAACTGGCGTAAATACATAGACCCGAGCTAATAAAATAGCTGCTAGTACTACGATCAAAATACCCCAATTTTTAAAAAATTCTTTCACAACATACCTCCCGCTTTACTTTTGTTTTCTCTTCGTATTATTCAATTGATTTTTTTATTGTTCTTTTTTATTTTACCTTTTTTAGAAAGTAAAGGAAAGAATAAGAATACATCACGTATAACTCTATTTTTTTCTTTTATTATTCAAAGGGAGATTCTGTCATTTTTCATCCACAATTTTCCAACCTGTCTTGATCAACGTGATCCATTAACTTCGTGAATGCTTTCTTCGTTGACTTCTACTGTAAACCATTGCTTCATTTTCTGGTTGTTCTTTTTTCACGATAAGTTTTAAACGATAAGGCTCATGATACCTTAAGCCTTCTTTGACGAAGTCACCACCTACAATAAACAACCCAACTGGTTCGAGCTTTTCATCCGCCGAATCCATAAGAATCGTTCCAACAGGGGCTAAATCCGAGTAGCTGCGCCCAATACTCAACTGATATTCTTTTTCTGCTACTTTTTTAACGTAATAATAAGGATAAAGTGTGTTACGATCCACAAGATAGCCATCCATTCTTCCTAGATCATTTGTTTTAATCTCACCATTCCCGATTAAATAACGCATGTTTTCAGCTAATCGCAATTGATAATCTTCATCATAAGAAACACTGACTTCTTTCGTGTTCACTTTGTCGATTGCACCGCTATTCAGCATCGCTTCTTCTGTTTGAATATTGAATGCTTCTTCCGGTAAATATTTGACAAACAATTGTGTCACATCCGCTTTGGTATTCTTATCCAGAAAGTAATAAAACACATTCAAAATGATAAAATACACTAACACTAAAAAGCCGATTCCATACAAGAAAAATTGTAAGTAATTTTGGTTTTGCCAAAGTCCATAAATAATCCGTAAAAGATACATCGTTGGGATCACACTTAAAATCGTATAGCCTCGATTTAAATATTTAGGACTAATATCTAAATAACCTAAAAACTTATGCACGCTATTGATAATATCTAATAAAATTGTCATTGTGAATCACCTGCTTGCTGATTATACACTTGCTTCCCATCTGTATTTTGGGTTGGCGTTACATTTTTCACGGTAGCCTCTCCACTATCTTGTCCTTCAGTACTTGGTGTCGTATTACTTGGTACTGTTGACGAACTTGAGCTTGGTTCTGTATGATTTCCTCCATTGATCGCATTCGTATCACTGGTTTCGGATGAACTGCTTCCTTGCTTGTCAGACTTTTCTTTCGAACTACTTGGTTGCTCTGTAGAATACGTATTTTCATTGGTTGAACTCGTATTTTCTTCCCATGTGCTCGATGAATCATTCGTCTGATCCAGTGTTGTCGACGTTTCATTAGATGTGGTCTCTGGTGTTGATGTTGGTGTTGTTTCTTCCACCGAACTTGAACTAGGGGTACGATAACTTGAGCTGTTGACAACACCGGTCGCAGTAGCAACGATTGTTGAAATAGTTAAGACTGCTATTGGTTTCAAAATAGGTGCTACTTTTCGCATCATATCTCTTCCTTTATGTTTTATTTTTCATCACTATTATTTTTTATGCTTGGTCTAAAATTCATTTTTCCACCAAACTGAATATTCATTTTCAATCGAATCAATCGCTTTTATTTTGACACTTAATTATACTTAACATAAATTTCTTATTTTTTTCTTACGTTTTCTTGAAAATTTTATAATAGAGCTAATTAATTGAAATTTTTGAACTTGCTAAATAATCCTTTGCTTCTTGGTTTATTTTCTTTAAATCACAACCTTGCTGTTTAGCTGCAAAGACACAGCCACAGTAACACTGACGAAAAATGTCATACTCTTTACACATCTGGATCGATCGCTCATATCCTTTATTTTTCTTAAAATCACTTGGTAAGTAATGAGTTCCATAAATTTTTTGGATATCCATCCCGATTTGGTTGATCAGAGCAGCATTTTTCTTGGGTGAGATCGTTAATGCACTCCCAAAATAATCATAACCAAGTTCTTGGGCTTTTTGTGCTACCAGGTCTAAACGCATATTAAAACAGGCACTACATCTTGCGCCACCTTCTTTTTCTTCCGTAAGGCCTTGCGTAATGACCATTTTATTAAACTCGCTGGGGCGGTAATCATCAACGATCAGCTGAACATGATGATTGGTTTGCTCGTTAAACTGATCAACAAATCGCTTTTGTTCATGGAGTCTTCTTAAATATTCATTTTTAGGATGGATATTAGAATTTGAAAAAAATAAAGTAACCTCTGCAAATTGGCACATAAATTCTAACGTATGTGTGCTGCAAGGAGCACAACAAGTATGGATTAATATTTTGGGTCGAGTTTCTTCTTGTTGCCATTGTTGGATCATTTTTTGTAGTACTCGATCATAATTTATTTTCTGGTTTTTCATTTTTTCAACAATTACCTTTGCATCAATCATTGGGAGACCTCGCTATTCTTCAATTCTTCCATAATTATATGCTATTTGATAGCAAATCAAAAGAAAACGTACATTTTGTTTAAGATTTCTTTGAGTATTATTTATAACCTCGGTATACTGAAAGAAACAACTTTTAAAAAGGAGGATAGTTTCTTGAAATTAACCCTTTTCATGCGGAAATTAAGACGTCGAAGCGAACGTTACGCTTCTAGTCATTTTTCTTCAATCCAAGTCATTGTTTTTTACTATCTTATTATGACCATTGTCTCTTTAGGATTGTTTTACATTCCTTTTTTTCGTGAACCAGATAGTCACGTACCTTTTATCGATATGCTTTTCATGGCGATCAGTACAATCAGTGTAACGGGATTGTCCACATTTGATATTAATTCGGCTTTTAATGATAACGGGGTAATCTTACTTGAAATACTATTCCAAGTAGGTGGATTAGGGATTATGATGATCTCTACTGCTTTTATTATCTTTTCTAAACGAAGAATCACGTTACGACAGCGACAACTGATCATGACGGATATGAATCAGCCACGCTTATCTGGTATTGTTCGTTTGATTCGTATCACCTTTGTAATTTTGTTGTGGTTCCAAGTCCTTTTTGGCGCTTTCTTTTCCATTTATTTCTATTATCGAGGCTACTTTGATCATTGGCGGGATGCACTTTTCTATGGATTTTACCAATCGATTTCTGCTGTGACCAATTCGGGTTTCGATGTCACTGGAAACTCAATCGAGCCGTTTGCACATGACTATCTGTTCCTATTTGTTATCATGTTTTTGATTTTTATTGGTGGGATAGGATTTCCTGTTTTGATGGAATTTCGTGAATGGATTTTGTATAAACGCTCAAAAGCAAAATTACCGTTTCGCTTTTCCTTATTTACAAAATTAGCGGTTTTAGCCTTTATCATCTTATTTGTTGGTGGGACGCTGTTAATCTTTTTACTTGAAAAAGACCATCTTTTTCAAGATTCTAGTTTAAGTGTCAAGTGGATCAATTCTATGTTTTACTCAATGACCACTAGAAATGCTGGCTTACAAATCCATGATTTGGGTAATTTCCAAATCACTACATTGATCGTTTTTTCTTTATTGATGTTCATTGGATGTAGCCCCAGTTCGGTAGGTGGTGGGATTCGTACAACGACCGTAGCAATTATTGGTCTTTATCTCTACTCTTTCCTTAAAAGCGAAGACAACATCAATATTTTTGGTCGTCGAATCGATAATGATGATGTGCGTAAGTCAGTCGTTGTATTTATGTTATCTCTTGGTATGTGTTTTTTCTGTATCGTCTTTTTATCAGCTACAGAAAATCAGCCTTTAATTGCAATTATCGTTGAAGTAACTTCAGCCTTCGGAACCACTGGCTTATCCCTGGGAATTACTGGGAACTTGTCAGTAATTGGGAAAATCACGATTGCAGCTTTAATGTTTATCGGTCGTATCGGTATGTTGTATACTTTGATGTTATTTGTTCCAAAAGAAACACGAGATTTAGGCTACGAATACCCTACTGAAAAAATCATCATTGGGTAAAATTTCAGACAATCGACAAACCTTGAAAGGCTGAATCTGTATTTAGTATACAAAAATGCATCCTGTGTCGCTCTAATAAAAATAACCCAAAGTAGTCAGAAAATAGAAAAGCTATTTTCGGCCACTTCGGGTTATTTATTTGTACTGAAAACTTTGCTCTTATTTGACTGAAAAGAGATCAAGCTTTATACAAATACCTTGAATTATTTTTCAGAAGAACAGTAACAGATTTTTATAAAAATTTGTTAAATTATATCGTATTTATTTTGAGAACATTCTGATTTACTGTACAGAAGAAAAAAGCACAAGTGAAACAATGATCCACTTTATTATCGAACCCTTAGACAAACTGGAGTATTCTTTTTTAAGCGAACAATGTACACTCTTTTTTCAGACGATCAAAAACAACTATTAATCCACTATAGTTATTCCTAAAAAATCAACTGTTATCCGTTGGGGCTATTCTTAGACTAAACGAAACTTCAAATAAACAATCAAGCCTAGTACCAATCGTTGTTAGACAAGAGAATCGCAACCATTTCTTAAAAAAAAGAAAAGCAATTTAACCTTTTTTTGAACATATGGTATGATTAATTGAATTTACTCGTCGTTAAGACGTTTTATGGAGGTTACATAATGGGAGTACGCAGTCAATTTGCGATTGCTGTTGGTAAAACATCACAATGGGCATTAAAAACCTTCTTTAAAGGAGGATCAAGTTTACCGGGTAAACTTGCACTTAAAATCGACCCACACATTTTAGACAGTCTTGCAAAAGATTATCAAGTGGTTGTCGTTACTGGAACAAACGGAAAGACATTGACAACTGCTTTGACAGTTAATATATTACGGCAACAATTTGATGAAGTATTAACCAACCCAACTGGGGCAAATATGGTTCAAGGAATCGTTTCTACTTTTTTGCAAGCCAAACCTAAAAAAGGGCAAAAAAAATTCGCTGTTTTAGAAATCGATGAAGCAAGTTTGAGTAAAGTAACTGAATACATGAAGCCTGAACTATTTTTATTTACAAACATTTTCCGTGATCAAATGGATCGTTATGGAGAAATCTATACCACCTACAAAATGATTGTAGATGGAGCAGCGAAATCACCTGATGCCACAATTATCAGTAATGGAGATTCGCCAATCTTCAACTCTGTGGAAACAATCAATCCTCGCCAATATTATGGGTTTGATCATGAAGAAGACCATGAACAAATGGCTCATTATAATACGGATGGTGTGCTCTGTCCTAAATGTCATCATATTTTACATTACAAGATGATCACGTATGCAAATTTAGGGAAATACTATTGTCCAAACTGTGACTTTAAACGTCCTGAACTTGATTATCGTCTAACGGATATGTTGCGCATGGACAATGTCTCAGCTGATTTTACGATTGATGGTCATAACTATGGAATTGAAGTTGGCGGGATGTACAATGTCTACAACGCGTTAGCTGCCACAGCGGTAGCTGAATATTTTGGGGTAACCCCTGAAAAAATCAAGCAAGGCCTAGGATACGACGAAAAAATATTTGGTCGTCAAGAAATCATTGATATCAATGGTAAAAAATGTACACTCGTACTTGTTAAAAATCCTGTTGGGATCAATCAGGTCATCGATATGATCGGCTTAGCCCCTTATCCATTCTCATTAGTTGCTTTATTAAATGCAAACTATGCAGATGGAATTGACGTTAGTTGGATCTGGGACGGGAATTTTGAACATTTTGCTGATATGGATATTCCTGCAGTGATCGCTGGTGGGGATCGTCATACCGATATGTCGTTACGTCTAAAAGTTGCAGGAATCCCTGAAGATAAGATCATCGAAACAAAGGAACTGAATGAAGTCATTAAAAATATCAAACAATTACCGACCGAACACGTCTACATCCTAGCTACCTATACAGCAGTTCTTCAATTACGAAAAGAATTAGCGAATCAAGGATTTATCAAAGGAGGGATGAATCATGCCTAATTATGAATTGAATATCGCCCATCTCTACGGTAATTTGATGAATACTTATGGAGACAACGGCAATCTATTGATGCTTAAATATGTCGCTAAAAAATTAGGTGTGACCTGTCATACCGAAATTGTCAGTCTGCATGAACCATTTGAAGCAGATAAATATGATTTAGTCTTTTTTGGTGGCGGACAAGATTATGAGCAACTGATCATTTCAAAAGATATCCAAGAAAAAAAAGCAGCACTAACAAACTACATTGAAAATGATGGTGTGATGTTAGCTATCTGTGGCGGGTACCAATTCCTTGGACACTATTATATTGGTGCCAATGGAGAAAAAATCCAAGGAATCAGTGCATTAGACCATTACACCTTAAGTCAAGAAAATAATCGTTTTATCGGCGATATCGTTATCTATAATGAAGAGTTTAATGAAACCTATTATGGCTTTGAAAACCACAATGGGCGGACATTCTTAGGGGAAGGCGAACGACCTTTAGGAAAAGTCGTTCAAGGTCACGGAAATAATGGTGAAGACCAATCCGAAGGCGTCATTTATAAAAATGTTTTTGGCTCTTATTTCCACGGACCGATTCTTGCCCGAAATGAGAATCTTGCGGAACGATTGATTCGTTTAGCACTTAAACAACGTTATGGAACAGAACTTGATTTACCAGTCGAATCTTTAGCATAAAACATAACTTTTGTTACCATAAATATTTGCTGGATTGTGATTGTAAATGAATCAATAGTAACAAGCGCAACACCACAACAGAAATAGCAAACTTTAATAATTGAGCCAAAGAATACGAAAATCACTGCTCTGATTTCTGGTATTCTTTGGCCTATTTTTGATCAAGTAATGATTATTACCTTGGGATACGATTGGAAAAGCAAATGACTTCACTGACGATAAGTAAGAATCGTTTGAAAAAGCGAACTAACTTTTCTGCCGTTACCTCTTTTCATTAACACTTCAACACTATCTTTTAACTAATAATTTTAGCTAATTTGCCAATCTCTTTTTCTTCTTTATTATTTTTATTATCTTACTCCCCTTAATTAGTTATCATTCGACAAATAACAACTGAATCCAAGACCACTCATTCCCTATCATTGATGTCTGATTGACCAATCATTTCTAATCGTTGTTCCCACAATAATTGATTTTCCGGATCTTCATTTTGCTGGTATAACTCAATAAAATCAATAATGATGGAAGCTTGTTCGATATAAGTTTGTAATATTTTTTTCACTTCTTCCTCTTGGATCAATTCTAAATGTTTCGTTGTTTCTGCAATCTTCTTCTGTTTTAAAAAAAACAGCCCTTTCTGTAAATAATTTTGGTCTAACTTTTTTGATAGTTCTTCACTTTCTAAATATTTATTTAATATCTCTGCTTCGGCCAATTGTTCTAATTCAATGTAAGCAAATGCAAGCATCACTTTTCTTTTGTCAGATAAATTTTCTGGGGACGTTTCAATAACTACTTCCCAATTTTTTTCAAAAAAAGCCAAATCAAATTGTGCATCTGCGGTGGGGTAATATTCATTGATCTCTTTCAACCATGTAAATTCTTGTTGTTCTGTCAAATAGTCGATCAATTCATGACGCTTTTCTGGATATTCCGTTGCCGCTTGAAGATAGGCTTGCGCTTCGATTAATTTTGCCCACTCCTGCTCATCTGTCGTGGTAATTTCTTTTTGATCTACTTTCGTAATAAAGTGTGGCCACATTACGCTAATGCCTATGAAAAGACTGAAAACAATCACCACAATAAACCAGACCCTTTTGATCGTGGGGATCAAAGATAGTAATTTTCCTTTGGTTGATCTGCTAGGTTCACCATACTTAATTGCTTTTTTCGTGCGTATCGCTGCTTTACTTTTTGTCGTCTTCTTTTTACTTCGGACTATCTGATATTGCCCACTGATTATTTCTTCTATGGCATCCTTTAACGGAAATTGTAATTCCATTGAATGAAGAAGGTGATTTTTATGATTGTAAATCCGAATACGACAACTACCTATGCTTTTATTAAGGATCGTTTGTTTATTGACCTCTTCTAATAAAATGAGGGCCTCGAAAATCGGTAGACGCTCTTCTTCGATTTCTAGCCTTTTGACATGATCAATCAGTACAGTTTCTCTTGCCATAGATAGACATCCTTTTCATTTACCAAAAGTGATGGACAAAACCGGTATTTTCATTCTGCGTATTCTTTCGATTCCTTTTCAGCTATCTCTATTGGTTGATACCTTTCCACCAAAAAGTGTTTTGTAGCTGAATCAAACACATACCAAATTTGAAACAGCCCTTCATTCTCAAGTGTTTTAGTAGACTTACCTTCTTGATTCAAACTATCAATCGTCCTTGTGACGTTGGCAATCACTTCAATTTGTTGGTCATTCACGTGACGTATAAAATTCTTACTTTTTATAAAACGAGAATGACCAAAAAATTGTGGAAAAAAATCGCTTTGCTTTCTACTTTCTTCTTCAGCAATTTTTGCTTGTTTTGCTAAAAATTTCTCATAATTCAAATAATTATCCCCGTACTCTGTGAAAGTAAAATACGAGCGTAAAAAATCATTGACCTGTTGTTCCGAGAAATGTGCAACAGGTATACGGTTATTTGCTTCTTGTTGTGTGTTCTTTTTACCAAAAGTATATCCAATACTTACGGCTATACTGCTGCTGATAACCAAACAAGCAATCGTTGTAAATAATTGATGTTTATTTCTGATTTTTACCCGCTCCCTACGATTCGATAAAAGTAAACTGGTGCCAGTTGTGGATCACCATAATACCCTGCAAATGGAGTAATGACGACATCACCATTTTGACTAAATCCTTTTTTCGTAGCAGGTGTACAGTGAATAATCGTTTTTCCACCAGCATCTAAAAAGAATCCTGTATGCCCAAAATCGCCCGACGAATTACCTTTTTCTCCCCAAATAAATAAGTCACCTGCTTGTACTTCGGAATAGTTGATCGGATAGAGAAGTTGTCCTTCCAAACCATAAAGTGTTTCTGTATTTCCCAACGGTACATTTAGTCCCATTTCATTCAACACCCAAATTACGTAAGACGAGCAATCGTGATAAGGAAATACGCCTCTTTGGTTTCCCTGAGAATAATACACACCTTTTTGATGAAGACTTTGTGCTTTAGCTAAAAGAGCCTCATGAAAGTCAGAGAATCGCTCCCACAGCAATCCCATCTCTTGCTTTCCACCCAATTGCACCATTAATTGTTTGATCGCAGGCACCCAATAACGATTGAGCCCCATGGGATCATTTGTCGCATCAATCGGGCAATAGACCGCTCCTAATTGTTCGACAGTAACTCGTTGCTGGTCAATAATCAGCTTTTTAAGTGTTCGACCAGTTGCTTCGATTCCTTCGTCTAACGTACGATATGAAATTAAACCTTGATCATTCATTAGACCAGCTGGGTTATTTTTTTCTAGGATTCCTTTACTAGTCCCCCAAGCACTTTCATGAATCATGATCGCCGCTAAGATCACCGGTGAGATGCCGTTTCTTTTTGCTTCTTGTAAAATTTTATCTGCTCGATCGCTAAACGCATGACACTTAAGCAGAATTAATTGCCGAAATGTCCATTCATCAAATGACGTGTTTTGATTACCAGAGTCTAATTGGAATGTTTCCGAATATGCTACTTCTTCAAAATAAAAACTTGGATTTACTGATTGTCCATTTTTGGAATATTCAATGGTTACTTCATTTTCTTTCGCTACAGTTCCAATCAATTCTCCCGAAACGACTTCTTGGTCATGATTGACTAATGGTGAAACATTCTTTAAGACAAGCTGTCGATTATTGAATTGGATCACGATTGACTGATCAGTCACAGTCGTTTTCCCAGCCATCGGAGCATATAATTCTATATTTTTCTCAACTTGTAATTGGATTCCCTGAAATAGCTTTTTTTCTTGGCCATCGAGAAAGTAACCATATCTTTGATTGACCATTAATCGATGATCTTCCTTAAATGGCGATTGTAGTTCCATCAATTGACGATAACGACCAATCGTTGAACCAGCATTCAATCGTTCTTTCAATTCTTCTGTCCATTCAATGATCTGAGTAAAATATTTTGTTGTTAATGTTGCTTCGTTCCCTTTTGCATGAAGGGACCATAAGTTATCATGGATCTCATGGATTTTCGCTTTGATTACTGGATTTTCGAGTTCCACATTCTCATAACAAATACCCAAATAAGACAATACTTCATCAATATTAGAAACCAAATTCATGTCTTGTGTCATCCCTATCTGTCCGTTGATTTTAATAATGTTATGCTGCTGACGAAGCACTTGATTTTTTTCAACATCCAAATGAGTCATGTACGTCCAAATATTTGTTAATTCAAATTCATTGATATTGGGTACACTCGAATAAATGACACTGGTTATCCCTATCGTCAGTAAGAATAGTAATACACAACTAAGAACCATGAGTGATCTAAAAAAATGCCATTTATTGGACTGAACAGCTAAGAACTTACGACGCTTTTTTCTGAAGGGAACTAACATTTTATTTGTAACGCTCCGTTTTATCGATTGATTCAAGCTACTTGATAGAAAAATTTTCCGATACTCGTTGTCTCGTTTGTTCCAATTAGATTTATTCATCGAATTGTTCCTGTTTTCTTTTTATCCGTTCCTCGGGATCAGTCGTGATTAATTCATATAATCTTGTGGTTGAATCAACGGTATTAGAAAAAGGCACGATTGCATGACCTGCACGTATCAACCCTGCACCTTTTGGCGGATGGATCAAGTGTTTTTGTTGTTGAGTAGAAAGACGAAAAAGAGTAGAAAGTTCGTCCAGATCACTTTTAGCCTGTTTTAGCATAATAATAAATTCAGTGTTGCTTAGCATCCTCCGTGCTTTATCTGAAAGCAGTAACGTCTCCACATTTTGCGTGATCCCTGTAGGAATTGCTCCCCACTTTCGGATACGACTCCATAATTCAAAAAAATAATTTTCACAGTAAGGATCATTTAGCATCAACTGCATTTCATCAATGTAAATCCACGTAGTGATCCCTCGATCCCGATTACGTACCACCCGATTCCATACTTGCTCTAAAACCACCATCATCCCAAATGTTTTTAACTGACTTCCTAACTCTTTGGTGTTGTAGATGATAAAACGCTTATTTAACTCAATATTTGTCGTATGGGAAAAAATCGCTAAAGAACCTTCAATATATAATTCTAAGTCTAATACTAGTGCCTGCGCTTCTTTTTCCGGCTGTTCTTTGAGCAACGTAAACCATTCCTTCGCTAATGTTGGCATTTGCTTGTCCTGAGAATGAAAATAGTTAAAATAAGTCAAGCGAGTCACACGATCAATGATGGAACGTTGTGCGGAATTCAAACCCGATTGTCCACCGATCAAAGCTTCAAATGCTGTTAACAAAAAGTCGGATTTTAATTTTACTGGATCAACTTCCCCACTTAAATCATCTGTGATATCCAATAGATTGATAAATGTATCGGTGTTTGGTGCAATTTTAACAATTTGCGCATCAAAAGTTTGCCCAATTAATGTATCTTCATCTTCAGGATCAATCGAGATGATTTCGTCTGTTGGATTTTTTAGTAGTGTAGTAATTTCTTCATATTTTTTGGCTACCCCTTTTCCTGAGCCTGAACTACCTAAAATCATTCCACTTGGGGTATTCAACCGTTTCCGATTGATCCGAACTACATTTTTCGTTAGCTCATTCATTCCATAGTATTTACCCTCCTCGTGGTCAAGTTCTTGCGCAGTAAATGGAATAAAAATAGCTGCACTTGCTGTAGTCAATGTTCGGCGGGTTGTTATCCAATTTTTTCCAAATGGAAGGACGGAGTTCATCCCTTCTAGTTGTAGATAATCCAAATAATGAAAGCCACAACCATTTTTTCTGGCAATACTCAAAACTCGTTCGGCTATATCAGTCAATTTTTCTTTTGTGTTTGTTCTGAAATAGACAAAAACCGAAACGAAAAATAAATTCTGTCCTTCTTTTAACAAATCATCTAATAATAAATTAGCTTCATTGATACTATTGGTTAATTCATATGGAATACTTGTATAAGGATCGTAGCCTTTTTGAGTTGCTTTTCTTTGAGCAGCGACTTTGTCTCCTTCCATATAGGCTTTTTTTATTTGAACCAGATGATTGGCTTGCTCAGCCCCGACTGGATCAATGTGGATCGATAACGTGATTTCTTCGGGTATTTCCATCAATTCTGCCATGAGTTTATCTGACAATCTAGCTGGATAGTCTTTTAGGTAAAGAATCTGGGCATATTCCTCATTGATTTCAAAATAGTTTTTCTTTTTAAAATTAAAACTGGAAGGAGCAATCACAGCTTTTGTTGAAAGATGATTAAAGACTAAATCGGAATAGTTAAATTGAAAGTGTTCCGATGATTTCAACAACTGATTGACCAATTTTAGACGCTTTAAACCGTCTAATGGGTCAACCGTTGAGCCAATTTCTTCCAAATTTCCGATTAAATTCTTTTCGATTCGTCCCAATAATTGTTTTGCCTGCTCTAAGTGATTGGCTGGAGTACTAAAAGTCAAATAGTTTTCTTTTGTAAAACGATTCTCCCCTTCATTGATTTTTTGAAGAAGCATCTGATTGACTTCTTCACGATAGCTATCGTGTTGATCGCCTTTACTCTCATAAAAAAGCTTATCCGTCATCTCATCAAGCTCAACTCTTTTTTTTAAGATCGTGATTGTTAGATGGATCGTATCATCAAGACTGTTCAATAGTTCGCCATATTTTTGGAAAATCAACAATTGTTCGTCTTGTTGAGCAATTTGATAATTCACATCTGAAAATCGAACACTTTTGGAATAATAATTAGGCACAATTTCACAAATGCCACTTTCAAACATTTTTTCATAACGCAACAAATCTTGGACATTACGCTTTGGCGCTAACTTTTTTTGATATTGCCCTCTTTTTTTCTTTTGTTTTTGCATCAAACGAATAAATTTTTTATTATTAGTTTCCGTACTCAACTTGTTTTCTTTCGGCACGCTTACTCCTTTGACCCACCATGGCATTTGAATACAACTCCTCTACAATAGGATAAGTATAATAATTCGCCAATTGAAAATAATTCCATCGAATCTGCACATACTTTTCTAAAGGTAAGTGATTAGGTGTCAGCCAGCCCACTGACAAGATAGGGGCACTGAGTACCATAAAAACGATCCCGATATCATCAATCGGATACTTCCAACTGACATAATTTAAAATGCCCAGAGGAACGATCAAAAGTAACGTTACAACAGCAGAGATAAATTGTCTTAACGAAACGCCAAAAAACAATTTTTCTTGGTAGGTTAAAATTTCTTTTCGAATTGGTACTTCAATCATCGATTTTATTTCCCTCCAGTTAAAAATGATTCTCTAGGCAGTTGCAAGAATGATTTTTGCCCATTTATTGGTATAAAATAAACTAGCACATAATGTTAGACAATTCCCTGATATCCCACTGATCACTGCAATCATTCCCTGTTTTTCATCAATTGAAAACACAGAATGTACGAGCAGTGGATAAAAACTTAATATAATAAATAAGAGGATCCCTTGCAGGGAGGAAGCACAAACTAATTTCAAAAAATTTTTACCAATCGAACTAACTTCTTCATTAAGAAACGTCACAAGAGGTAATGGAGAAATGCTAAAATACAAATAAATTTCAAAAAAACGCATGAAAATAACCAGTTTTGTTAGCACACTTGTTAGTACGGATAAAATCAACGGGATCAACAAAATAATTAACAACGTAAGTTTTTCAAAAAAGCCCCAATGGTAGATTCCCTCAATCAATGAAAGAACATCAACAGCCTTACTTCCACCTTCTCGAATCCCAATTTGACTGATACCATTACTGATTGTTGTACTAATTTCAACGATCATATGGATAAATATTGTTAAATGGCGCATGATCAACAGGCTTACTCCTAATTTAAGAAAGAGCGGGAGGAACAACTCCATGCCACCAAAACCGGAATAATTTCCATAAATTTTTTGTGCCATTTGTTGAAACTCCAGCAATAGTAAAAAGCCTAGTACAGAATAAGCAATTGGTTTGATCACTCCATTCATAATTAACTCACTGTATTGATAGATATCAGGTAGATAGGTTTCTAGATTTTGTAGTAGCATATTTTTAGGGTCGTTTGAAAAATTTAATTGATCAGCAATTGTTTGTAGTAAAAATTTGATTGCACCGTCCAGCTTAGCCACTTCCTTAGATTGAAATAGTTGCTACCCAAGCGCCAGCTGCAACGATAACAGCCCCACCAACGATCTGAAAAAGAGCATTTTGCATTCCGGGACCATTATGTTCTTTGATAGCCGCGCCGAGTTGAATAATCCCCCATACAGTGAGCAGACTGCCAGAAGCAAGTACTCCTTTTGAAAACAACGACATCGCTTGCTCAAAATAGTCCATATTATTCTTTCTCCTTTTCTATCGCTTGTTGATTCATAACTGTTACTTGGTAACTAGCATGTACCCGCTCAAAAGAATCACAGATACTCAAACTGACAGTGTAAGTTCCTGGTTTGTTGACATCGACGTTTTCAGTCACTTCGACATCTGTTAAAGATAATGTTTCTTCTTTGTCGTAAACCTCAATTCCTGCTAGCGGATCAAACGCCTCTCCAATAGCTAGCACCTTATCGGCTATGCCTATAAATCGTGGTGGTTCATTGATGACCGTGATTTTCCCATAACCACTGGTTGTTTTGCCATTTGTATCAGTAACTTTAAGAGGAAGCAAATATTTTCTTAATTTAGATGTATCGATCCGATTCCATGCTGCTTCATCTATTTCAATATTTAATCGTTCTAACGGATCTTCTCGATCTGAAACAACCAGTTGTGCAAAATAATCTTCTTTCTTCAAAGAAGAGAAAACATTGACTTGAAGATCCGCCTGGATGATTTTAGGGGCTTCATTCGTTACTTGTACGAGAAGTCGTCTCTCCTCTGCATATTTTCCATATCGATCTTGCACATTGCCAATCCTAAAGAAATATTTTCCTTCTTTATTGGAATCAAAATTAGTTTCTAAGATATTGGTTTTAGTTAATGTGATATCTCCGTCTTCCCTATCCCAAGCTTTCACATAGTCGAAAATATTCAACTCTTGATTTATCTGATGGTCAATCCATTCGGGTATATGGATTACCGGTGCCTCATTTTCAATTTTGATAAACGCTTTCGTTTTCGCTTGAGCCCCATGTCGATCATTGACAGAATAAAGCACCTCATAGCTTCCTTCTTTGTTGATATCTAGATTTGTTTCGACTTCAATCTTTGCGGTTAGATCCCCATCTTCTTGGTCCATTGCGGATACTCCTGCTAACAAATCAACTGGTACACCGATCTGCTGGTACATTGTCGTCTGCTTCAAGTTGATTTTCGGTAAGCTATTAACAAAAAAGTAGATGGTGGCATCTGTAAACATTCCTGCCGAGTCGGTGACACGGATCGTAAATTTTTGCTCGCCCAGCTTCGACGTGTCAATAAAATTATGTTTGACTGTGGGAAAAGCGTCGTTACCCGTGAGAATCTCAAAATAGTCTGCTGGTTCAAATTTACTGTATTGCTCAATGACCATGTAAGTGGATGCTAGTGAAATTTGTGGTTTCTGCCAAGTCGTTTGATCACTCTCACGATTCTTTTCTTTTTCAATAGAAACTGGAGGGGCCTCATAGACTGGGGCTTGTTTACTATCCGCTCTTTCTTTTGAAGTTTCTAAAGTTGTGACTTCTGTTTTCTTTTTTTCTTTGGCAAAGGCAACGACTAATTGCGCTACCTCATGCTCTAGTTGTTGAAGTGGCAATTCCGTTCTCTCAGTTTTAGAACTAAAATAGTCAAATTGTTCCATGACTGCGATTGCCGGATCATGATCCTCTTCAAGAAAATAATGAGTGGGTATTTCTTCTTTTTCTATGTTTTTTGTATCAATGATATTTGCTACTTGTTTTTGTTTACTTGCTACTGTTTTTTCCTGATTGTGACTTAGGTAGATGCTAGTAATTCCTGTGATACTTCCACTGATAAAAAGGAACAAAAGTCCATATTTTATCCTGCCTAGATTCTTTTTCGATAACTGATCTACAACGATTGAACGTTTCACCATTCTTTAGACCATCCTTTCTTTTGTCTTCTAAACACTTTGATCATACTTTTAGTAAAAATAATCGAAATCAATTTTTTCACAACTTTACATGTTTCTGCTTTTTTTGAAGATAGAGATAACTGCTAACGATAATAATCAAGCTCAATCCAAGAAGAACCATCTCCAGCGAACGTCGTTCATTCGTTTTTGGCAATATGCTTTGCTTTAATAATAATTTTTCTTTTTTTAATGTAATTGTCTGATCTTTGTTCCTTAAATCATCCTCACGTCCTACTTCATTTTTTTGCTCTTCTTCGTAATATAAGACGTGGGTCGCTGTTAATTGATCGCTATCTTTGAGGATATTTGCCTTCAACTCAAGAAATACTTCAAATGTATCTTCTTTGCTTTTCGCAGTATAGGTAGATGTTGATTCACTGACCACTTCTCCTGTTTTTGTATTCTTATATTGCGTAAAAACAGTATAAGTGTGTCCGATTTCGATTGCCTCGCCTTTGACCCACACCACATCTTTCAACTGATTATCTACTGTTGGATCAAGTGTTTTTTCGCCAGCAATATCGGTAAATAAAGAGGTCAACTCTAATGGTTCCCGTTCATTGTAGGCTTCAAGAACAAGTAGTTCGCCATCTTTTTCAACCGTGACAGAAAAATCCATTGGTTCTTCTAATGGTAAATAGCCTGCCAAAGGTTCTACTTCAACAAATTTATAGTTGCCATAAGGTAGTGCCTCTACATTGATTTTCCCTTCTTTATCAGTCAAATATTTTTCAACTAAGGTTTCAGTCAATTCTCCATTTTCATCCGTTGCTATGTTGTATAAATGAAATGGGACATTTTCTAATGGTTGTTCATTCAACCGATCTCGTTTGATCAATTGGATATCTTGTCGAGCTAAGCGGTTCGGAATTTCTAAACGAATCAAGGCATT